>CAYMLQ010000012.1:0-42337 GCA_964390795.1 uncultured Lentisphaeraceae bacterium
ACGGGGGAAAGGGGGCAGTGTGCCCGTTTTCAGCTCCTATGGGATGCTAGTGAATAACACCCTATTGTTGAAGCCGCGTTCGGTCAGCGTAAGATCACTGTTAGGTTCGCTCAGTTCACTTCCGCACAAACGTTGGTCAACGTGCATTGAAGGGAGCCAAGAAAGAGGGCATATTCGCCTGACAGCGGCAACATTGAATATGTCTGGCTCGCTTCTGCGAGCTGGCAAAGAGCCGGATCACGCTTTTCCTTGGCGAACTCACGGAAGGGGACGCACCACATTGAGAAGCTCTCGCTGACACCGTCACTCCCCTTGACGGGCTGGATGTCGGCGAAGAGGGCTCCTATTTTGTGAGGCAGCGCAGGAACCGATACACGCCCCTTTCTGGTCTTGAGTTCGAACGACATGACGGTGCCGTCCACGTTGAAATGAACCTTATTTTCACAGACCTTACCTGCCGCAGACGGCTGCTGGTATGCGGCATAAAGGGCTTGAAGCACATCAGCGACTTCCTTGCTCTGCGTCTGCATGTCGGCCATATTCACGAGGTTTGATCCCACAGCGCCGGTGAGCTGGTCATAATGCCGGTAGCTCAGAGCGCCGGACTCGAAATCGTAGACCTCGCTGTAGTTCGTGCGCCTTTCGCCTCCGAAGAACGGTTTGATGACCTCATCGTTCTTCTTGACATATCGGATGATCTTCAAGTCAGGCATCGACAGGACACAGACTGTGCGCTTCGTCAGCCTGACGCTCCCTTTTCCTGTCCGGGGCGAAGCGACTTGGAAGTCGATCAGGTAAGCGGGAATGCGCTCATTAGCGTCCAGCCCCTGCCACGTTCCCTCGATGGCCTTGATCGTGGCGCCCGCCACCCGTTTCAACCGAATATGCGCCAAGGTGTAGTTGACGTCGTAGCACATGACTGCGGCGGGTTTTGATGGCTGGAATCGCCCGACAGCCGATTTAAAGATGGCCGCCTCATCGAAGACGTCTGCGTTTGCGGACACAAGCAGGAACGGCAAGGTCAGTAGCCAAAAATATCGAACCATGCGTTGACGATAGCGACACAGTGTTGGAGTCGTGTTGGGCTGTGGTTAAAACTTGATTACCGCCAACACACTTCAAGGCACGTCACCTTCATTGCGCTGCGCATGAACGAGAAGTCAAATTTAGAATTGCTGCCGCGGCTCGGGCAGTTCTTACACTGTTACTCAAACCCTATGATAGGGCTTACGCGGCATTCGGGAGCCCCCTTTGAAAACCTGTATGGACGTGAAGCCGAAAGCAAGAGGCCCACGGCAGCTAAACCTGACCGCTCCCCCTGAAGAGGCAAGCGAATTACCGCTGAGGTTGTTGCCGAGTCTTCGAGGCAATAACCTCCGGCGCCTGGTTCGGCATAGCCACTCTCATTTCTTTGGGCAACGCTCGTGGCAGGATCGCCGAAGTGCCCCTCCTCTGTCTGATGCGCAAAGGTGGCATCGACGGCACGCCAGCAATCGTCGGCGCGCTTCCTGTCTCCGCGGGCAGCAGCGATAGCCAGCGTCAGCGTCGCGCCGCGCTGAAGAGCGCTGGCCTTGAAACCTTCGCGGTTATGCCCCACCAGTCCGTTCCGATCAGGGACGGCTCCACCGACGTATGCGAGAAACGCTTCCGGAATTTTCTTCAATATCTCCGCGTGGTTCATGTGTTCCGATGCACGCGCTTCAAGCCCGACAACCAGCACCGTGAGGAGCAGAATGTGTTTCATCGCGTACCTTGTCGAAGTTGGCCACTAAGTAGGCGCTTTGTCCTGATGTCCCGATACGTCCCCGATGGCAGTCTTAAACGGGCTGGGTGTCCCGTGAACGCGTAACGACCGTTTTGTACGAGTTGGCCAGCACACAGAGGCCGGCCTCATCAATATCAGCCGCAACATCCCAGTCCGTGTCCGCAGGAAGTTCGTTCACGACCTCGATCCGCGACCACGGAACCGACCGCGTGGCCTTTTCTCCCTCGACAATGCCAGAGACAAAACGATCCGGTATCAGGCGGGCCTTTGTTCCGCCGACGTTACTCCCGAAGTGATACGTCTTACAGCGCAACGTGAGATAGCTGGGTGAATCATACAAGACCTCGCCGATCGCCACATGGTTGTGCGCCTCGTGATAAGGCTTAACCCATCTGATACGAACTATTTTTCCGGTCAGCATGTCGTGTTGCTCCCTTTTGTTGTTGCCTTCAATTCCCTTGATTCATCCCTATCGGGAACCTGTTGCGCACCGCACGCAACGGAATCCGATCGAGCCGTAGACCGGATCGCCGGCGGGCAGATAGAAGTAGCGGAAGGCGCAGCGCGTGTTGACGTCTTCGTTCCACCAACTGCCGCCGCGTAGGGCGCGCTCCTCGCCGCTGTCGGGGCCGCGCGGGTCTTGATCCGCCTGCGCGCGATAGGCGCCGCGGCGGTCCCAGCACCACTCCATCACGTTGCCCGCCATGTCGTAGAGACCGAACCCGTTGGCCGTGTCGGGCGCGGGCTGATGGGCCGTTGCCACCGTCTGGCCACCGTCGAACAGCCCGACCGGCGTGGTCCAAGGGTATTCCCCCGGATAGACGTCCAGTTCGCGCACCCAGTACTCCCACTGGTTGGCGCGCGGGTCGGGGCTCGCGTCGCCCCACGGGTACTGAGCGTTGGCCAGACCGCCGCGCGCCGCGTACTCCCATTCCGCCTCGGTCGGCAGACGGTAGCCGTCGCCGCTCCAGCTGACGTTGGCCGCGACGAGGTCGACCGTTCCCGTGCGGTAGACGGACGCGCCCTGGGCGTCGGCGTAGTAGCACGGCGTACGGCCCTCCAGCTCCGAGCGGGCATTGCACCACTTGACCGCCTCGTACCAGCTCACGGGGGTGACCGGATGATCGTCCGGACGGACCTGGTCGTCGATCTGCGGGTCCGCGGGCAAGTCGTATCCGTGCGCGTTGGCCCACTCCGCGATCGTGCGCCAGGCGGCCCGCGTCACCTCGAACCGGTCGATCGTGAACGCGCTGAGCGTCACGCTGTGCGCCGGCTTCTCGACCGCCAGCGCGGAGATGTCGTCGCCCATAACAAACGTGCCGGCGGACACGGCGGCAGACGCGAGCGGCACGGCGTTCGTTGACGCGGGCGGCGGTTCGACCGCGACGGGTGCCCGCACCGAGATGCGCCAGAACACCTGCGGCGCGTCAATCAGCGGCAGCGCAACGGTCGTCTGCCCGGCCTGGCCCGGGATGTCGGTCAGGAGCGTGACGAACCCCTCCACGAGGTTGGTGCTGCAGAGCACGTCGTACGTGCGGCCCGCCACCGAGCGCCACGACAGCGTGCCTTCCGCAGGCGCGAGGCCGCTGATGCGCAGGACCGAGGCCGGGTCGTCGGGCGCGGTGCCGCTCTGCCGTTCTTGCGCGGCGGTGAAGCCGTCGCCATCCGTGTCGCTCGCGTCGGCCTCGGCATAGGTCAGGCTGCCTGTCGCGAGACCGTTCTGATCCAGCCACCAGACCGGCGTTCCGGCCGGTGTGGTTTCGGGAACGAAGCGCGCCGTCACGTTCAATGGCCCGTTCAAGGTGAACGCCGCGCCCGGCGTCTCGCCGCCGGCGTCCTGCAGCCAGCGGTCGAACCGGTACCAGCGAGACGGCTGCGCCTGAAGCGTCAGGTTGGTGCCGTAGCGGTGCCAGCCGGAGGCGTCCAGCGGCGTGACCAGGCCCCCGCCTTCGATGGCGACGCGGGCCAGCACCTGCGTGGTCCAGAGCCAGGTCAGGGAGGCGTCGTTCGTGCAGGCATACACCACGCAGTTGCTGGTGCCGCTCGAAGGCTCGTGTCCTGCCAGACGCCAGCCGGCGCAGACGTAGCGCCAGCCGCCGGAGACCTCGTCGGCCACCGCGTTCGTCACGAGCGTGCCGTGCGCGACGCTGACCGTGCCGCTGGGAGAGGCGAGGCCGTGCACACTGTGTACCGTCACCTCGTGGGTGTTGTAGGCGAAGCGGGCCGTGACCGGGCCGCGCGCACGGGCCAGCGTGAAAGTCAGCGACGGTCCTGTCGCCAACAGGCCTTCGAGGTCGCCCTCCCAGCCAGCGAAGACCGCCTCGTCGGAGGGCTGCGCGACGAGCGTGACGATGGCTCCCTCGTCCAGCCAGCCCACCTGCGGTGTCACCGCGCCCGGGCCGACGGCGCCGGTCTGAAGCGCGAAGCGCCGCGACCAGGACCAAGTCAGAGTGCGGTCGCCCGCCACACTCACGGCGAGGGAGGTCTCCTGACCGCTGGTGCCGTCGCTGAGCGCCCAGCCCGTGCACACCGTCTGCGTGCCGCCGAGGGTCGTCAGCGCGGCGCTGCACGTCACGACGGCGCCTGACGTGTACAGGTAGCTGCCCGGCGTGGGGCTGACACTGTTCTCGGCCGACGCCACCGTGAGCGTGTAGAGCGGCGTGGACGTCTGCGAGGTGAACTGCGCCGTGATCGGGCCGCGCGCCCGGTTCATCGGCACGCTCAAGGTCGCGCCCGCGGCCTCGCAGCCGGCCGTGTCGCCGCTCCAGCCGACGAAATCCGCGCCCGGGTCCGCGAGGGCCTGAAGGTTGACGACCGCGCCCGCCGGCTGCCAGCCGCTGTGCACGGAGACTTGTCCGTCGCCGACCTCCGCCGTCGCCAGCCAGTAGTCGGTGGCCCACTGCCAGACGAGCTGAGCGTCGCCGTTCATCGTCACGGTCTTCCGGTCGCCGCTGCCCGAGCCCGTCTGGCTGCCGGAGAGCGTCCAGCCCGTCGCGCGGCGGCGCGTCTGTCCGTCGTCCGTCGCGGCCGCTTGGCAGAGAACGGGCATGCCGGGCGCGAAGGCGTGCATGCCGACTGCCGGCGTCACAGGGCCATAGGCCGAGACGACCGCCAGGTCGCCGTCGAAGCGGTGATCGAAGTCGAAGTTGATCGTGAAGGCGCTGCCCTGCGAGTCGGTAAGTTCGAGCATTCCCTGCGAGTCTGTGGAGTTGGCGGGGCGCGTCATGTCGCGCCCGAGGTATGGCGAGTAGGTCGTGCTGATGATGCGCTGGCTGGCCGGCTCGAAGGACATGTTGCGCAGGAAGCCGTTGCCGCCGTTGGGCAGCGTCTGGTAGTCGACCAGAATCTCATGCACCGGGTTGCCCGCCTGGTTGATCGGGGCGAGGTTGTACTGCGCGAAGTTGTGGCCGCAGATCATCATGAAGATCTCGTTGTTGGGAAGGACGAAATTCTCCCTCAGCCAGAGACCGCTGTGTCCGCCGCTGACGTAAGCCGAGACGCAGGGGCCGCGAGCGCCGGTGCCGGAGCCGGTGTTGCCGCTGCCGCCGACTTCTGCCAGATAGTCGTGCGTGCTGAGGATCGTGAGCACGCCGCGATGGGTGTTGATCACGGACTGCGCCCAGCCGATTTCCGTGCCGACATCGTTTAGCGAGCCCGGTCCGTCGACGTCCAGATTCAAGAAGAGGAAGGTCCGGCCGCCGTACGTGATCATCTGGTACGAACTGTTACCGCTGGGGGAGGCACCCTTGTACCAGTCATAGGTCACGCCGCCGTTCTTCCAGCGTGCCGCGCTCGGCCCGAAATGCGTGAGGTAGAGGCTGCCCATGTCGTGGTTGCCGCGGCAGGCGTTGTAGGGCACTTGGCCGTTGAGAATGTTCATCGCTGCGGCGGCGTAGCTCCACTCGGTACTGCTGCTGGCCGTGTTGACGATGTCGCCGAGGTGCGTCACGAACTGGATATTGCGCGAAGCGATGTTATCGACGATCCATTGGCACTGGCCGTCGTAGATGCCGTGGCGTCCGGAGGTGCAGTAGTTCTGCGAGTCCGGCAAGGCGACGATCGTGAAGGCGGCATCCGCGGCGAAGGTCGCGGTAATGGGGCCGCGCGGACGGTCCATCGGCACGACGAGGCGGTTGCCGCCAACCGTGCAGCCGGCCGTGTCGCCGCTCCAGCTCACGAAACGCTGGCCGCTGCCGGGCGCAGCAACTAGGCCGACCGGCACGCCGGCGGGCTTCCAGCCATCGGCGACCGACACGCTGCCGTTGCCGCTCACCGCGGTGTCGAGCCAGTGGTTGGTCTGCCACTGCCAGGCCAGCGAGGCGTTACGCTTGAGGAACGCCGTGAACATCCGCCCCGAACCTGCGTGCGGTGCGGCACCCTGCAGGCTCCAACCGGTACAGACATACTGCGTCAGCCCCTCGGTGCGGTCGCTGGCCGAGCAGGTCACGGACGCGCCGTTGGCATAGGTGTGGATTCCCGGCACGGGGTCGCAGGAGCCTGGGACAACACCGATTGTCAGGGTCAGGTCGGACGACTCGAACAGCGCCGTGACCGGGCCGCGCGGCCGCGCCATCAGCACGGTGAGGCTCGCGCCCGCGATGGAGCACCCGCCCGTGTCACCGATCCAGCCCGCAAAGCGCCAGGCTGCGTTGTCGGTCGCCTCGACCGTTACGCTGCCGCCGGCGGCATACCAGCCGGAGTTCTCGCTCACTTCGCCGCCGCCCGAAACCCCGAGTTCCAGCCAGTAGTTGGTCCCCCAGCGCCAGGCGAGCTGCATGTCGTTGGTCGGAACCAGCGTGAAGCTCGACGCCGCGCCGATGGCGGGAGCGCCGCCGGTCAGATCCCAGCCCGTGCAGACGAACTGGACCCCCGCGCTTTCCAGCGGCGAGTTGGTCACCTGGCAAAGAACCGGCACGCCGTAAGCGAGCGTATTGGTGCCGACCGACGGACTCGCGCCGCCGTGGAGGGAGGTCACGACCAACGTGTGATCGTTCGCGCCGCCCGAGCCTGTGACGGTCAGCGTGAAGGTCGTCTGCGTGCTCAGCGCGCCGTCCGAGACCGTCAGCGTCACGGTCGCCGTGCCGCGCTGGCCCGCTGCGGGCGTCACGGTCACCGTGCGGCTGGCGCCCGCTCCGCCGAACGTGATGTTCGCGTTAGGGACGAGAATCGTATTGTCGGAGGCCGCCGTCACCGTCAGGGCCGAGGCCGCACTTTGGGCGTCGCCCACGGTGAAACTGATCGGCCCGGTCGAGGCGCCTTCTGAGATTGCCCGGTCGGCGATCGCGCTGACCGTTGGCGCGGTGTTGACCACGGTGATCGTGAAAAGCTGCGGGGCCGAGGTCTGGGCCGGTCCGCCCGCCGTCGCGTCGTCGGTCAGGGTGACCGTCACGGTCGCCGTGCCAGAGGCCAAGGGGGCCGGCGTGAAGCTCAGCGTGCCGCCGGAGGTGAGGGCGGGCTGCGTGCTGAAGAGTGCCGTGTTGTCGTTCGCGACAATGAAGGTCAGGCTCTGGGCGACTGCGGGATCGCCGTCATCGATACCGGTGGCCCAGCCGAGCACCGTGACCAGCCCGCTGCCCGTGTTCACCGCCTGGTCGGCGCCCCGGCTGAAACGCGGCGCGTCGTTCAGGGAGGTCACGGTGGCTGTGACGGTCAGGCTGTCGCTCAGGCCGGTGGTGTCGGTCGCGCGAACCACGAAGGTGTCCGTTCCCGAATAGTCGGCGGCGGGCGTGTAGGAGGCGTTGACCGAATAGCCCGTGCCGGAGATGCCGGTGACCGTACCGTGCGCAGGCCCGGAGACGACACTCCAGGTCAGCGTGTCGGCGTTGGGGTCGCTGGCGTTGACCGTGAAAGCCCAGGTGCCGTCTTCGGTCACGGTCTGGCTGAGCGTGTCGCCTTGCGCGATCACCGGGTGGCTGATGCTGGAGCCGACCGCACCCAGGCCTGCGACGTCGGACGCGCTGAGCGGCGAGTTCCAGCAGGCGAAGGTGCCGATCACGAGCGTGTCGTCCTCGCCGTTGTCGTCCTCGGAGAGGAATAACGAGGGATCCAGCGTTAGCGTGCTGTCGACGCTGATGTCGTACTTGGTGCGCCAGACCGACCCGTTAACGTACACGATCACGTCGTTGCCGCCGGCGCCGGACGAGCTGTCGACCACCAGCACCACGCGGTACCAGGTGTTCGGCGAGGTCGCGCTTGTGGAGTAGCCACCCATCTGCGACTGCGAGCCCAGCGTTCCGTTGGAGTTGCGCACAAAGAAGTCGCCGTCGTTACTGTTACTCGGGTTGGTCTGCAGCAGGCATTTGTAGGTGCCCGAGTTGGGGTACTTGACGTCCCACATCAGCGTGTACTCGTTCACGTACGAGCCGCCGCCGTTGGCGGGCATGCCGTGCGTACACTTGAGGTAGTTGCTCTTGCCGGCCGCGACCTGGATGGCCGTCGTGTCGTAGCTGCCGCCGACGCCGGCGACGTAGCTGACCGTCCCGCCGGACGCCATGCTCCCGCCGGCTCCGCCCGAACGGTTCAGGTTGTTGTTGAAATCCCAGATACCGTAGGGTACGGGTGCCGCGCGGACGGTTCCGAGCAGCAGCGTGAGGACACAGATTGCGAGAGCCTTGTTTTTCATGCGTGCGCGGTCCTTTGTCGATACCTTCATTGGAATGTTGGAAGATGCGTTCTCCGCCCGCCTTAGTCGACCCGGATCAGGGTGCCGCGGCCAAACACCTGCAGCGTACCCTGTTCACTGCTGAACTCGTAGTTGTCGTCCTGGCCACCCTGTACTGTGATCGGGTAGGCTCCGGCAGGCGAGGCGGCTGTGGCTGCCGTCGAGGTCGTGGGAGCCTCGTCGAGGACCGCCGCGTCCTCGCCGAACACAAAGCCCGTATACGTGATCGCGAACGCCGGATTCGGCTGGCCGCGGACACGGGTCGCGTCCGCAGCCCGGCAGATGAGCGTGGCCTTGCCGATGGTCAAGTCTGCGGCAGTGAAGGCGAGGGCGTAGTTGGCGCCGGCCGTGAGCGTGCCCTGGCCGATGGCGTAGGCGCCAGCGTTCTCGCCCAACGCGCGGGTCAGCGCACCGCTGAGCACGTCCTCGCCGACGAGGCCGTCGGCCGCGTAGGTCAGCGCAGGGTCGGCGTCGCCATAGGTCTTGGCCTTGGCTGTGGCCGTGACGGTTACGCTCTTTGGGCTGACGGTGAACGACTGGTCTGCGCTGGCGACCGCGTTCCAGTTGGCATCGCCGCCTTGGGAAGCGCGGGCCGTCACCGTGCCCGCGCCGGTGAGCGTGAGGGTGCTGCCGTCGACGGTGGCGGGGCCGGAGACCACGCTGAAGGTGACGCCCAGGCCGGAGCTGGCACTGGCGCTCAGGCCGAAGGCCGCGTCGCCGTAGGTCTTGGTGCCGGGGTTGGTGAAGGTCACCGTCTGGCTGTTCTTCACCAGCACGTTGGCGGTCGTGCCCAAGGTGGCCACTTGGGCGGCGCTCAGCGTGCTGTTCCAGGTGGCGAAGGCGCTCAGCACCATGGTGTCGTGCTCGCCGTCGTTGTCGCGCGAAATCAGGAAGTCGTCCAGGTCCAGCGCATACGCGCCGTCGCTGCTGATGCTCTTGGTGCTGGTGTACCAGAGCGAGCCGTTGACATAGATCTTCACGTCTCCGGAGCCGAGCGTCGTGTCGCACGTCATGACGATGCGATACCAGGTGTTGGCGGCGGTGGCGTTGGATGAATACCCCCCGAGCCCGGAGGCTCCGCCGATGGTGCCGGCGGTGCCGGAGTTCTTGATGAACAGATCGCTGTCGTTAGCATTGTCGCCATTGGTTTGTAACAGGCACTTCCACGTGCCTGAATTCGGATACTTTAAGTCCCACATCAGGGTGTACTGGCGGACATAGCTCGACGTTCCTCCATTGGCTGGCATGCCGTGATTACAGCGATACCAGCCGCCGTTGCCGCTGAACTGGACCGCCCCGTCGGTGGCGCCGTTCGGTCCGGTGGTGGTGGAGCCGGTGCCGTTCTTGGTCAGTGTGCCGCTGCCGGAGATGAGTTGCTCGCGGTTGGCTAGGTCGAAGTTCCAGTAGCCGGAGGGCGTTTGCGCGGTCGCCGTAAGGGCGCCGACGCCGAGCACCGCCAGGAGGACGGCGCGGCGGAGAGACCGAACGGCGGTGAGAAACGGATGCGGCGTGCGTTGCGTTTGCATGCTTGTAAACTTTCTGGGGTTGGTTGATCGTGGCGTTACTCTGACGGTCACGCGGCCTTGTACAGACACGTCCTGCAAATGAGTGATACTTTGCCGTTCTTACGTTATCGCGGTGTGAAAGCCAAATTTGATTTGAGTAATTTTTGTGCAAGCGCCTCCGTTATCTTAGCGTCGCACGCCGGTTCTCAACGCACGCGGATCAGGGTCGCGCGTTCCAAGATGCGCCAGGTTCCCGTCTGCCTCACATAATCGTAGTTGTTGTCAGCGCCACCCTCACAGGTGATCGGATAGGTTCCCTTCGGCGAAGCCGCCGTTGCGGAACTCGCGGCGGACGGCGGCGTGTCGAGCACGGCAGCCGTCTCGTTGTTGACAAAGCCTTGGAAACTGATCGTGAACGGCGGCTGCGGCAGCCCTTGCACGCTGAAGGCGTCGGCGGGCTTGCAGAGGATAGGCGCTTTGTTGACCGTGAAGCTCCGGTCCACGTTGGGCGCGGCGTTGTAGCTGCCGTTGCCGGCCTGCGAGGCGCGGACGGTCACGGTGCCCGCGCCGGTAAGCGTGACCGTGCCGCCGCCGGTCACGGTGGCCGGCCCCGAAACCAAGCTGAATGTCACCCCCAGTCCGGAACTGGCCGTGGCGCTCAACGCGAAGGCGGCGTCACCGTAAGTCTTGTTGGCGGGCTGGGTGAAGGTGATGGTCTGGTCGTATTTTGGCAACGTTGTGCTGCCCGTGCCAGAGACGCCGCTGGTGCCCGCCTCGTTGGCGGCGGTTATGCGGAAGTAGTAGGTTTGCCCGGCGGTCAGGCCGGTCACGGAACGCGAGGTCGCGGTTCCCAGATCGAGGCCGTTGTAGCCGCCGACGTGATTCACGAAGCCCGAATCGGTGGCGACGTAGAGCGTGTAGCTCGTGACGCGGTAGTTGCCGTCCGAGTTGCTCCAGTTGGCGGTGAAGGAGGTGGTGGCCACGCTCGACGCACTGCCGATGGCGGGCGCAGGGGGCGCGATCCAGTTCCAGTAGATACTGTAGCTGAACTTGTGGTTCGAGGTGCCGTAGTCGTTGAAGGCATTCCAGGTCGCGCGGCTGAGGTTGCGGATGGTGTGGGCCCAACTGTCGTCGTTCTTGCAGTCGTCACCGCTGTCGTAGCTGCAGCGGTTCCCGCCATCGTCCTCCCAGGCGTAGAGGCGCGTACCGAGCGTGGTGGCGAGGGTGGTCGTGTTGATGGGGGTGTAGTTGATGCCCTGTGTGCAGCTCCCGTTGTTGTTGATTTGGAAGCACGAGCCGCCCTGCCAGCCGCCGCCGTCGAGGTTGGCGTAGATGAGCGCCGTGTATTCCTCATCGCCGCTCTCCCAGCAGGCAGAGGTCTCGTAGTGCTTGACCGTGTTGAAGTTGACCTGGACGTTGATGTATTGGGCCTGCGCCGTGCAGGTGCCCAGCAGCAGCGCGGCGAGACCCACAAGAGGGGCCAGCAGGTGTTTCGTGAGCTTCATGGTTGAGTTCCTTCGGATAGATGTGGGTTTGTCAAATGGGTGGAAGAAGGCGGTAAAGTCGAACCGGAAGCGCGGGAAGCCCCTTCGATCTGCCGCAGCAGGGCGCGGGCGGTCTCGTTGCGCGGCTGCGCCTTCAGCGCCTCCCGAAACGCCGCGGCGGCATCGTCGAACCGTCCGAGGGTGGCCAGCGCCGAGCCGAGCTGGACCCGGTATCGGGACGACGCGACCGGCTCGGCGCAGGCGACGGCGCGCCCGAACAACGGCAGCGCTTCGGCGGTCTTCCCGGTCTGGGCGTACAGCACGCCCCAGTTGCTCCAGGGCAGCGGATCGGAGGGATCGGCCGCCGTGGCCTTGCGGTAGTACGTCTCGGCCAGGACGGTCTCGCCGGTCTCGGCGTAAAAGTTGGCCAGGTCGCTCAGCGTCGCGGGCGCGGCCTCCGTCGCGGCGGCGCGTTCGAGCAGGATACGGGCTTCTCGCATGCGCCCGGACTTCTGCAGCAGGTAGCCCAGTCCCGAAAGCGCCGCGGGGTGGTCGGCGGAGAGCGTGAGGGCTTGGCGGTAGGCGGCCTCGGCGTCGCGGAGCGCGCCGCGCGTTTCCAGCGACGCCGCCAGATTGGCGAACTCGAAGGCGCCGGGCGACGCCTCCATGGCACCCACCCGCAGGTTGCAGACCAGCGCCAGCGCCGTGAGCAGGGGCGCCGCCACGCGCAAGCGGCACCAGTCGCGCGTCCGCAGGGAGCGCCCGAGCGAGACGGCCGCACGGGCCGCATACGGCGATAGGCAGGCGACCAGCGGCAGCCGGTAGCGGTCGGCCACAAAGACCGCCAAAACCACGGCTGCCGAGGTCGCCAAGAGCAGGAAGAGCGGCAGATGAGCGCGCAGCGGCGACGCCGTGAGCGCGAGTCCCGTCAGGCCGAGCGGGATCAGCAGCCCGTTCGGAAAGGCGATCCACCGCTTCCAGAGCAGGCCGGCCAGCATGGGCGAATAGCGTCGGTGTCCGTAGAGCAGGCTGTTGCGGGGCGTCTCCGCTCCCTGCACGAGGGCATACACCTTCTCCGCCATCAACCGACCCCACGCGCCGGGAGCGGCGGAGACCGCCCGCCAGGTGCGTTTGAGCCAGTAACGGTTCACCTCGGCCATGGTGCGCAGCCCTTCGCGGCGCGGCTCGTTGCGCGTGCGCCAGTAGAAGGCGAAGTGCCGCGGATGCGTGACCCGGTTGAGTTCCCGTGCGGCCGGGTCGTTGCCGAGGTAGAGGTTGAGTCCTCCGTTGGCCGCCAGGAATGGCGATGCCCAGAGCGAATGGCCGGAACCGCCCGCGGCGTCGGTGTGGGCGTTGTGGAGCGCTACCGGCACGACGGGCGCCAGAAACGCCAGAGCGAAGACGCCCAGCGATACGAGTGGGGTTGGTGAGAAAGCGACTTCGGTCCGCCTGCCGCCGTACCGCCATGCAGCCAGCAGCCAAACGCACACGGCGGCGGCCGTCAGATGCGCACCCCCGCGGTTGATCGCGGAGAGCCCCAGCAACAGTCCGGCCGCGAGCCACGCCCATAGACGCCCCGTCTGCCACGCTACCGTGAGCGCGAGCGCAACGGAGACCGTCAGAAAGACATCGAGCGAAGCGCTCAGCAACTGGGCGTCGTAATAGACGAGTACGCCGTGGAAGGCGCAGATCAATCCCGCGAGCAGCGCGACGGTGCGGTCGCGGAACAGCCGCCAGGCCAGCGCGTAGACCAAGCCGCAGGTCAGGGCGCCCAGGCCGCACTGCACGGCTTTGACCGCCAGCGCGTCCGTGCCCACGACACGGTAGCAGAATCCGAGGAAGAACCCGTAGAGCGGCGGCCAGAAAAACGGCTTGCCCGCCGCAGGCCAGGTGCCGGCCAGCCACCCCAAGCCGTACTCGTGGTAGCGGTCCGCGTCCAGCCCTCGCACCGCGAAGAACGGGCTGCCGCTGTCGGCGGCCAGATGCAGGGCGCGCACGGCCGCCGCCGCGACGACCACGCCCAGCGCGGCAAGCCAAAGGGCTCGCCGCGCCGGCGACGCGGCCCCGTCCGGGTCGTCGGTGGCCTCCTCTGTGCAGTGCGTGGTCATGCGGCTTGCTTGTCTCGCTGTATGGCTCTTGACGATCAAGGCTCCCGCAACGACACGCGCACACGGAAGAAGGCCTGCGGCGCGGGCGCGGCCAGACGCCAGCGCAGTGTGCCGCCGGCCGTTTCGGGCGCCTGCAGCGGCAACGCCCATTCCGGTGCTGCCAGGCTTGCGGTGGCCTCGACAACCACGGTCACGTTCGCCGCAGCCGCCGGATCGATGACGGGCGTGACGGCAGCCATGTCGCCAGACACCTGGGCGAGCGTCAGCAGCGGAACCGTAGCCAGCGCGTCACCGAAGGCGTACGCGATGCCGTTGGGCACACCGTCGCCGTCCGCGTCACTCTCAAAGGCGCGCTTGTCCGCGGGATAGGCGGAATACGCCGCGTCCGCCCACTGGTCGTACACGTCCTGAGCGGTCGCGCCACCCGTGATGGTGAAGGTCGCGCCGGTGAACACGAGCGTGTAGTTGGCGTTCGCCGCGAGCGTGCCCTGGCCTATGGCGTAGGCACCGGCGTTCTCGCCCGCCGCGCGGGTCAGCGCGCCGGTGAGGGTGTCGCCGTCCACGAGGCCGTCGGCCGCGTAGGTCAGCGCCGGGTCGGCGTCGCCGTAGGTCTTCGACTTGGCGTCCGCCGTGACGGTAAGCGCCTTGGGGCTGGCGGCGAAACTGACTTCGACATCCGATGCCGCCTCATAGTTGGCGTCGCCGGCCTGCGTGGCACGCAGAGTGACGAGTCCCGCGCCCGTCAGCGTGACCAGGGCGCCCTCGAGCGTGGCGGGGCCGGAGTGTATCTCAAGGCTGACCGGCAGCCCCGAGTCGGACAGCGCCTCAAGCGCGAAGGGCGCGTCGCCGTAGATCCGGTCGGCGGGGGCCGGGAAGGCGATGGTCTGGGCCCCCTTCTCCACCGTCAGCGTGAAGCTCGCCTGCGCCGTCAGCGCGCCGTCCGATACGGTCACTGTGATGGTCGCGGTGCCGGCCCGGTTGGTCGCGGGCGTGAGGGTGACCGTCCGGTTCGTGCCCTCGCCGCCGAAGACGATGGCCGCGTCGGCCAGCAGGGCGGGGTTGTCGCTGCTGGCGGAGAGCGTGAGGGAGGCCTCGTCCGAGTCGACATCCGTCACGATGATCGCCTCCGGACCGACCGTGCCGTTAAAGGCCACCGTCAGGACGTTTGTGACGGACAAGGCGGGTGCGTCATTGACAGGCAGCACATCGACCTGCACGACGATGACATCCGACTGGCTCTGAGCGTCCTCGACGAGCACCTCGAAACTCACGCTGCCGAACCAGTTGGTCGGCGGAACATACGCGAGCGTCGGAGCCGAGCCTGTGCCGCCGACTGTGGCGACACCCGAGGTCGGGGCGGAGGCCAGGCTCCACGTCAAAGTGCCGCTGCCCGAGCTTGCAGTGAGTACCGGCGGCGTCCAAACGCCGTCCTCGTCCATCACCGTCGAGAGGTGATCGCCCTGTTCGATGACGGGCGGCTCCGCGACATCGGCAACCTGGATCAAGAACACCTTCTCGTACGTTGCGCTGTAGGGATCGGTCACGCGAACGCGAACGCTGCACGACGGCTTGGTCTCGAAGTCCAGGCTGGCCGTCGCGCGCAGCGTCGAGCCGCTGATGTTGAAGAGCCCGTTGTCGGTCGAGCCGGTACCGCTCACCAGCGTGAAGGTGAAGACCGTATCGTCCGCGTCCGTGCCGCCCAGGCTGCCCACCGCCGCGTTGGCCCCGGCGTTTTCGTGTACGCTGTTGTTACTCAGCGTGAGGCTCGTCGGCGTGGCGTTCTTGCGGCTGCCCGCGTCCGAGGCGCTGAAGGCGCTGTCGCCGGCCGCGTTGACGGCGCGAACCCAGTAGTAGTGGGTCGTGTGGGGCAGCGCGCCCGTGTCAGCGAAGAAGGTGTCCGTTCCGGAGTGGATGAGCGTGGCCGTCGCGCTGTCATTCAACGTGTGCCGGTAGACCGTATAGCCGGTCGCGCCGTCTGAGGCCGACCAGAACAGGTTGACGCGATCGGCGACCGCGGCGTCCGAGGCGGTCAGCCCGGTGGGCGCCGCGCAATACAGGGCGACCGTCTGCGAGGCGGAACTGGCGCCGGTGCCTCCGGCGTTGGCGGCCCGCACGCGATAGTAGTACGTCCCGGCCGGCAACAGGCCCGCGACGGGCTCGCTGGTGTTCGCGCCGACGGCTTTGTTGTTGTAGCCGGCAACGAAGGCCGTGAAGCCCGCGTCGGTGGCGACGTCCAGGTAGTACGCGGTCGCGCCGGTCGCGGGGTTCCAACGGGCACGGAAACTGGAGGTTCCCACCGTGTCCGCGGCCAGCGTCACCGGCGCGGCAGGCAGGGTGGTCGCCGACTGGGTCGTGGAATTGCCGCTGGTTCCGCTGGCGTTGGAGGATCTCACGCGATAGTAGTAACTCGAACCCGAGGCGAGGCCGGACACGCTCTGGCTGGAGGCGCTGCCGCAGGCGCGGTTGTTGTAGCCGGCGACGAAGTCCGTAAAGCCCATATCCGTGGCGACGTCCAGGTAATACGTGGTTGCTCCCGCGCTGGCGGACCAGTTGGCGGTGAAGCCGTTGGCGCTCACGGCGGTGGCCGCGCCCACGCCCGGTGCGGCGGGCAGGGTCAGCGCTGAGCCGGACGAGGAATAGCCGCTCGTGCCGCGCTCGTTGGCGGCCGTGACGCGGTAGTAATAAGTCTGTCCCGGAGTCAGGCCCGTGACCGAGCGCGACGTGGCGGTGCCGACATCGAGTCCGTTGAAGCCCGATACGTGGTTGGCGAAGCCGGAATCCGTAGCGACATAGAGCCGGTAGTTCGTCACGCGGTAGCCGGACGGGCCGCTCCAGTTCGCGGTGAAGGAGGTCTGCGCCAGGGCGCTTGCGGCTGCGGACGCGGGCTCAGCGGGCAGGCTCCAGTCCCACCAGACGCTGAAATACGTTTTATGGTCATCGCTGCCGTAGCCGCCGTACTCGTGCGAAACGCCGCGGTACGAGGCG
The DNA here is from genome assembly GCA_964390795.1 of uncultured Lentisphaeraceae bacterium. Classification (GTDB taxonomy): domain Bacteria; phylum Verrucomicrobiota; class Kiritimatiellia; order RFP12; family UBA1067; genus CAYMLQ01. The sequence goes on from CAYMLQ010000012.1 coordinate 16,509, forward strand.
TTGGCGAGCGTCAGGTTATCCAAGACCGTGCTCGCGGTGTGGCAGTCGTCGCCGCTGTCGTAGCTGCACCGGTTGCCGCCGTCGTCCTCCCACGCGTCAAGATAGACGTCCAGCACGCTGGCATCGGATTGGAGCGTACGGTTCACAATCTGCGCGTTAATCGTCTTGGTACCGTCTCCGTTACTGTCGATGGTGTAACAGGTGCCTCCCAGCCACGAACCGTCGTTATTGAACATGAAGGAACTCTTGCCGCTGAATTCCTCGCTGCCCGTCTCCCAGCAGTTGCCGCCGCTGGAACCGTACTCGCTGTGCCAGTGGCGGTTCAGGGTGACGGTGTAGTCGATGTAGTCGGCCTGCGCGCGGATCGCGAACAGGCTCAGCGCGCCGATACAGGCACGCGCCAGATGCGTGCGCAGTGTTTTCGTCAGTGTCATGTTCATCCTCCTATTCAGTGCGTTCTTCACGTTTGAATGCGAGTCGGAGCATCCGGGGCGAACCCTCGTCCTCGTCCGGCAGGTCGACGACCAGGCGATCAGTTTCCGCGGTGACCGCTTCCAGCGCCCAGACCTTCCAGCAGGTCTTGTTTGTGCAGCCGGGCGGTTCGATATTCAACGGCAAGGTGTCGCCCTTGACGGACCATTTCCCCACCGCGCGATGCCGGCCGGTGTCGAGCTGGAAGGTACGGTCGGGCCGCAGTCGCAGCGACGATTTCCCGACGGGGAAGTCCTCGTTCAGGATGACCTCCCGTTCGGCCGCTTCGAGTACTGGTTTCTCGCCGTCAGCCGCGTCGAACCAGATGTCCGCCGCCGTCAGCCGCCAGAAGCCGGCGGGTTCGTTGCGCTCGAGTCCGGCGCTTGGCCGTTTCGCGAGGCGCGCGGCCGCGCGCGCCGATTCGGTCGGCCCTTCCGGGCTGACCACGGTCAGCCGCAGGCTCTGAAGCGCGCTCACGCCCTCGTCGGTCAGGACATGCGCAACAACCGTCATCGCGCCTCCGCCGCGCTTTGGAGAGACCTTCAGGATGACGCGGCCCTGCCCCTTCGGCGGCACCACGGAGGGCTCTGCCCGCACGCTGGTGCAGGACGCGCACGACAGGATACAACGTTCGACCGTCACCGTCTGCGAGCCGGTGTTCGTGAAGGGAAACGCGTGCTCGACGTGGGCTGCGGCGTTGGTCACATGCCGTTCCGCAGCTTGCTCTTTGAAATGCAGTCCGGCCCGCGCCGTTGCCGCGCCCGCCGCCAACGCGGCGACGACGAGAAGGTTGACGGTGTTCATCCTCGTGCGCCGGAGATACAGATGTCGGGTCTTCATAAGCATTGTTGTCCTCTCAATGGGACGCCGCTGCGCCCTCAACCGCTTTCAACTGGAGCTGAAGCCTGAAGAAGGCCTGCGTCGCCGGATCCTGCAGACGCCACTGCCACAGGCCGTTCGACAGGGAAGGCCCGACCACCGGCACATCCCATGACGCCCCCGCGCCGAGGGCGTGCGCGGCCCGCACGCGGATGTCGACGTCGTTCGTGCGCCCGCCCACCGCGACTGGCGTCGCGAGCCACGGCCCTGCCGAGTCCCAGCGGACCGTCATCAGCGCCTGCGTAGTGAGCGCCCCGCCGAAGGTGAAGGGGAACCCGTTGGCGAGGCCGTCGCCATCCGCGTCCGCCTCGAACCCCCGTTCCGAGCCGGCCCAGGCGGACAGGCTTTCGTCGGCCCATTGTTCATAGGCAGTCCTGACAACCGGTGCGAGCACCGTCAGACTGAAGTACTGCGCCGCCGTGGCACCGTCCGAATCGGTCACGACGGCTTGCAGGTCGAGAACCCCGGCATCCCTGACGGCGGGCGTGCCGGCCAGCGTTCGCGTCGCGGGAGCAAACGTCAGCCAAGACGGCAGCTCGCTGCCGTCCGCACGGGTCACGCTCCAGACCAATGTGTCGCCGTCGAAGTCGTCCGTAAAGGCCGCGGCCGGCAGAGCGTGGCCGAACGACACGGTCGCAGCGGTCGTCAGGTTGGTCAGCGGTTGCGCCGGCACGGGCGCGGGATTGAAGACGTGGAGGGTTACGGTCAGCAGCCCGCCGCTGCGGCCGCTATCGTCGCGGAGCAGGTAGTCGAACGTATCCGTTCCCTTGAACCCGAGATACGGCAGATAGAGGAACCCGCCATCCGGGTCGAGCGTCACGTCGCCGGAATCGGGGCCGCGCATGAGCCAGGCCTGTAGCCCGTCTCCGTCGGGATCCGAGTCATTGGCGAGCACGCCGGGAGCGCCGACTTCGAAGAGTCCGTTGGCCGCCGCGAAGTAGACTTCGGACAAGCCTGCCGGAGCGTCGGGCACGGCGCCCACATGCAGCGCGACCGTCGCGGGCGCGGTGACCGCAGCGCCCTCGGCCAGTACGTAGGCGAAGGTGTCGTCGCCGTTCCAGTTGGGAGCGGGCGCGTAGGTGAAGGAGCCGTCCGCGTTTAGCACGAGCGTGCCGTACACAGGCGGCGTCACCACCTGCGGAACCGCTCCCAAACGCCTGCGGTCATTGGCGAGGCAGCCGGGCGCGGCCGCATTCAGAACCTGATCCTCGTTGAGCGTGAAGGCGTCGTGGTAGGCGACCGAGGCTTCGGCCTCGACGCGCACGATGAATTGCGTCGCGCAGGTGCCGCCGTCGTCGTCCGACACGCGCAGCCCGACCGGGAAGACGCCCGTGCCCGCGAAGCGGTTGCTGACGTCAGCACCCAGCGTCTCCCACGTCCCATTGTTGTCGAAATCCCAAGCGAACGTGAGGATGTCGGCCGCGCCGGGATCAACCGCTTCGGCCCGGTAGGTGAAGAGCGGAGCGGTGTCCGGCAGCAGGGTGTCGGCGGGGACGCGGGCGAAACGCGGGGGAACATTGCGAACCGTGACCGTAACGTTGCCTGCGGCGACGGCGGTTTCGTCGTCGTGGATCGTGGCCGCGCAGACGAACGAGCCGTTGTCGGGAAAGGAGACGTCGAAGGTGCGGCTGCCCGAGCCGGTCAGCGTGGCGTAGGGTACGCTGTTGATCTTGAAGACCAGCGGATCGGCCGGGTTCGGGTCGCTTGCGCCCAAGCTCATCTGGAGGACTGTGCCCTCGTCCACCGTGGTGGCCGTCGCATTCAGCGACAGGGTGACCGTCGGCGCGATGTTGGCGACCGAGTAGGTGGCGTCGACCGCCAGGCTGGGTCGCTTGAGGGAGTCGCCGTGCTCGCTGGAGGCGATCTCGACGCCGTCGTCGAACCAGCTCAGGTTACGGGGCCAGGTGGTCAGCAGGAAACCGTGGTTGGGGCTCCCGTTCTTCCATGCCGTCACGGCCGACGTCACGTCCTCGCTGCGAACCTCGTTGCCGTCCGGCACGTTGTCGGGGTTGAAGACGGCGATCTGCGGACCCACGCGGGAGCCGTACATACCGCCGCCCACGCTGTTCCAGGTGGAGTTGTTGGAGAAGCCCGTGTTCAGCCGGAAGATGCGAAACGCGTCGTCCGGCATGTTGCCGACCACGTCAGCGTCGACATCGTCGAGGATGTAGAACGTCAGCGTCGCACGGTCGACGGCGGCGTCCGTCGGGATGCGCGTCGGCAGGGCGTCGCCCTCGCGGACAGGCGCGGCAAACAGGTTGTCGAACCGGAGCAGGGCTTGGGCCGCAGGCTCGTCGCCGAAATCGAGTCCGTTCTCGGTGTCGTCATCCGCGTCCAGGATCGTGGACGCACCATAGCTGCTGCCGGCGTTAGCGGCTTTGATGCTCGTGTCTGTGACGCCTGTGTATCCGGCGGTGCCTTGGCGCAGGCTCAGCGCCAGTTGATTGGGCCGGTAGACGTAGTCCGACAGCCGCACGGTGAAGCTGAACTGGCTCGGATAATCCCCGAACGGCGCGCCCGGGTCGCCGAAAACGCCCTGCGTCGTGGAATAGGTCCGCGCGTCGACGCGGAACGAGCCGTCCGCCTGCTCGTTAAAGGTGTAGTACCGCAGCCAGCCGTCGCCGCCGTTGGGCGCGTCCTGATAGTCGGTCAGGATCTCCTGAACCGGCAGGCCCCAATTGTTTGCGGAGGTCTGCTTGAACCAGCCGTGGAAGTGGCCACAATGGACCATGAAAATGTTCTTGTTGGTACGGACGAAGAGTTGGAAGAACGCCTCCGAGGTGGTTCCTCCGGGCATATAGAGCTGTTCGGCCACATCGTACCAGACTTGCGGGAAACGACCCGCCAGCACGCCCAGCGGTGCTCCGATGCTGCCCGCGTACTGCTCCGCATTCTGCATGTAGCGGTGCGTCGTCACCCAAACCGGAAGGTCGCGGTGCGCGTTGAGAACCCCCTGCGCCCAAGCCAGTTCGGCAGGCGGCGTTTCGACGCAGAGATGCAGGAAGAGGATACTTTGACCCGGCGCGTACTCCGCGATCTGGTAGTTGCTCAGTTCCGACGGCGAACAGCCCCTGTACCAGCTCGTTCCGGCGAACCTCTGCGGGCCGAAGAAAGCGCGGTAGTTCGTGCCGCTGGCATCGAAATGGGAAGGATCGTAGGACGACGACGAACTGCCGTTCCCATAGTGAAAGTCATGGTTTCCTGGGCAGCAGCCGTAGGGGATGCCCGCAATGTCCAGAACGCGCATCGACACGTCCGCCCGGTTCCATTGGACCAGATCGTCGTGGTTGTCCGTGATGTCGCCGAGATGGGTCACGAACACGACGTTCAGCGCCTGGCGCTGGCTGACGATCCAGGCGGTCTGGTTGTCGAAGTTCTGCGGGTAGCTCTTGCTGTACTTCTGCGTGTCCGGCAGCGTGACGACCGTGAAAGGCGAAGTGGCCGCGCACGCGAACCCGGCGGCAAGCCAGACGAGGGCGGCTGTCCGCCCGAGCGCCTCCGTTGTCCTGACCTGCACTCGCTCCTGCTTGCTGTGCTTCACGGTGTCACCTCTTTCTGGCCGAGCGCCCGGATACCCTCCAACCCGCTGAAGGCGCGGGCGGGTACTTCAAACACCGCGTGTACCGTTTTTCCATCCCTCTTTACCCTGAGCGAATCGCGAACCGAGGAGGTGATCACTTCGTCATACATGTTCTCGAACATCCGCAGCAGCCCGGCCATGCCGCGCTCGCCTTGCTCGGCGGCCGACTCGCTGAGCGCCTGAAGCGTCACCTCCACACGCAAGCCACCCTCCTCGCTGTCTCGCGCCTTGACTTCGGCTCGGCTGAACGCGCCAGTCGGGGCGGCGGGCGTCCAGACCGCCGTCAGCCAGGCGCCGTCGGCTGCCGCAATGGTCGGCCGCTGAAGCTGGACGGCTTTCGTGTCCGCCAGGCGTTTGGCGTCGGCTGAGATCCGCAGCTTGTTCCCGTCGCGCGAGATCGCACAGGCGTGTCCGCTCGACAGCCGTTGCGCCCGAATCGACATCGTCGCGTCCGGCACTGCGCCTGCCGCCGGCAGGCGGTCACGCGCGACTTCGGGAAGCGGCGAAATGGATCTGCGAGCCGACCCTGCGGCGTCTGCAAGCGGAAGCGCCTCCACTGTCGCCAGAAGGTCGCTTCCCCAGTCGCCTTCGGCTTCCCACACGGCATTGCTCCAAGCGCCGTCGGGGGAGGTCGCCAGTGTGAGGCTCGTGCCAGACTGCCAGAGGTCATCCGCCCGATATCCCGGCACGACTTCGCGTGCGAGCAATTTCGCCAGCGGCCGGACTCTGACCCACTCCGCGCCCGCTGACCGCTTGGCGGCGGCCAAGTCCACATGGATACGCCATCCCTCTGAAGTCGCTGGCCGCTCCGCACAATGACCAGTCAGGACTGTGGCGACTGTTATTAATAAAAGGCGATTCATCTCTATAAAAGACATTGTTTACTCCGCTCTTGACCTGTGTTTCTGCTGGTATGCTGTTCATTGATGAACACAGCGTAGAAGTTTCCTATGAGACTATAATCAGCACCTGGTAAGGAGTGAGTTTAATATAGAAGAGAGAGGCGCTTGCAAGGATTTGCAAGCGCCTCTCTCTTCATTCTACGGTGCCATCGCACCCGTTTAAGGTGCCGGCTTCGCGTTACTCATTTTGGAAAGGGAATGAAATGCGCAGGGCCTTTTTGGGGTATACCCGGCCCCTCCGATATTTTTTCACCATCGGCACGCTGGGCGACTGTCGCATAAATGTCTTGCGGCGGTTTCTTCTTTGACGCCCTTTTCTTAAAATAGATGAGCCATCGTTTTAGGATGAGCATACCGTGACCTCCTGTTGAAATGCGGAATGACGCCATCATGCGAAATACGTGTTGCAGTGGCATGTGTTCCGCATGAGATCTACATTAACCTTTGTACCTTTCGACACGAAAATGGGGTGGTTCACTTGCGCAAACCACCCCAAAAGTGACCGGCAGATACGCCACCCGGCGCACCGTGAAGGACGTTGGAAAAGGACTCTGAACGTCCATCCTTCAGCCGGCCTAAAGCCGTTTCAGATACCGCCTATTATGCATGGCCACATGAGGATTAGATTCTTTCGATGTGTGTTCTTTGTTAAGCGCCGACGCGATATTAGCTGCTCCGGCGCGCCGCCCGCTCAACCTGCTCGGCGTAGCGCTGGACGTCCTCGCGCGGCTTCAGCTCCAGCGCCCGCTTCAGGAACGGCAGCGCCTCCTGATACTTTCCGTTTTTAACAAGAAGCTGGCCGTGGCGCAGCCGCGCGTCCGCCTCGAACTTTTCAAGGCCTTCTGCACGTTCAAAAAAGAAGATGGCCTTCTCCATATTGGTCGCGGAATGGAACTGCCCCAGCAGGATCAGCGCGTCGCCGTCCAGCGGATCAAGTTTGACAATCTCATCGAGAATCCGTGCCTGCTCCTCGCCGGCCTCGTTCCGTGCGGCAGCCAAACGCGCCTCCAGTTTGAGCATCCGCTTGCGCTGCTCGTCCGACAGCGACGCGCCCGCATGGTCGGCAACTGTTTTTAGCAACCCCGCGGCCGCCGTGTAGGCGCTCCTGCTGGTGAGAACCTCCACGTTCCTGAGCTGCCGTCCGATATCCGGTTTGGCGTCGCGCGCCAAGGCGCGACCATAGACGTCGGCCGCCTGGTCGATGTGCCCTTCGTTGACATAGATGTCGCCCAGCGTATGGAGCGCAGCCACCGGCGTTTTTCCCGACAGGTCGAGCAGCTCGTAGATCTCCGCCGCCCGCATCGGCTGCTTCATTCCGAGATAGGCGTTGGCCTGCAGCAGAAGGTAGTCCTCCTTTGCCGGATCGAGGCGCAGAAGCTCATCGCACATCGCGATCGCCTCGCCGAACTTCTGCTGCTTAAAGAGCGTGCGGCAGAGACCGAGTTTCCAGTCAAGCGTCTTGGGCTGGAACATCATGGCCAACCGATAGGCGCTCTCGGCTGAGACGTATTGCTCTACCATGGTATACGCATAGCCGAGCAGGCCGTAGGTCAGCCCGTCGTTCACCCCCAGCTCAATACACGTGGTCAGAGGTTCGATTGCGGCTTCGAACTCACCCAGCCGGATGCGGATGAGCGCCACGTTCTTGTGTGCCCGCTGAAAGGAGGGGAACTTTTCGATCGCCGCCTGATAGCAGGCGACCGCATTCGTGAGCCGATCCTCCTGGAAGTGGATGTTCGCGAGCGTGAAATCAAACACCGCGCTCGACGAAGGCTTGATGTTTTTCTCCAGAAGAACAATGGCCTTGGCAGTACCGCCCTCCTCTGCCATCAGCTTCATCACCTTATCCATCAGTTCTTTTTCGACGACCGTCACGCGCGGCTCGATCTCGGCGCGCATGCCATAGGAACCCATGAAGGCTTTTTGGAACGCGGGCTCCTTCCAAAACGTTTCCGGCTGGTCAATCCATTCGTCCGCGCGAGCGAGCGCGGCGACGAGGGTGGTCACTATGAATATACTTGTCCGTCTCATCGATTTCTCCTTAAAGTGCGAACGTGATCGGCACGCGCATGCGGAACTGTACCGCCTCGCCGCCAACCTTGCCGGGATCGAAGCGCCAGCGCTTGACTGCGCCCAGCGCGGCGTTGTCAAACGCGGGGTTATCGGATTTCTGGACTTTGGGCTCCTTGACCCGACCGTCCTTGTCAACAATGAACAGCACATGCACCGTGCCCTGCATCTTCTTTTTCTTCATCTCAGGCGGGTACTGTGGCGCAGGTTGAAAGACCACGCGCGGCGCCTGATCGAGATCCGCCAGCGAAAAGATGTCGTCGCTTGACTGCATGCTACCGCCGCCCTCGGCTCCGGCCACCGACAACTTGACCACGAAGTCACCGCCCGGTCCGTCTCCCATGCCGGGATTGAGAGCCAGTTCCAACTGCGAGAGATCCAACGGCGGCGCACTCTCCGTGAGTTCGGGCGGCTTCGCCTCCTCCGGCGGCGGCTCCTCTTTCTTTTCCTGCGCCGCAGGCGGCGGGGGCGGCGGTTCCACCGTGTCCACACTCGTGAGCAGGACATCCGTATCGACCTTCTGCTTGCCAATGTCCTGAAGGACGGGCAGCAGCAAAAACAGGACAACGGTCAGCGCGACGCCGAGCAACAGCGTCAGTCCCGATGCGGCGAAGCGTGTGAACAAGCCGCTCGCTCGTCTCTTATTTTGACCGAACCTCATGTCCCGGCCGACTCCTTACGCGTGGCGAGGCTCACCTTCACGGCCCCGCCCAGTTTCGCCTCGTCAATGACCTTGACCAACAGGCCTGACGGCACGCTCTGGTCCGCCTGAATGATCACGGGAAGATCATCTTTCTCCAGCATGCGCTTGACAATCATCTGAACGCCGCCCAGTCCGATCTCCTGTCCGCCATAGACCACTGCGCCCTTGGCCGTAATCGCCAACAGGACACTGTTCTTCTCGAGGCTGACCGACGACGCGGCCTGCGGCTTGTCGACTTCCACGCCCGTCTCGTCCACGAACGTGGTCGTCACGATAAAAAAGATCAGCAGGATGAAGACGCAATCGATCAGAGGGGACATGTCGATGCCCGCCGAGTCACCGTCGTCCCCGCCCGAATTCCGGAATCTGCTCATACTTGTCCCTCCGCTTTACTCGTTTTGACTGTCCGCTCCTGAAACTCGCGCATACACAGCGTCTCGACATGTGTGACCACGACTTCGAAACGCTGATGCTGGCGGATAAGAAAGAATTGGATGAAGACGCCGGTCAGCGCCAAGACAAGTCCCGCCTCCGTCGTGATCAGCGCCTCCGAGATACCCTTGGAGATGATCCCCATCGTCTGATCGCCACCTCCGCCGCGCGCCAGCCCGTTGAACGTAATCAGCATGCCGGTCACCGTACCTAACAGCCCCAAAAGCGGCGCCGTCGCCACACAGACCTTCATGATCTGGAGATTGCGCGTGAACGGCCCGATCACACCCGACTGGAACAGGGAGAAGTAGGCCTCCATCTCATGCAGCGTCTGGCACTGCATCGCCTCCGCAATCATATGCTGGATCGGCCCCCTCGGCCGCTCCGGGCGCCTCTGCCAGGCGCGCCAAGCGCGCTGCGGCGAGGTTCTCGCCCCCAGCAGCACGAGCTGCAGCATCGTGCTCAGGCCGAGCGGATACATGATCAGCCCCGTCAGGGCCAGCGGCACCATGGCCCAGCCGCCGGAGATCCAGATAGGCCACGCCTGTTCGAACCAAGGCCGAGCCAGCTCTGGCACATGCCGCATCATGATCAGTTTGATGTATACCAAGTCCATTGGATGGCCACCCCGCTTGCGCTAGACCCTGCCGACCTCGCACATGAATCGCACTGCGATCTGCTCCATCTTGTCCGCAACGCTTTTCGCCTTGCGCGACAGGAACGAGTGCGCCAGCACACACGGAATGGCCACATACAGACCGTACTCCGTTGTGATCAAAGCCTCTGAAATACCCGAGGAGAGCATCTTGATGTCACCCGAACCGAAAACCGTCATCAGGTTAAAGGTTGAGATAATGCCGGTCACGGTTCCCAGCAGTCCGAGCAGCGGCGCGCACGCCGCCGACACCGCCACGAACGGGATGAACCGGTTAAGGCTGGTCTTGGCATCCAGCATCTTTTCGAACATCGCCTCCTCGACCAACTCACGAGGCTGATCCAGAACCTCTACGCCGGCCTTCAGCATGCGGCCGGTCATTCCCCGCATCTTGGCGACCAGTGTCTTCGCACGCGCCTGATCTTTCTGCCGCACGGCGTCCAACAGCTCCGCCAAGCGCTTCGCACGCGGAAGAATCACAACCAGCAGCGACAGCCACTTCAAGACCACGACCAGCGCAGCGCAACCGAGCAGCAGGAGGATCGGCCACATGACGGCGCCACCCTTGAGGAAGTGCTCGACCACGGACTCTTTCAGCTCCTCGATCTTACGCGCATTGCCGAGTGACGCGTCGAACGGGATCTGCCCCTCCCCTTCGGTGACCACCTTTCGCACCAAGTCCGTGAGCATTGGATCCGCATACGGCTCGACCACAGGAAACAGCGACCCGATGCGCTGACTGGCCACGCCCACCAACCGGCTGTCGTCCGAAACGAAGTAGGCCACTGGGCCGAAGAGCAGGAACTTGCCCTCCTTGACCAGCCCGTCATCTCCCGACGCCCGACCTTTGAAGGTCAGCCCTCCCGCCATCTCCTCCAAGCGCGCCAAACTCATCAGAACCATGCACAACTGGTCGTTGAAAGCGGCCACCGGCTCCGTTGCCAAGCGCTCTTGCGCGCTTCGGGCACTGGCGAAGGCCTCTTTGTATTGCTCCAACTCCGCAATGTGCAGACGCGTCTCGAAGTTCCGCGCATATTCGTTGAACAGGCTGCACAGGTAGTTGCGCTCCGTCTCGCGCTGTTTGATCTCGCTGCGCAACGCCGACATCTCCAGCGTCCCGCCGTCAGCCAGCCGCTTGACCTCGTCATGCTCCTTGCGAAGCACGCTGAGCGCCTGCTCAGCCGCCGACAGCGACTGGGACAACGGGATCTTCTCATCCGCGATCTGCTTGCGCAAACCGGCCAGCCGCTGGTTCGCTGTCTCGACGCGCACCCGCATCGCCTCCACCGCCGCGCTTCCGACCACCGCATTGGTCGACTCTTGCGCTCCCGCCGAAGCAAGGAGGATGCACACCGCAGCGGTACTCAACATGACCTTCATCGTGTTCTCCGAACTCTTTCGCTTAATCATCACTGGAGTCTCCTCACTTCACACTGACCGGCAACGGCACATAGGCCGCAGGCTTCTCACTCTTGTAGATGCCCAGCACATGGGAAATGGAGGCCATCATGTCGTTGTGCTCCTCCCACATCCAAGTGCCCAACGGCCCCAACTTGCCGATGCCCGCCACGCCGCTCTTTTCGTTGACGTAATAGGCTTGCGACATCCCGATGTAGAACACGGTCGCCTCGACCTGGCGCCCGTCCGCCAGCTTGCGCACCTCTCCCGAGACCGAAAGTTCGCGGGCGGCCTTGTTGAGTTCGTTGAGCGTGCCGATCACATTCTGATAGCGTTCCGAAAGGGTCAGCTTGCAATCTGCCGGGTTCGCCGGAATGCGCTGGCTCAAGGGCGCCACGCGCTGCCTCACCGGCTCGGGCGTCCACGGCAGAATCGCGATCGTGCGCAACTCAAACTGCTTGATGTCTTCGACGAGGGGTTTCAAGGCACTCTTGAGCTGCTCGTTTTGATCCTTCAGCTCCTTGATCTTCGCGGTCGACTCGGCCGCCTCTTTCTTCGTCTGGGCGATCTTCTCCTTCACCGACTCCGTCTCGCGACGGATCAACTCAACGCGCTCCTGGAGCAACTCCTTGCCAACGCGCCAGTCCTGCTCCTCTTTGGAGATCAGCCGCTGCGTCTCCAGCCACTTCTCCAGGTTCTGCCGTGCAGAGTCCATCTCGTCCTGCGCCCAGACGGCACCCGTTATCAACGCCGTCACCAAGCCTACGCCGTATTTCATCGCTGTTTGCCTTTCCCTAGTAATTACCACTCGCACCCTAACGACATTGCGTATACCCGACCGGCCCGATAGGTCGTGTTCGGGATGTCACGGTAGGGTGTCCGATAGAGCGTATCGATTTTGGGGTCAAGGAGGTTCTTGAACTCCAAGGACAAACGCCAGTTTTTGGCGAACTTCAGTCCGAATGTCACGTCGAACGTCCCGACCTCCTTCTCCACAATGCTGGGCACATAGGTATCATCCGTCGCGGTATCGCCGGAGACATACGTCTCGCCCTTCAAGTTGTAAAACACACCCACGCTCAAGCCGGTCGCCTCATTGTCAAACAACAGATTCAGGTTGCCGAGAATGTCCGACTGCCCATCCATGGTCCGCGTTTCTTCGTACACATTCGCTTTGACCAGCTTCTTCCGGATGTCCTCCTTATATTCGACTTCGGACTCCTGAAGCGTCAGATTGCCGCCCACCGAGAAATCTTGGATTCCCGACCAGATAAACCCAAGCCCCTTGCGCATCTCGAACTCAACACCCTTGATCTCCGCGTCGCCATAATTCTCGGGATAGATGTAGTCGAGCGCGCCGGCCTGCGTGTCGCGCCGGGTCGAGTACTGGATAGGATCCGCGATCGTCTTGTAGAACACGCCTGCGGAGATCAGATCGGGAGTCCCCTTCGGCTGCCACTCGACACGCGCGTCGTAATTCTTAAGGGACGACATCTCCAGATCCGGGTTTCCAAGGAACACGCGGGAATTGTCGTAATCCTGATAGAGCACCGGCGTGATTTCCTTGAACGTCGGTCGGGCAAGGGTTTCCCCGTAAGCAAGGCGCAGGCTGAAATCCTCCAGGGGCCGCAGAGTCAGCGCGCTCGCCGGCAGAATATCGATTTGGTCGATCAGCGCATTCGCCTCAGACGGCTTGACGTTCGACCGGAAACCGATACGTCCCGCACTCTTCTTCTCTTCGTCCGTCTTGGCATTCTGTTCCGTGATCAAATAGTAGAGCGTGATCTTGTCGGAAACGGGCGATAGAATCATCGTCTTCATCAGCGTGCTCTCAACCCGTGCGCCGCCGGCCAACTCGATCCATTCCGGCAAGGGCGCCTTCAGCATGAGGTAGGTCGCCGTCAGATCCTGCTCGCCGTCATACTCGATGCTCTTCGGATTCAGATTTTCCGGCAACCTGTACTTGTCCAGCAACCCGAAATGACTGTAGTCGTATTCGTCCGCAGCAGGGATCGAGTTCGTCACCGTGACCGAATAGACGCGGTTGCGATAGATCCGCTTCATGTAGTCGCCGAAGACCCCTGTCTTGACATAACCCTCGTTCTCGAGTACCGAATAGGGAATCTTCAAATTGGCCTGCCCCTGCCACGCCTCTTCGCGCGTGTCCTGCCAACGGCGCTCAAAATCGTTCACCTCCATCACGCTCGAGCTGATGTCGCTGTCCCTCTCTGGCCGTTCACAGTTGTAGTCCAAAACCTCACGCTGATACAAATAGCCGGCCGAGATGCTACGCCGGTCCGGTTCAATGCTTTCAGCCACATTGTAAGCGCCTGTCCAATCCAATTCGGCCTCATTCAGCCAAGGCAGCGTGTGCTTGCCCGCAAGCTGCATGCTGGCGTTTGCGCTTTCCGCATATTGCAGCACCGTGCTCAACGGTCGGGTCCGGATGGAGTTGTACCGCTTTCCGATCACCGTGCGTCCCTGCTTGATGTCATTGGTGGTCAGGTTCATCTGTCCCCTCGGTCCGTGACGCGTCTCAACCGTGTCGGTGGACTGATGCGTATACAGGCCGGTAAACTTAATCTCATTCAACTCGTTCTTAGCCCCCAGCGACAAGCCCAAGCTCCAGAGTTGTTCGTCGGTCGACGTCTCAATAGACGTTTTAGCGTTCTCACCGGTCACCGGCACCACATTTGTCGCGCTCGCATTTTGCAGATAACTGCTCTTGACGCTGTTCCGGTACTTGTACTTCTGACTGTAGGAGCCCGTCAACAAACCGCCAAGCCGCCAATCACCTACGCCAAATGAGTCGCCCGCTGCAAACTTGAAACCCTCATTCATGGGGGGCGCAGAAGACTCGATGGCCGAACTGTATTTTTCCTCGGCGCGCGTGATCCGACGTGCGGTTACCTTTTGTTCCGAACCGGGGTTCACCGAACTACCGCTCGCAGCCTCCTTCTTGTCAATTTTCCAGCTCGACATCGTCCCTCGAGGGTCATCCAAACTCCCCGGGTTCCAGAACCTGAGGCTCCCGACACCGCGCATGCCGCCGAAATCATTGCCGCCCCCCGCGTACGTTTTGAAGTTATCCTCGCCGGTCGCGTGGGTGTCATACTCCGTCGAGATGCTCGCCTTCAACACCAGCCCGTCGGGTATGCTCTTCGTAACGATGTTGATGCCGCCGCTCGCGTCACCCTGCTGGTCCGGCATGAAGGTCTTCGTTACCTGCACGCTCTCGATCATCGAGGACGGAAACTGATCCATATGAACGGCCCGCTTATCCTTATCCGCCGTCGGCATCCGCACCCCATTGACCAAGGTTACCGTGTACCGGTCGCCAAGCCCGCGAATGACTGCGTATTTCCCGTCTTGCACACTCGCGCCCGTCACCAGACGTAATGCGCCAGCCGCCGTGCTCGCGCCCGCCTTGGACATCATGTCCGAACCGACAGAGTCCATGAGCCCGCTGTTCTGTGATCGGATTTCCAACTGCTGGAGCTCCGAGCCGATAGCGCCGATGTCCATGTCCTTGACCACGAACTCGTCCATGTCGGTGAACGCCGCCCCCAGCCGCACCTCCTCGAACCGGACGTCACCCGGCAACACCGCAATTTGAGCCAACACACGGCGTTCGAAACCCTGTGCGCTGACCACCACCGTGTAGCTTCCCCCCGGCAAGGTGTCGAACAGGACATTGCCGTCCTCGCCAGACGTTTGCCTTTTCTCCGCCTCCAAGACTTGCACCGTGGCTCCGGAGAGCGGCACGTCCCAGTCTTGGTCGATCACGCGGATGCGCAACGCCCCGGCCGCGCCACCCTGCGCGCACACGCTTTGTGCGCACCACAGGATGCATCCGACAAGCAGAAATGTTCGCGCCCAGCAAATGACACGGACTCCTGCCGCTGCGGCTTGCCTAGGACTGTTGTTCATCATGTTCGGCACCCTCTACTCCTCATTCCCGCACAGGGAAGACAACGACAATTCCGTGGTATGAGCGATTTGCGCTTGAATGGTGAGCAGTATATGGGCGTTCTGTTAGCGCTTTGCGTCTGTTGCGTTGGAATTGTGTTAGCGCGTCGAAAATGTTCGCGTACTGAAAAAAAACTTCCTGCGGCCGCTCGCACGACCGCAGGAAGTCTCATCTTAAACTCACGTATCTTATGAGCTTATTGCTTGATCAACTGATAGAAGTTCGCGTCGCCGGCGTTGGGCGGCGTCTCGCCGACGATGTCGGTCAGGTTGACCGTGACGGGGCTCAGCTCGGAGGCTACGGCGACCGTGAAGGTCTTCAAAACCGTCCACGCCACCGGGCTCAGGCTCGCCGTCGTCTGCAACTGATAGGTACCCGCCGACGTGATACCGTAGGTCAGCACGGGGCTGGTCTGGAGACCGATCGCCGTGATCCCGGTGCCAGAGGTGAGCGGCGCTCCGTTGCCCTGGTAGACGATCCCGTTTACGCCGTTGGTCACAACAGACGTGACCGTGTTCGTCACATAGGTCGTCACGTCGTTGGTCACAACGCTCGTGACCGTGTTCGTCACATAGGTGATCGTCGCCGCAACCTCATCCAGCGCCGGAGCGGCCGTATACGTGCCGAACGCGCCCAAGCTGGCGATCGTGGTCCAACCCTGCGCCCAGTTCTTCTCCGGACTAAACGCGCCGCGGTAGGTAGTCGGGGTCATCCAGCTGTCCGGCACATATGAAGCGCCAAAGGTGGCGTCGTTCGCCGCGCGGGGGTCGACTTCGGTCACGTCGTACGACGTGGTCGAAGTGCGGGCGACCTGCGTGCGATAACGGCGCTTGATCGGCATCAGGTTAGAATCGTCCGCATCGGTTGTGTTCCCGCCGTTGTTACTGAAGATGTCGATGATGTTGCCTTCGGTGTTTGACGTCCACGCGCTATAGAGGGTCAGCCCGGTCGTACACCAGGGGCCCTTGCCAGCAGCCGAATCGACCCAAGAGTAAGCCGCCTTGAGTGCCGTACCGCCCACTTCCGTCGGGTAGAGACCCGTCGGAATATTCCAGAAGACCGACCCGCGAAGGCACGCCTGCTTCGCCGCCAACGCGGCGTTGAGGTACGTGTTTGACACGGAAGCCTTATAGAAGTAAGTGTTGCCAACCGTCTGCCCCGCCGCATTCTGCGCGGTCCAAGTCGGGAGCGCGGTGACCGCCGTCGCGAAACGCTCGGCGCAGTTCAGGTTGATGCCGTTCCCCGACGCGTCCGTGCGGTTCTCGATGAACGTCGCACGACTGCCGAAGTCCATGAAGACGCCGTTGTAGATCTGGGGCGAGGCGTTATCGCGCATCGAAATGGCGACGTTACGCTTGGAGGCGTCGACGTACTGGTTGCCGATCAGCGTGACGTTGTTCCAGAGCGACGCCGAGAAGAGCAGCGAACCGGAGCCGGCCACGGTCTCGTAGCCGTCGATCTCCATGCCCTTGTCTGCCGCGCCGGACTCGATCTTCGTACCGGCCAGATCGCGCTGCACGCCGAACAGGAACTGGTTCTTGCCGCGGTAGCCGGCATCGCTGTCGAAGATGTCGTCGCCGTTGCCCCAAGCCACGAGGTACTTGGAGTTGACGCAACCGCCGAACCACTCGAACATGTCGTCTTGGTTGTTCATGACCTCGACATGGTGGATCTCGGTGCCGCGACCGACGCCGTAGAAGGTCAGTCCGTTGATCTCCTTGGTGCTGGCGAGCTGATAGCCGCCATACCGGATCTGCACGTAGGTGAGCGCGCCGCTGGAGTCATCGTCGTTGTTGCCGCCACCTACCACACCGAGGCCCGTGTCGAGGCCTTCCACAGCAATCGTAGCCGTGCCGAGGTTAGCGGTAGCCGTGACGGTATCCCAGTTGACGAACGCCTTGCCGCACAGCACGAGGCCGCCCCACGCGCCGTGGAGGGTGCCTATCGCGCCATAGTTGTAGGCTTGGCTCGTATTGATGACCTGCGTACCGCTGCCGTTACGATACCACCAGGTACGGGTCACGCTCGTGCCGGTCTGGCCGGCCCACGGGTTGTGGTTGTCCCACTCGTCCGTCATGATGATCGGGTGCTCCGCCGTTCCCCTTGCGTAGAGCTTGCCGCCGCGCTCGACAACCAACGCGCCCGGTCGGAAGTCCGCATTGAAAGCAGCCTTGGTCGTGATCTCGTTCGCGCCGCGAATAACCGTACCCGGCTCGACATTGACCGTCGCGCCGTCGCCGACAAGGATGATGCCTTTGAGCAGGTATACGTTATTGGACGTCCAATTGTGCGTGCCGCTCAATCTGAAAACCGCCGTTGCCACCTGCGTGCCGGTCACCTCAACAAGCGCGGCCTGACTGCCGCACACGCATGCGAATACCGCCGCAAGGCCCAAAAACGCTTTTTTCGTACAATTCATTGTCTCACTCCTCTGTTATCTTTCCGCCCCAGCACGGATACGCCGCACCAGATCACCGCCCACACAGACAGCAACGAACAACGCGGGAAAGCCTAACGCAGTTCTGCTTTGAAGCCGCCTCTGAATGCCGAGGCCTATCCTTCAAAACAGGGTTGACTATAGGAGGGCCGTGTAAGTTTCGTATCTTGTGAAGGTTAAATTTCGGTTAAGCTCAAAAAAAAGAACCGCCCGATCAGGCTCAGGCGGTTCCGGCGAAAGGTCACGGTGGCGGACGCGGCGCGCATCACACGAACCTTACACAGGCAGGCGGATGGTGAAGGTCGAGCCCTTGCCGACTTCACTCTCGACACCGACCGTGCCGTTATGGATGAGCACGATATGTTTGACGATCGCCAAGCCAAGCCCGGTTCCGCCCAACTCCCGGCTGCGGCCCTTATCCACGCGATAGAAGCGCTCGAACAGCCGCTCCAAGTGCTTGTGCTCAATGCCGTTACCATAATCGCGAACGGTAATCCGTGCGCAGGTGCCCTCTCTGACTGCCGCGATATCAACCTTCGCGCCCTCGCCACTCGAGCCGTATTTAATCGCGTTGTCGATCAGATTGACCAGGGCCTGTTCCATCAACCCGGAGTGCATCACAACCGTCAGCCCCTCTGCACAGGCAAAAGACAGCATGACACCGCGCTCGGAGGCGCGACTCTGACAGAGTTCGATTGCGCTCTTCAAAACGCCCGCCATGGGTGTCATCTGGCGGTCGAGCGTCTGCGCCGAGTTTTGCTCCAGCCGCGACAACTCAAGCAGATCGCGGATGATCGACTCGAGCTGGCTCGCCTGGCGCACAATAATCTTCAGAAACCGCTCGGCGGTTGCGGGATCCTTCATCGCCCCGTCCAACAATGTTTCTGCAAATCCTTTTACCGAGGTGACCGGCGTGCGTAGCTCGTGCGACACGTTCGCCACGAAATCCTGGCGCACCGTTTCCAGTCGCCGCAGCAAGGTGACATCGCTCAACACCACCAGCGTGCCAATGCGGGCTCCTGCCATGTCTTTCAACGCCGTGGCGCGCATATTAAGCAGAATCTCACCCGTTTCACCCGTTGCCATCTCCCGCTCCACCGGCTCGTCCCGCCTTTCGCTCGCGTCGATCAGCGTAAGCAGCTCGGGATAGCGCGTCACCTCTCCAATGCGCGTGCCTTCAGGCGCGGGGTTTTGAAGATTGAGCAACTGGCGGGCGGCGCCATTGAGATCCATGATCGCATGGTTCGTGTCAATCGCGATGACCCCGCGAGTCATGTTGGCCAGAATCAACGTTCGCAGGTTGCGTTCCTCGTTCAGGGCCTGAATGTACGTTTGCAGACGGTCGGCGGTCTGGTTGATCGACCGCGCCAGCTCCGCCAGATGCGGCACCGGCGGAATCGCCAGCCGATGCGAAAGTTCGCCTCCACCGATGCGCGCTAGCCCGCTTTTCAGCTCCGCGACCGGCCCCACAATGCGTAACGCCGCGCCGTAACTCAACACGAGCGTCGCACCCAGCACCACCACCAGCAGCACCAATAAGACGCGGTCTGAAGACTCCATGTCCCGCATCAGCGTGCGCACCGGCACCGAAACTCGCACGACGGCCTGAACCGGACCGTCGAGAGGCACCCGCTGCGCCAGATACAGCATCTGCCTACCTACGCTAGCGCTGTAGCGCTGGCTCATGCCTTTCCCCGTTGCGAGGGCATCGCGCACCTCAGGGCGGTCACTGTGACTGTCCATATGCGCCGCGTCCGCTTCCGAGTCGCCGATCACTCGCCCATCTGGCAGCATCACCGTAAACCGGTGCTCGTCGGTATGCTCAATCCTTTTGAAAAATGCCGCAACCGCCTCATGATCAACGGTGCTGTTTGCGCGCGGCAAAAGCACCGCAACCAGCCGGGACTGCATCTCCAGCTCGCGCACCCACTGCCGATGGAAAACGTCTCGGCTGACGTACCATGTGTAAAAAGCGACAAAGCCGACCGTCGCAAACAGGATCAGAATGTGCGCCCCGAAAAACTGCCAGAAAAGCGTCCGGTTATTCACGTCCTACTCCGCTCTCATCCGGTAGCCGACACCCCGTACCGTCTCAATCAAATCACTGTAGGCGCCCAGTTTGCGACGCAAACCCACGATCTGCACATCGACCGACCGGTCCGTCACTGGATAATCCTCGCCATGGACCGCATCCACGATCTGATAGCGCGAGAAGACCATGCCCGGCCGCTTCATGAACAGGTCAAGTGTCTTGAATTCGCTGAGGGTCAGCGTCACCGGCTGCCCGTCGATCGTCACCGCATGGTGCGCCCGGTCGATCTCGATCGGCCCGCGGGTCAGCACCGTCCGTTCATCGCCCGGCTCTGTGGCGCGGCGCCTCAGCACGGCGCGCACGCGGGCCGACAGAACGCGCGCGCTGAACGGCTTGGTCATGTAGTCATCAGCCCCTACCTCAAGCCCCGCCACGATGTCAGCGTCCTCGTCGCGCGCCGTCACCATGATCACCGGGATTTTAGCCGTTCGCTCTGCGCTCCTGAGTGCCCGGCAAAAGGCGAAACCGTCTGTGCCAGGCAACATCAAGTCGAGCAGGATTAAGTCAGGCAGCGCTCGCTTCAGTACATCGTTTGCCGCTTCGGACGAGGCGCACTCCACAACCTTGTACCCCTCACGCTCCATGTTGTAGCGGATCAGCTCACGGATGTCCGCCTCATCCTCGACAATCAGAATGGTTTCGTTTGCCATAGGTATCCCTTACGTTTGTTGAGCGCGCTTATGACGAATGATCGTTCCGTCCACCAGATACGCGACATCTTCCGCAATGTTTGTCGCGTGATCTCCGATACGCTCCAAATCCCTCGCGACACTGTGAATGAGGATGAGCGACTCGGTCATCGCACCGGTATTTTCCGGCGTCGCGCGGGCAATCACGCCGTGAATCACCTCCACGTTGAGCGCATCCACCTCGTCGTCGCGGTTGATGACGTCGATCGCCTTGGTCACATCCAGCGCGATCAGCGCGTCCAAACTGTCTTTCAGCATTTCACGCGCCAGACGCCCCATGCGCATGATCCGATCCTGTAGGTCAGACTGAGGGAAAGCCGCGAGCCGCACGCCGCGGTCGGCGATGTTCACCACGATATCGCCGATACGCTCCAGATCGTTATTGATCTTGAGCACCGCGATCACGAAGCGCAGATCGCGCGCCACCGGCTGGTGGAGCGCCAGAATCTTGAGGCATTCCTCTTCAATCTGCACCTCTCGCTCATCGATCTCGCTGTCCAGATCCATCCAGGTCAGCAGCGACTCCTTGTCACGGCGTTCGACCGCGTTGAGCACATCGGTCAGGCGCATCTCAACCTCGCCGGCCAGACGCAGGATGGCTTCCTTCAGTTTTTCGTTCTCACGCGCAAAAATCATATTCATCTTTCCGCCTCCTGTCACACGTTAACCGAAACGCCCGGTGATGTAGTCCTCGGTCTGCTTTTCGCGGGGCCGTGTAAAGAGGTCTTTGGTTGCGTCGAATTCTACTAGGTTTCCCTCATAAAAAAAAGCGGTCATGTCAGAAACCCGCGCAGCCTGCTGCATGTTGTGTGTGACGATGGCAATGGTGTAGCGACCGCGCAGCTCAACGATCAGCTCCTCAATACGCGCCGTAGCCTTGGGATCCAGTGCCGAGGTCGGCTCATCCATCAGGAGCATCTCCGGCTTCACCGCGAGCGCCCGCGCCAAACAGAGCCGCTGCGCCTGCCCCCCCGACAACCCCAGCGCGTTGCGTCCCAGCCGGTCTTTAACCTCATCCCATAGGACAGCCCCCTTGAGGCTCTGCTCGACGATCTCGTCAAGTTCCGCTCGGGACACGTTGCCATGCAGCCGCGGCCCATAGGCGACGTTGTCGTAGATCGATTTCGGAAACGGGTTGGGCTTCTGGAACACCATGCCGATGCGACGCCGCAGCACGGCCGCATCGACGTTGCTGCCGTAGACATCCTCTCCGTCGAAAACCAGTTTGCCTGCCGCGCGGCAGCCGGGAATCAGGTCGTTCATGCGGTTGATCGCCCGCAGAAAGGTGCTCTTGCCGCACCCGCTAGGGCCGATGATCGCCGTCACCTGACACGAAGGTATTGCAAGGTCAACTTTCTTGACGGCCTCCTGTTTGCCGTAATAGACAGAGAATCCTTTGGCCTCGACATGTGCTTCGCGGGTTTGATTGTCACTACTGTTCATCGTTTCACTACCCTTTTAACCGTTTGGCGACTCGAGCGCGGATCAGAATCGCCGTCAGGTTCAATACCAGCACGATCAGAACCAGGGTGGCAGCCATGCCGTACTGCACATGACGGATCTCCTCGACGGCTTCATGCTCGGTGCAGATGTTATAGAGATTCCACGAAAGCGCGGGCGTTGGCTGCGTCAACAGCTCGGTGGGACTGATCATCCGGCCCACGCTCACCGCAGCAGTGAAAATGATCGGCGCCGTCTCTCCCGCCGCACGCCCCATGCTGATCACGGTACCCGTCAGGATGCCTGGCAACGCGGCCGGCAGGATCACCGTCAGCACCGTGCGCCACTGCCCGGCGCCCAGCGCCAACGCGCCCTCCTTGTAGGCGCGGGGCACCGCCGCGATCGCCTCCTCAGAGGCGCGGATCACGGTCGGCAGCACCAGCAGCGCCAAGGTGAGCGCGCCAGCCAGCACGCTTTTGCCGGGTGACACGTGTAGCGTATTGATGAAGAACGCCAGACCGAACAGTCCGAACACCACGCTCGGCACCCCCGCCAGCGTGTTCACGCAAGAGCGCAGAAAGGAAAGCACGTGCCCTTCCGTGGCATACTCCTGAAAGTAGATCGCGGCAACGATGCCGAGCGGCACCGCGATCAGCATCGCTCCCAGCGCCAAATAGACCGTTCCCACCACCTCGGCGCCAATGCCTCCGAAAAAGTGCGCGTCGAACGACTTGTCCGTCAGAAAGCGAGGGTAGAAGGTCAGGCGCGGACGCATCAGGTTGCGGAGATCGGTTTGTAACAGCGCAAAAAGCGGCGCGAGAGACGTGCCTTCAAAAAACGCTTGCCTCGGGAGCAACACTTTCTTGCCCTCACCGGCCGAATAATCCCACGTCTCCTCATAGAGGATGTCCTTGACCTTCACCTTCGCACGATCCCAGCGCGTCTGTCCATACAGGCGGCGCGTCAACGCTGGCAAGGGCACTCCCGGCTCAGGTCCGAAGAGGACTGCAAGACCTTCACGAACCTCCTTAAAGGCGCTTTTCAGTTCCTTGCGCCGTGCGACGGGCAAGGTGGGAAGCTCTTTCTCAAAAGCGGTCACCGCCTCGTAAATCGGTCTCCGCGCCCGTTGTACCTCCGCCCACTCGGTAGCCATCTGCGCCTCGCCGCCGCGGTCGAACTGGGCGAGCATCATACGCCGGTTTTCAACGGTGCCCCGGAACACATAGGCGCCCGCACCCTTGCCGAGAATTGGAAGCAACACAAAGAGCAGGAAGGCCGTCATCAGCGCGACTGCGAAGCAAGCGCTGAACGTAAAGGCTCGATCAAGTAATTTTCGCGTCGCAAGGCGCATGACTCACTCCCCCCTCAAGCGCTTACGCTGGCGCGTGACGATCCACTCACCCGCCAGATTACAAAGAAAACTGAAGAGCAGCAGACTGAGCCCCATGGCGAAAAGCACATGGTAGTGCGCCGACCCCGTCATCTGGTCGGCCTCGCCCATATCGCCCGCGATGGTCGCCGTGAGCGTGCGCACCGGCTGCAGCAGATTGTACCAAGGTTTCGGTATCTGAGCGGCATTGCCGGAGGCCATCCACACCACCATGGTTTCTCCCAGCGCCCGCATGATTCCAAGCAACACAGCCGAGAAGATGCCGCTGATCGCGGCCGGGATCACCACTTTGACCAAGGTTTCGGCGCGCGTCGCGCCCAAGGCGTAGCTGCCTTCGCGCAGCTCGCGGCCCGCCGCCTGCAGCGCGTCCTCCGACACGCTCACGATCGTCGGCAAGGCCATCACGCCGAGAATGACCGACGCGTTCAGAGCGTTGACGCCGCTGGAGATCTGCAACGCCGCCAACACGCGCCCCACCCAGACGGTCAGCGCCAGACTGGCAGTCAGGAAGAGCGGAGTCAATAGCCCGCGCACCAGACGGTGCGCCCGCTCCGAAAGCCTGTCCGCCGCAAGAAGGTCGGCTGCAACCACAGACCCGAGTCCGAACGCAGGCACAGCCAGAACCCACCAGGCGGCGGCCAGCACGCGCCCGCCGTGATCCTGCAGCAGCGGTGCCAGGACCACCAGCGCAAAGAACCCGTAGGCGACCGACGGGATCGCCGCTAACATTTCGATCACCGGTTTCAGCACCTGACGTACGCTGAACGGCATGACGTCGCTCATACACAGCGCCGCAAAAACGCCCGGCGGCACTGCCAGCACCACCGCCGCCGCCGTCACCAACAGGCTGCCGGCAAAGATCGCGGCCGCGCCAAACTGAGGCGGCTGATGCGCAGGATACCAAGCCTTGGAAAAGAAAAAGGCCGCGACCCCCTTGTCATGGAAGAACGGCAACGCGTCGCGCGCAATGAAATAAATGATCGCGAGCACAGCCACCGCAGCCACAGAGGTCACCGAAAACAGGAACGCTCTGCCCAACAGGCCAACTGCTTTCCGTTTCCGCTTCTCCGTCTCCGTCAGGAGGATGTGCTCGCTCGTTCGCATGCTTACTTCTTATCGGGAACCGGGATGAAGCCAATCTCTTCAATAATCTCGCGGCCCTTTTCGGAGCGGCTCAGCGCGAGAAACTTGGCGATCAGGCTGTCCGTCGCGGGAGCGCCGTTCGTGAACATGAACAGCTCACGCGAGATCGGGTAGGTCTTGCCGATGACCGTCTCCGCGCACGGAACGACCCCGTTGATCTCCAAGGCCTTGACCGAGCGGTCCACGAAACCGAGACCCGCATAGCCGATCGCCCCTTTGGTCATCTGTACGCGCTGGCGCACGCCGCCGTTGCTGCCGGTATACTCCGCGCCCTCGCAGATTTTCGCATCCTTGCCGAGTACCAGCTCTTTGAACGACTCGAACGTGCCGCTGTTCGTATCGCGGCTGATCACCACGATCGCCTGATCCGGCCCGCCCACGTCCTTCCAGTTGGTGATCTTGCCTGTGTAGATGTCGCGCACCTGCTCGATTGTCAGCCCCTTCACCTTGTTCGAGGGATGCACGATCACCGGCAGCGCGTCGTACGCGACCACATGCGCCACCGGCTTGACACCCTTCTCCTCCATCGCCTTACGCTCGGAGTCCTTGAGATCCCGCGACAGATCCGCAATATCGCATGTGCCGTTCAGCAGCGCTTTCGCGCCGTTGCCGCTGCCCGACTCGCTCACCGTAATATTGACGCCTGGATTTTGCCTCATGTAGTACTCGGCGAACGCCTTGGCGATCGGCCCGACCGTGGTGGAGCCGTCCAGCACCAGTTTGTCCTGCGCCTGCGCGACCGCACACGCGGCCACCAGCCCTGCTGTGATTAACGAAACTCTCATCTGATTTCTCCTGTTGGTTGCACCCGGACACACCGTACTCGGATGTACCCGGTTGCGTTTTATGAAAACATTTTTGTGTTAAGCCACAATGTCTCTTCGGTTAGTAAACCGTGAGCGTGTTAGAACTTGCCGTTCAACTCGAAGCGCACCCAGTAGGCCGCATCCTCGTTTACCGCCACCGTATCATGCTGATAGTAATCGCCGTACCAGAGCATCTCACCGACCACCGCGCCGGTCAGTTCGCCGCGCTTGCCGAAGACCTTGCTGACGATCGGGAAGTCGTAGCGGAGTTGCGTGTAGAGGCCGCGGTAGCTGTCCGTCGCGCCGTTGTCCTTCTCCGCCGCGAACATCGGGCCGGCCTGAAGCTTCACCTTGTGCTTTGCATACGGCTCAATACCCGCCTCAAGGTGCGGATAGATCAGATTGGACCAGCGGTACTGGTCATACATTCCCGAGCACAGTTCGCTGAACCATGTGGTGCGGTTGAAGACCGGGTTCCAGCCGTTGTCCGTGCTGCCGTCAGCCGTCTTGTAATAGCTGTCCTTGTCACCCGATAGATACAGGACTGCGCCCGTCAGTTTGGGCTTGCCGAAGACCTCTTTCTCCGAATAGGTCAGCCCAGCATACGTCATCCACGCGAAAAGGTCGCGCCCGTCCATGCCCGACTGGCCGTCTGTCTGACCAAGCTGCACCGCTGCCTCGACCTCGGCCGAGAGCTTGTCGCTGATCTTCGGCATCAGGCGCGTGCCCAGCGTGTGGAAATCGCGCCCCGGATAGCGTTTCGCCTTATCGA
>CAYMLQ010000013.1:0-40448 GCA_964390795.1 uncultured Lentisphaeraceae bacterium
AAACTGTCCGCTTTTGCACTTTACAATTAATCCGCTTTTGCACTACCGCCGACAGCGGGCGCCATTTTCGCTGACGCGTCGCGCCGAGTGTGCTAAACTGAAACCCATCATGAAAAAAGCGAACCAGTTACGCCCCGTTGCGATCGAACGTCACTTCACCAAGCACGCCGAGGGCTCGGTGCTCATCAAGCAGGGAGAGACCTGGGTGCTCTGCACGGCCAGCGTCGAGGAGCGGGTGCCGCCATTTCTTAAAGGCAAGGGCAAAGGCTGGGTGACCGCCGAGTACAGCATGCTGCCGCGCAGCACCGTGGACCGCAAGGAGCGCGAGATCAAGAAAGGCCGGCCGGATGCGCGCAGCACGGAGATCAGCCGGCTGATCGGCCGGGCGCTGCGCGCCGCCGTGGATATGGATCTGCTCGGCGAGCGGTCGATCACCATTGACTGCGACGTCCTGCAGGCGGACGGAGGCACGCGCTGCGCGTCGATCACCGGCGGCATGGTGGCGCTGGCGGACGCCCTCGTGTGGCTCCAGAAGCAGGGAAAGCTCAAGGCGTCGCCGATCAAGCACTTCATTGCGGCGGTCAGCGTCGGCGTCTGCGACGGCAAGCCCACGCTCGACCTCGACTACGTCCACGACTCGGCGGCCGAGGTCGACCTGAACGTGGTGATGACCGACGACGGCCGTTATGTGGAGCTGCAGGGCACGGCCGAGCACGAGCCCTTTGCCGAAGACTCGCTCGACGCGCTTCGTGAACTCGCGCGGTCGGGTATCGGGAAATTGATCCGCATGCAGAAGGCGGCGCTCGCGCGCGAGTGAGGTCGGAGGTCGGAGGTCAGCGGGCAGAGGTCAGCGATCAGAGGGCGGAGAGCGGAGATAGGAGAACGGAAGTGAGCCAAATTAACTCCTTTCTGGACTTGGACGTCTACAAAGATGCCTTTGCCTTGCAGCAACAAATCTTCGAACTTTCAAAGAGGTGGCCTGCGGAGGAGCGCTTTTCGCTGACGAGTCAGATCCGGCGATCTTCACGCTCTATCGGAGCGAATCTTGCGGAGGCTTGGGCCAAACGCCGCTATCCTGCACATTTCCTGAGCAAACTCACCGATTCTGACGGTGAGCGGCAAGAGACCGAGCATTGGATTTGCACGGTGGGAGCCTGTCAGTACGAGCCGTCTGCCGTCACGAACGAGCTACGGGAGTCGATAACGAGTATTGGGAAAAGGCTCGGCAGGATGATTGAGAAGCACGATAGTTTCTGCCTTTGTGTTCACGAGCCCGCCGAGGACTCCTACTGCTCAACCGCCCCTTCGCCGCTCGCCGACCTCCGCTCGCCGACCTCCGACCTCCGCTCGCCGACCTCCGACCTCCGACCTCTGACCTCTGACCTCTGATCTCTGATCTCTGATCTCTGATCTCCGTCCCCTACTCACCCACGACCCACTCTAACCCCAGGAGTCTCTTATGACCAAGAAAACACTCATCACCGGCGGAGCCGGCTTTCTCGGGTCCCATCTCGCTCGGCGGCTGCTGGCCGAAGGCCACGAGGTCACGGTCATGGACAACCTCTTCACCGGCACCAAGGCCAACATCTACGACCTGCTGGAGAACCCGCGTTTCACCTTCATGCTGCATGATGTGACCCAGCCGTTCTGGGGGCAGTTCGACGAGATCTACAACCTCGCCTGCCCCGCCTCGCCGATCCATTACCAGCGCAACCCGGTCGAGACGATCAAGACCTCGTTCCTCGGCATGATGAACGTGCTGGAGCTGGCGCTCAAGACCAAGGCGCGCGTCTTCCACACCTCCACCTCGGAGATCTACGGCGACCCGGAGATCCACCCGCAGCCCGAGAGCTACTGGGGCAACGTCAACACCATCGGCACGCGCAGTTGCTACGACGAGGGCAAGCGCGCAGCCGAGACGCTCTGCGCCGACTACTCGCGCGAGTACGGCGTGGACGTGCGCATGATCCGCATCTTCAACACCTACGGGCCCAACATGCACCCGCAGGACGGGCGCGTGATCAGCAACTTCATTATGCAGGCGCTGAAGAACAAAGATATCACGCTCTACGGCGACGGCCTGCAGACGCGCAGCTTCCAGTATGTGGACGATCTGGTCAACGCGATCCTGCTCTTCATGGCGCTTGCCCCTGGAAAGGTCAAAGCCTTTTTTGCCAAGAAAGAGATGAGCGTACCGGTGGTCAACGTGGGCAACCCCGGCGAGTACACGATCAAGCAGCTCGCCGAGGAGACGCTGCGGCAATTGCCCGAAAGCAGAAGCCAGCTCGTTTACGAGCCGCTGCCCAAGGACGACCCCAAGCGCCGCAAACCGGACATCACGCTCGCGCAGGAGCTGCTCGGCTGGTCACCCGAGGTGCCGCTGCGCGAAGGGCTGGCGCGGACGATCGCGTACTTCCGTACCGTGAAATAGGCCGCGTCACACCGTCACGATGCCGAGCGGCTCGGCCGTCTTCCAGCCGCCGCGGGTGAAGTCGGGAACCTTCACCGGCGCGCCGTTGTCCAGCACCGAACTCTCGCTGAGTTCGACCAGCGAACTCCAGAGTGCGGTGTCGTACACGTCGATGTCCAGCGGCAGGCCTTTCTGCAGGCAGTGGCAGAGGCGAAGTTCCATCAGGAAGTCCATGCCGCCGTGTCCGCCGACCTTTTTCGCCAGCTCGCCGCTCTTGTCCCATAGCGGATGAGTATAGTTGGCCTTCAGCTCCTCCAACGCCTTTTCGCTCATCCACTCGTGGGCCTTGGGCTCGAGCGCGACACGCAGCGGGTAGTCGGACAGGATGCCCCGCGTGCCCGAGATGGTGTTGAGGCGGCTATAGGGGCGCGGGCTGGTGGTGTCGTGCTGCACCATGATCGTCCTGCCGCGGTAGGTCTTGATCAGCGTGGTGTTCATGTCGCCCAGCTTATAGGCCATCTTGGCCTGGGGGCTGCCCTTGCCGTATTTTGCGGCCGCGGCGAGGGAGAGGCCGAACTGCGCGGTGCTCACGGAAGTCAGACACTCGAAGCGGTCGCCGCGGTTGATGTCCATGTACTGGCAGACCGGGCCGAGCCCGTGCGTGGGGTAGGGATTGCCGGTGTGCTGCTTCGCCCATTCCAGGCGCCACTGGGCCTGGTAGCCGCCGGTGGACTCCTCGTTCAGATTGCTGGCGCGCAGGTCGTGGATGTAGGCCGCCTCGCCGTGAACTAAGTCGCCCAGGACGCCTTTGCGGCAGAGCATCAGGGCCAGCATCTCGTTGGCGCCGTAGCAGCAGTTCTCCAAGATCATGCAGTGGCGCTGCGTGGTCTCGGCGGTATCGACGAGTTGCCAGCACTGCTCAATCGTCACGGCGGCGGGCACCTCGGTAGCGGCGTGCTTGCCGCACTGCATCGCGTAGACGGCCATAGGCGTGTGCAAGAGCCAAGGCGTGCAGATGTAGACCAGGTCGACCTCTTTGGACTCGCACAGCTTGCGCCACTCGTCTTTCGAGCCGAAATAGGCCTTGGGTGCTGGCTTGCCTTTATCGGCCAGCGCCTTGACCTGCTTGGCGACGCGCTCCTCGTAAAGGTCGCCGAGCGCGGTAATCTCGACACCGGGAATGCTGGAGAGTCGCTGCACGGCCCCGGGGCCACGATGACCCAACCCGATGACCCCCACGCGCACCTTCTCTAAAGGCTCCGCCCGGAAACCCGCCATGCACGGCCCTTTGCGCATGGGAAACCCCGCCCAGTCACGAAAACCCGTTTGGGCGAGCGCGCCCACTATCGACGCCGCTTTCAGAAACCCTCTGCGATTCATCGTCAAGTCCCCCCTTCGTACCGCTTTTAGCCACGTGCGGCTCTTTCGGTTAAGTCTATCAAAAAGCCGCGCACGCATGCCACGAAATTACATTCGCACCTTGCCTCGCAAGTGGGTTTGTAGGTATAATGGCAAAATTATCTTGGTATTCTATGAGTCTTTTTTCCCTTCTAGCTTCTGCCCGCAGCATCCGGACCAAGTTTGGCCTGGTCACCGCTTCCATTCTATTGGGCCTGCTCTTTGTGTTCTATCTCGGCGGGCGCTATATTCTCGTCCATATGATCCGCGAAGCCGAGAAAGAGATCCAGTCCATCGGCACTGACATCAAAACGGTCATCTGCGCGGAAATCCAGCGCCTTCAGGAAACGGCCGAGCAGGCCTCGGACGCGCTTGAGCGCGCAGGAAACGAGGTGACCCGCGAGTTCTTGCAAGAGCAACTTGAACCCTTCGCCGGCCGCACGCCTATTCATCTGGCTGCGGCTCTGAAAGCGGACGGGACCTTTGAAACGGGCTGTTTTCTCGCGCAGGGGAAACCTCTTGCGACCATCGATTCCAGCCAGATGAGTCTCTACTTCTCTTCCGGGTCGCCGCTGTTTCAGTCCCTCGCCGAAGGGAAGCCTGCCACGGGGCTGATCCTGTTCGAGGGCACCCCGGTCTTCATCGCGGCAGCCCCCATCACGCCAGGGGAGAACCGCAAAGCGGGCTTTCTGGTCATCGGCTCGCTTTTCTACAACACGCCGCTGCTGGTCCGCATCAACTCTGCCACGCGCGGCATGCAGATCTCTGTTTCCGACCACCGCGGAAAAACGGTGAAAGCCCAGGTTCCCAAGAGCGTGCCGGTCAACGTCGCACCGGTCGTCCAGGACGTCTTCAACTTCTATTCAGGGGGTCGCTGGCACCTGGGTGACAACGCGTTCGAGGCGGTCTTGCCCATACACGATGTGCTGGGCAAAGAGGTAACGGCGATCTCCATCCGGCTTCCGCGCACCTTTTCCTCTCTGGCCAGCATCGCGCTGGGCTGGCTGACCGCCTTTATCGCCACAGTCGGCATCATTTTCATTCTGCCGATCTTCTGGCTGCAGACGCGACTGGTGCTCAACCCACTGACCTTGCTCGCGAATCAGATCCGCGAAATCGGGTTGAACCATCAGAACGGGGAGTGCGCCTTCCTGCAATGGGGCAGCAAGGACGAGTTCGGCCTTGTGGCGCAGAGCGTGAACATCTTGCTCGACACCCTTGCTCGCAAAACCCAGCAGATCGGGCAGATCGAGCAGCGCCAGCGCGCGCTGATCGCCGGCATGCCCGACGGTCTGTGCGTCTTCGACACCAACGGCCACTTGGTTGCCATCCACAAGCAGCCGGACTACGCGCATCCGATTCCCGGGCTCGTGACGGGTCGCCCGATCACGCCGCCGCTCTTTCCGGAGAGCGACTGTGAGACGATGCTCAAGGCGATCGAGAAGACGTTCCTCACGGAAACCATCCAGATGATCGTCATCGCGTGCAGAGAGACGGACGGCACCTACCGCCATTTCGAAACGCGCATCAGCCGGATGGACCCGTTCTTTGCGTTGGTGATCCTGCGCGACGTGTCGCAGGAGTGGCGCGAGGGCGAGACGCGCCAGCAGATGGAGAACCGCCTCGCCAAGATCGAGAAGATGGAGAGCCTTGGCAACCTTGCGGCGGGCATCGCGCACGACTTTAACAACATCCTGGCCATCATCCAAAACACGGTGGACACGACCTGGTGCGCGCCCTGGAAGGATGACGAGGAGGCGATCGCCGTCGGCACCATCCGCGAGGCCGCAAGCAAGGGCGGAACGCTCACGCGAGAGCTGATGACCTACGCCGGACACACCCGCATCGCGTTCAAGCGGGGCGATCCGAACACGCTGATCCTGGATTTGGAGAAGCTGATGGGGCGTGTCATCGCCCCGAATGTCGCGCTCGAACTCAAGTTGACTCCCGGGCTCCCTCAGGTCGATGCCGACCCGCATCAGTTCTGGAAAGTGATCATCAATATCCTCAAAAACGCGTCGGAGGCCATCAGCGGGGCGCGGGGCCACATCTGCATCGGCACCTATCCGTTTGAAATGACCGAAACCGCCATGGAAGCGTTCTTCAGTACGCACGAACTGGTTCCCGGACCGGGCGTTGTGTTCCAGATTGATGACACCGGCACGGGAATCCCACGCGAGCTGATCGGGCGCCTGTTCGAGCCGTTCTTCTCGACCAAGGCAGTCGGACGCGGGCTAGGCCTGGCCACCGTGTTCGGCATCGTCGACGCTCACAACGGAGGCATCGCGATCGATTCCGAAACCGGCAAGGGCACCAGTTTCCGCGTCTGGCTGCCGGCGGCGAAATCCGTTTCCGCGCCCCTACTGCCCCCGGCCGCAGCCGCGGCCCCCGAGTCCGCACCTCCTTCGGCCGTTTCCGTGGCCGACGCCGCACGCCCGTCCCAGCGTCCCTGCATCCTGATTGTCGAAGACGACCTGGCCATCCTGAAGACGACCAGCATTCTCTTGCGCTCACTCGGTGCTGACACGCTGGCTGCGTCGACCAAGCGGGAGGCTCTGTCCCTATTCCGCAAGCACGCTGACGAGATCAGGCTGATTCTGATGGACGCCCAGATCGGAAGCCTGGACAACGTACGGCTGCTCGCCACGCTGCGCATGCGCAAACCGGGCGTCCCGACCCTGATCGTGTCCGGCCACTCCGAAGCGCGTATCCGCGAGACCTTCGCCTCGGAACCCTTCAACGGTTTCCTCTCAAAGCCATACACCATGAGCGAGCTGAAGTCGATTCTGTCGCCTTATATGACGTAGCCGCCGCCTACAATCCCAACCGGAAGCAACCCCCTAAGCGCTCGTCCATAACTTCAAGTTGGTGTCCGCAGATTGCGCAGATTTTCGCAGATACTAATTCAATCTGCGGTCATCTGCGCAATCTGCGGATAAAGTTAGCTCGTTCGATTATTCCCGCTCTGCGGGCGCGCTTGTCGATAACTTCAGACTTCCTGATCTCGACAGGGAAATAGCGGCAATTCCCGGAAAATGACTTTGCACATCTTGACGCGCGGCAAGCGGGTTGCACAGAGATTCCGATTGAACGAGAGCCAAGCGACTCAAACGAAGCTCTGGGCGACCTGCTGCCAAACCCGCGGATGGATGAAGAAAAAGTGACACGGCTTACCCGCGCGAGCCACCGTCTCGTCTTGAAGAGCGCGGTTCAGCGGGTTCAGAAGCGCGACCAGCACCTCGCCCCCCAGAAGCGCGAAGGGCAGCACGCCCTTGACATGCACAAAATTCGGCGCGAGAGCCTGCATGGCCGCTGGCTGCAGTTCAAACAACTCGAGCGGCAGAGGCGGCACGTCGCTCGCTTGCTGCATGTCCGCCATCAGGCGTTCGGTCAGTTCCGGGTGCTGCTCATCCAAAAGAGCGAGCGCCGAAATCAGAACCGGATGGTCGGTGGCTGGACGCTCGGTCAGAATGTGCAGCACATCCATGCAGAGTTCCTTGGGCAGGAATTCGTGTTCCTTCCAGAACCAGACCAGCTCCATCTCTGCGGCCGCAGCCGAGCGCGACAACGCGTGAATTTCCAGCCCCGTATCCTGAAAAGTCGCCACGGTCGATTGGCCCGCGCTATCCAGTCTCTGAGGCCGACCCGCATAATCCGGTTTCGACGGTACCCCGATGACCTGCCCCTGAATCTTTTCCGCGACGCGCTCGACCGCCGCACAGGCGTCCGGATCGAACCGGAACGCACTCAACCTCGCCGCGATGATCTGGGCATTGTCTAAATCATTCTCCCGCACGAGGCAGTCTACCAGCCTGATGAGGCATTCACGCTGCTTCTCGCTCTGCCCCGTCTGATCGTAAGCAACCGACAGAAATTCCAGACTGGTCCGATCCAAGGGCATCGTCTGTAACATCTGCTCAAAAAAGGCGATCGCCTCTCCCAGTTTCGGATCCTTCTCGGCCATACGAATAACTCCTTAGATCAAATTATTAGCACAAATCATGCCGGGCGCTCGCACGCGGCTTGGCGGGGTTAGTAGTTAGAGCCTGTCCGAAAAGGTCATTTCGGGTAAAGGGTTCAGGGGTCGGTGTGTCGCCGTTGTTGGGAAATAGTCTCTCTCTTTTCTTCCGTGTTGTCGAGGGCTTTGGTGACAGCCCAAACGGTCGGCCTGGTGCTGCGCAATTCTCACCGTCCATATTCACACCTCGCGAAGTGTGGAAGAGGGCTCACGCCAAGACCCGAAGACCCAAAGGTAAGAAGAGGATCTCTTTCTCATCTTGGGGTCTTCGGGTCTTGGCGTGCGCCAATCCACGCTGTGTGTCTCTGTCCGTCGCTCGGCTTGACAGATTCACTTCTCATGAGATGTGAATCTGCATTCGCATGACCCTCCTGATCTAGAAACCCTGAACCGTCCGTGTCCCGTCCGCAGCGAGACGCCTGCGGCACGGTGATTTACGCCTGAACCCTGAACCCCGAACCCTGAAAACCCATTCTCAAAACCCTTTTCGGACAGGCTCTAGTTAACAAGGCATTGCACTACTAACTCCTAACTACTAACCCCTAACTCAGAATTCTGGCACCATTCCTGCTTATATTTACCATGGAGAATATTCAATGGCCCAAACCATGCACTATCAGAATTTTCAGAGCGCCCTCGTCCAGCGAGGTGTTCTGACCGCGCAGCAATTGCAGCAGGCTGTGGAGGATGCAGGCAAGCGTCCGCTCGACCGTTATCTGGCGCAAGGCCTGCTGGTCGAGCCCGAGGTGCTGACCCTGACGATTGCCGCCTACTTCCATTTTACGCCGATCACGCTGCCCTCTTCCTTTCAGGCGCCGGCCGCCCTGCTTGACCTGGCCCCCCTCCCGGTTTGGGCACGGCTCAAGGCGTTGCCGCTGATGAAGCTGGGCACGCGCCTGAGTGTGGTTTTCGGCGACCCCTTCGACGTGCTGGCGCTGGAGGAGGCCGGGAGAGCCACGCGGTTAGAAATCATCCCGCTGGTCGCCTCGGAAAAAGAGGTGACGGACGCCCTCAATCGTGCTCAGAGCCGGAGAGACAGCGAAAATCCCGGCTTGGCCATGGAAAACGTCATGAGGGTGCCGGACGCCGACATCGAATTTACCAGCGAGCCGCAAAAGCGTGACGAAAACATCGACAGGACCTTGGAGAGCGCGGAGGAGGCGCCGGTCATCCGCATGGTGAACATGATGTTGGTGGAGGCTCTGCGCACCAACGCCAGCGACATCCACTTCGAGGCGATGGAGAAGTCCTCGCGGCTGCGCTACCGCATCGACGGCGCGCTGATCGAGCGCCCAAGCCCGCCCCGCTCCCTCCACAATGCCATCGTCTCGCGCATCAAGATCATGTCCGATCTGGACATCGCTGAGCGCCGCGTTCCCCAAGACGGGCGTTTCAAGGTGAAGGCGCTGAAGAAAGAGGTCGATATCCGCGTGAGCATCCTGCCCACGATCCACGGCGAGAAGGTCGTGATGCGTACGTTGGACAAGACCAACCTCGCGCCCAGCCTCGCGGCTCTCGGCCTGGACGATTTCGCGTTTAAGGCCATGAAATACGCGATCGAGCAACCCCACGGCATTCTTCTGGTGACCGGGCCGACGGGCTCCGGCAAGACCACGACCCTGTACTCGTGCCTGCAAGACCTGAATCAGCCGGACGTGAACATCGTCACCGCCGAAGATCCGGTCGAATACCAGCTTCCCGGCGTCAACCAGGTGCATGTCAACACGCAGATCGGGCTGACTTTCGCGTCCGTGCTGCGTTCGGTGCTGCGGCAGGATCCGGACGTTGTGCTGGTCGGCGAAATCCGCGACGGCGAGACCGCCGACATTGCGGTCAAGGCCGCGCTGACAGGCCATCTGGTGTTGAGCACGCTCCACACGAACAATGCCGCGGGCGTCATCGCCCGTCTGATCGACATGGGCGTGCCGCCCTTCCTGCTCGCGTCGTCTCTGCTTCTCGCACAGGCGCAGCGCCTGTTCCGCAAGCTCTGCCCGGTATGCAAAAGCCCGTCGGAGCCCAACGCCGAGGTACTCCGCGCCAATCATATCGATCCGGAACTCTTCCAGGGCGCGACCCTCTTTGAGCCGGTCGGATGTCCGAAGTGCAACGGGATCGGGTACAAGGGCCGAGGAGCGGTCATGGAAGTGCTGACCGTCACCGAAAGCATCCGGGCCGCCATCGTCGTTAACGCCCCCTCGTCAACCCTCCGGGACTTGGCGGTCAAGGAGGGTATGGTCACGCTCAAAGACGCGGGCCTGCGGAAAGTTATCAACGGCATCACCTCGCTCGCAGCGGCACTTGAAGTGACCGGCGGCGAGTAAGCAAGAAAGACTCTGAGCATGGCAGGCTTAAAATCCCGACCCAGCCAACTGCGCATCAGCGGTATTGGTGCGATCAAAAAACGCGAACTTATCCCTTTCACGCGACAGACGGCGAGTATGCTCAACGCCGGCATGTCCATTCTGACGTCCATTGCCACGCTGGAGGAGCAGAGCACGCATCCCGGTTTCAGGCTGGTGCTCAGGACGTTGCGCGCCAACGTGGAAAGCGGCATGCCGTTCTCCGACGGCTTGCGTATGTTTCCCCGCATTTTCGACGACATGTACATCAACATGATCGCCGCGGGCGAGAAAAGCGGCCAGTTCGCCAGCGTGCTCAAGCGGCTCGCCATCATGATGGATTCTTCAGCCCGCCTGAAGCGCAAGGTCAAATCGGCCCTGACCTACCCGGTCGTGGTCCTGTCACTCGCGCTGATCATCGCCTCGGGCCTCATCGCCTTTGTGGTGCCGGTTTTCAAAGAAATGTTCGAAGGGTTCGGCTCCAGTCTGCCCGGCCCGACCCAGGTGCTGGTCAACCTCAGCGATTTCATGCGCAACCACTGGGTGCTCCTGCTGAGCGCCATAACGGCCGCCGTCTACGGCTTCCGCAAGTGGCACGCCACGCCCCGCGGGCGGTACAGCTTCGACCGTTTCATCCTGAAACTGCCCATCTTCGGCGTCCTGTCGCAGAAGGTGGCGGTGGCCTGTTTCTGCCGGCTGTTCGCGCAAATGCTCACCAGCGGCGTGCCGATTCTCGACGCCATGCAGGTGGTCGCTAAATCCATGGGCAACAAAGTGCTCGAAGGCGCGATCCTCTCAGCTCGCGGCGGTGTCGAGCAGGGCAACACCCTCAGCTCCGCGCTGGAGGGCAAGCCGTTCCTTCCGCTGCTCATGATCCGCATGCTCGCCGCCGGCGAGAAGAGCGGCCGCATCGACGAAATGCTGGAAAGCGTGGCCGAGACCTATGACGACGAGGTCGAGGTCACGCTGGCCACGCTGACCTCGCTCATGGAGCCCTTCCTCATGGTCTTTCTCGGCGTTATCATCGGCAGCATCGTGATCGCCATGTTCCTGCCCATCTTCAAGATCGGCACCGTGGTCGGCGGAAACGGCTAAAAGGGTGCGATTCAACTTTGTTGAATCCGCACCCAATTTAGGATTTAGGAGTTAGGAGTTAGGAGTCCTAAATCCTCCTTTGGTGCGATTCAGTTTTCAACAAAACTGAATCGCACCCGGCTAAAGGTCCGTGTTGTCTTTTCAGGCGATTCGTCTATAATATTGCCAATTGACCTTGGGTCTCTTGAGTTGGAAACTTTCTTTATGATCAAAATTCTGATTGTCGATGACGAGGCGCGCATCCTTTTGCTGCTTCGAAGCCTCTTGAAGGCGAACGGCTACGAGGCTTCCACCGCCAAGGATGGCGTGGAGGCGCTGGAGCTGCTCAAGCAATCCGCTTTCGATCTGGTCATCACAGACCTGCGCATGTCTCCCATGGACGGCATGACGCTTTTCCGTGAGATCAAGGTGCTCTTTCCAACCATGCCGGTCATCCTGCTGACCGCCTATGCGTCGGTCGAAACCGCGATCGAAGCCATGAAGAGCGGCGCGTTCGATTACCTGACCAAGCCGTTCAAAGTCGACGAGATGCTCGCCACCGTCCGCCGCGCCGAGGAGCACCTGAAAAGCAACACCGCGGTGGTGGTGACTGACCCCAACGCGCCCCTGCGCTATCAGTTCGAGAATCTGATCGCCTCCAACAGCGCCATGCTGCAGGTCTGCGAAATGATCCAGCGCGTGGCGCCCACCGCCGCGACAGTGCTCATCAACGGCGAGAGCGGCACAGGCAAGGAAGTGATCGCCCGTACCATCCACAACACGAGCCCGCGGAAAGATAAGCCCTGGGTGGCCGTGAACTGCGCCGCGCTGCCTGAGAACCTGCTGGAATCCGAGATGTTCGGCCATGTGAAAGGCGCCTTCACCGGTGCCGTGACCGAAAAAGAGGGCCTTTTCGAGACCGCCAACGGCGGCACTCTCTTCCTCGACGAAATCTCCAGCCTCCCGCTCCTGCTGCAGGGCAAGCTGCTGCGCGTCCTGCAAGAGAAGGAGATCCGGCGTGTCGGCGGTACCAAGAACATCCCGATCGATGTGCGCGTAGTCGCCGCCAGCAACTCCAACCTGGAGCAGATGGTGGTTCAGGGCGTCTTCCGTGCGGACCTCTACTACCGCTTCGCGGTCATCACCCTCGACATCCCGCCGCTACGCGACCGCCCCGAGGACATCCTGCCGCTCGCGCGCCACTTTATCCGCGCCGAGACGACCGGTTTCAAGGTGCAGCCCACCCTTTCGCACGAGGCGGCTGATGTCCTCGTCGCCTACAAGTGGCCCGGCAATGTCCGAGAGCTGGAGAATGCCGTCAAACATGCGGTCACGTTCCTTCAGGACGATGTGATCACGGCCGAACTGCTCCCGCCACGCATCATTTCCCGCGCACATGAGAGCAAAGCCCAGCAGGCAGCCCTCGCCAACAGCGGGGCGGGCCAAAACACCTCCCTGAAAGGATTTCTTAAACTCAAGGAGAAAGAGTACCTGGAACAGATCCTCTCCTCGACACACGGGGACAAAGAGAAGGCCGCCCAAACCCTCCAGGTCAGCCTGGCTACCCTCTACCGCAAACTGTCCGATGAAGAGCCTGTCGAGAAAAAACCTGAATAAGCGCGTTTTCTGTCGCAATTGCAAGAAATGTTGTCACTATTGAGAATATTCCATCGGTTGGGCAAATCCAGTAACTGAAACCAGGCTTCGGGTTCCGCGTCTATTCAGAACCCAATCAATTAAAATGACCCTACACAACGCATAAGCCTTTGGTCGTATATGCCATGGCACGCAGAATGCTCTAAACTATTTGTCAAGCTAAACCGACACCGAAGCCGGTTGCCTGTTCAGAACTGAAAGAAAAGGAACAAATCATGAAGACCAACCGCAAGGGTTTCACTCTGGTAGAGATTATGATCGTGGTCGCGATTATCGGTGTTTTGGCCGCCATCGCCATCCCGAACTTCCTCAAGTCGCGCACGGAATCTCAGAAGAACGCCTGTATCGCCAACCTCAAGCAGATCGAGGGCGCGATCGAGCAGGCCAAATTGGGCGGCGTCGCCGCACCCGCCACAACGGATATTTTCGGCGCCGACAAGTATATCAAAGTCGCCCCGAAATGTCCCTATGGCACCGCGGCCTATGCGATGCCCGCTGGCGACGCACGCCCCGCATGCCCGAACGTCGGTTCCGTGGCCACCCACGTGCTGCCGTAAAGCGTTTCACCCGACGCTTTCCAAGTGTACCTGAGAGGCGCCCCGCAAGGGACGCCTCTTTGCTTGTCGGCAACTTCAACCCAGATTACGATTAAGAGCACGATTAGGATTAAGAGCGATCGGCAACCTTCGTAATCTTAATCTTAATCCTAATCTTAATCGCTCAAGATAAAGTTACCCCCTCGTTTGTTCCCGTTCCGCGGGCGGCGGCCGGTCGAAATTCTCGTTTCTCATAGTCTTTCTCAACTCTGCGGTGGTTTCGTTCTCTCACGCCCTCAACCAACCGCTCGCTCTGGACGATATGACCGATAGCAGGCTGCACCCACATCCCCGCACGTTAGACCATGGTCTTATTGACTGTTATTACATTTTGTGATTCGTTTCGCGCACAAAATGGCGCAATCGCCACCGGATCTGATCGTCAACCCTTCCCAAATAGCGCCTTAGATAAATCGCCGGTCACCGACCTCCGGCCCCCGGCCCCAACCAAGTGGCACGCATCCTGCTAAATAATGATCGTCAAGCTAAACCGACACCGAAGCCGGTTGCCTGTTCGGAAACGTTAAAAGAAGGAATCATCCATGAAGACGAATCGCAAGGGTTTCACACTGGTTGAAATTATGATCGTGGTCGCGATTATCGGCGTTTTGGCCGCCATCGCCATCCCGAACTTCCTGAAGTCACGTACGGAATCCCAGAAGAACGCCTGTATCGCCAACCTCAAGCAGATCGAGGGCGCGATTGAGCAGGCCAAGCTGGGCGGCGTCGCAGCACCCGCCACAACCGATATCTTCGGCTCCGACAAGTACATCAAAGTCGCGCCGAACTGCCCCTACGGCACCGCCGCCTATGCGATGCCCGCCGGTGACGCCCGCCCGGCTTGCCCGAACGTCGCTTCCGTGGCCACCCACGTGTTGCCGTAAGCGCAGTGTCTTACGCGTTTAGCGTGAACGAAGAGGCGTCCGGCAAAGGACGCCTTTTTGTTTTCAAGGACTTAAGTCCTATTGACGGACAGCACCGTTTCTGCGTAAAGTAACACGCAAAAGAGGAGATCTGATGCGTGATTTTTTGAAAATGAATGTAAGGCAGCACAGCCGGAACCGGCGCATGGGTTTCACGATGATGGAACTCATGATCCTCGTTGCGATCATTGGCATCATCGTCGCGATTGCCACACCGACTTATATCAAATATAGCCGAAATGCGCGTAAGAGCGCCTGTATCACAAACATGAAAAAGCTCGAGGGCTCCGTCATGCTGGCCAAGATGGCAGGCGTCGCCGCCCCCGGAGCATCGGATCTGGTCGGCCCCAGCAATTATCTCAGATCCATGCCGACCTGCCCGAACACGGGCGAACCGTACACGGTGCTTGATCCTCCGGAATGTCCCGCCGCTGACGCCACCCACGTCATTCCGCCGCAAGTCTGATCTTCAGCGATAAGAGTCTAAAATCACGCCCCTGTCCGGCGTATAGCTGTCGGGCAACCCGCAAATACTGCTCATGTGGCTGACCAGTTGGTTGACCCGGCCCACGCTCTCAGCGGCCATTTTCAAGAGTTCGAGCTGCGACTCTGACAGGTCGCCCGCCTTGCCCGAACTGAGCAGGTCGATCACCCCGGAGGAGACCGTGAGCGGCTGCACGATTTCCTGATTCAGCTCCGCATAGCGCTGGACGAGTTCGCCGCGCGTGAGCTTCAGGCCGATGCCGCGCCGCCGGGCGGCGGATTCGATGCTGGCGATCGTCTTGCTGTCCTCGTCGACCTGGCTGGCCAGGGTTGAGATGTCGCGCCGCGAGCCGGCAGCCATCTCCGACAAGGCCTCGCGGATCTTATCGAGCGTGCCGGACATTTCGGTCTGAGGCGCTTCGCTCCCCAGATCCCGCTCTAACGCCGCGGCCGCGTCGCGCAGCATGGCGGCCAGAGCGGTCGACCGCTCCCGCCGCGACTGCGCCGACCGAGTTTCCGGAGCGCTTTCAGGCAGATCGG
This sequence comes from uncultured Lentisphaeraceae bacterium, assembly GCA_964390795.1. Lineage (GTDB taxonomy): Bacteria > Verrucomicrobiota > Kiritimatiellia > RFP12 > UBA1067 > CAYMLQ01. The sequence goes on from CAYMLQ010000013.1 coordinate 15,438, forward strand.
GGGAGGCCGCCGTGCCGAGCGGCGCCGAGCCGGCTAGCGCGGCGGAAAGATCCAGCATGGCCGGGCGCTTCGGCTTCACGGTCTCTTCGATACGCGCCACGACGGGTTCCGCGCTGAAAAAATGGGATTTGGCCTTGTCGGAGGCAACGGCCGGCTCATCCCCCGTCACCCGCTGGTAAGCCACGCTCACCACGCGGATGCTGCGCAGCCCGGCCCGCTTCAGAATGGCTTCAAAACCGCCTTCGGCGACAAGTTTTTGCGGCGGCGTGCCGAAGAGGTTCACACAAAACTGAAATTCCTGCCGATCCAGAGGCGGCGTGAACAACAGTCCGCCAACCTTGTACAGGTTCATGCGGTCAAGCAGGTTTTTACCCGGGGCAACTCCAAAGTTCTCGCCCGCACCATTGACAAGGACTTGGCCCTCCTGGGTTGCGAGTTCGATCGGCCCGAAGGTCTTGAGCGCGTAGTCCAGTTCAGAAAACACACTTCGCGACGCGCTGAGCGTCACATTATGCACTGGCCCGTAGATACCCGCCTGGTTGACCAGCAGCCCGAACGCTCGGAGCAACATGACCGCCTCGGCCTCTGGAAGTGTCGTATACGCCATATCCAACATCCAACCCTAGTAGCTCACGGATTCGTCGCGCTTGGCGTACGCCTCGATCTCCTTCTCGGTCAGCGCGAAGGGGTCGCCCGGGCCGGCTTTGGCCGCGTATTCCCTCAAACGCTTAACCTGATCCTCCATCTGAACCTGGCGCTGCACCCAACCCTCCCCGGCAATTACGGCGGGCGGCCCCTCGGGCTCGGCCGAGGGCTGCGCCTGGGCGTCCGTGGCAGACAGCGGAGGAGGCGGAGGCGGAGGCGACTCATTCAGGGCCGGATAGGCAACACGCGGCACCAGAGGCTGGCGGACAACGTCCTTGCCGCACCCCGCGAGAAGAAACATTCCCAAGCTGAATAACACTTTTTTCATCCGTCCCACTCAATCCATTCGAGTTCGTCGGTCAACACCGGATAGTTCGGCGGCGGGTTCTTGGAGAACCGCTTGTCGAAGATGTAGTTCTTCAAATATCCCGTGCCGCTGGTGGTTCCCACCGCATTGCGCACGCTGTTGACGATGCCCCCGTATACGGTCAACTTGCCGCGCGAGTAACCCTCGTTGTACTTGTACACGCCGAACCCGCCGGTCTGGCACATGATGTGGGCGTACACATCCAAGTTGTTGGGCGCGGCCTGCTGCACCACGACGCTACGCTTCGCGATCAGACCCAGGGCGTCGGTGGAATCAGGGTAGTTGGGCGTGACGTTCGGGTTCGGGTTCCTTTTGTAACGGACATGGTCGACGATATTGATGTCGTTGTCCGCCACCAGGGTCAGCCGGCTTCCCAGCCCGTTCGGAGCCGAGACGGTGATGTTCCCGGTACGGGGCGCGGTGCCGCTGGTGACGGTCTTGACGTAGACCGTGCCGTTAGCGGGAATCGACACGGACTTGTTGGACCACCCCTTGCGGCTGTTGGTGACCTTGAGCGTCGTGTTGTCGACCACGATCGTGGATTCGCCCTCCAACACCAGGCCGCTGGCGGTGGCCTTGGCCAGAAAGTCATTGAAGTCGACCGAGGCCATCGTCTCCAGCGGTGCGTTCAAGACCAGATTTTGTTTGAAAACCGGGTTGACCGAGCTGGAGGCCTTCTCGATTGAGGAGGCAGCGGACCACACCCTGTCTTCGAAAATGACCTGGCCTTTGGTTGAGAGGTCCTGATTATGGAAATGCAACTGGGGCCTGGAGTAGACCCGTCCGTCGAACTTCTCGCCGGGCACGATCCAGAGCTTGGACGCCTCCGAGTCATACCAGAGCGCATAGCGGGCCCAACTGACGCGCCGGAGGCCGCGCAGGACAACGTTGCGGCTGACGCCCTTGACGGTGCCCCGAGACGAGACGTTGTAGTAATATTCGCCGCCCGACTGGGGAACGACATCGATGACCACCACATAGCTCCCGCTGCCGTGGGTTCCCGTGAGCGTAATCGACGAATCGTTGCCCGCCGCCACATGGGACGCGGCGCGCTCGGCTCCCGTCGAAGCCAGGTAGAAAGCCTGCTCCATGCAGACCATCTTGTCAGCCTGCCGAACCCGCGACGAGACGCTAATCGCCATGGACGCTGCCGCCATCGCGGCCAGCACCGTCAGCCCCATCACCACGATGAGCGCCGACCCGCTGCGTTTGCGCGTGGCCATCACTGTGTTATTCATACGTTCAACCTCCTCATGCCTCTCAGTTGCGCCACGCGATCTCCGTTCCAATCTCGCGCCGGACCCCCAGCCTCCCGGACACCCGATCCACACGCATCGTGACCACCAGAGAGTGTGCCTGCAAGTAGGCTTTCGCGTAGGTAATGTCCGTTCCGACGATCTTTGAACCCGGATTGAACACCAGCGTGTTAGCGGTTTCGGAATAGGTGAAACTGTTTGTCTGCGGCGGCTCACCGGCCGTGACGTACTTCGCCGTCCACCCGCTGGTGTTGCTGGTCAGCGTTAATTCGGTCGCGGCGCGAATGCCGCGGCGGCTGTCCACCCCGTACAGCATCCGGCTCATCGCCATGTTCACGTCGCGATCCGCCTGCATGCGCAACTCGACGCCGCTCCAAGACTGAAAGATGCCGACGTAAATGGACAGTGTGGCGGCCACCACCGTTATTGTGACCGAGGATGCGACCACCAGTTCCGTAAGCGTATAGCCGCCGCAACCCCGACAGGAAAACCGTGTGATACGTTTCATTTGTGCAGACTCCGGCTGAAGGATGTAGTCAGGGAAACCGACCGTGCCATGCCCGAAGGCTCGACCCAGTTGACGACCACCGTCACATCCTTGGTCCTGCGGTCGCTCTGCTCCGAGACCACACAGTGCCCCCGGTTATGCGGGAACTGCCTCGTCCCCACGGCAAAGAGGGTCGCATCGTAACTTTGCTGGCTCAGATCCTCCAGGGTCTGACGGGCAATGTGGAGGCAGGCCAATTGATTCTCCGCAATGGAGGCGCTCCTGCGAACAAAGGAGATGGTGCCCAGCACGGCCACAAAGGACGTCATCATCAGCGCGGACGCCACGACGACTTCCGTCAGCGTAAAGCCTTGCCGGTCACCTCGAACACACCTCTTAAACACGCTTCTCATCGTTTTGTCTCCTACCGTTTTCGAATGGCGCTGCAACCGATCTGACCCTCTCAATCGCCTTCGACCGTCTCGGAACGCTCCGCCAAGTCCAGGTTGATCATCCCCTTGGAGTCGATCAGCGAGGGCAAGTAAGGCTCGGCCACATACATCCGCTTGGCGTTCATTTTCTGTAGCAGCTCCCGCAGATTGTTAACCGCCTCGTAACACAAGCCGATCATCTGATCGAAGGTCTGCGGGTCTTTCAGCCCCTCCATCTTCATCAGCTCGATGCTCGTCATCAAAACCGTGGCCGGCTGCCCCAGCGCGTGGCACACGCCGGCCAGGCTCTCCATCATCACGCGGTTCCGCTCGGCCTGGTACTCCGCGATCTCCGCGCGCCTCCGCTCTGCGGTGTCGCGCACGGAGAAGACCATCCCGCAAAGGGCCTGATCCTCGTTGACGTCCGGCACGGCGGAGATCGAGAGCCACGCGGACTTCGCACCCGCGATCAGCCGCTGCTCACCCGACCAGGGCTTCCCCTTGCGGATACTCGCGAGCATGGGCTCCACCACACACTTGCGCTCGAACCAGGTGGCGAGATCCTGCCCCACGACTGCCGTCTCGTCGCCCCCGGACAGCAGCGACACCATCGTGCGGTTGGCGTACGTGACCAGCCCGTCCAGACTGGCGATTCCGATGCCGGAGTCGGTGTTATCCATGGCGTGGTAGGCGGAAAGCAGCTTCTGTTCCGCGCGCCACCGGCTTTCGATATCCCGGACGAGGTAACAGTACAGCTCGGGCGCTTTCACCCGGTTGCCAAGAACGATGATCTCCACGGGAGTAAACGACTCGTCGCGGTGTACCCCGAAGGCCTGAATGCGCATGTAGAGACCTTCGGCGATCACCCGCTGCACGTCCGCCAGAAGCTGCTCCGTGACACCGGCCACCAGCATCCTCACACTGAGTCCCGCCAAGCCGGCACCCTCATAGCCAAAAAAACGGGTCGCGCGAGAGTTCGAAGCCAGCACCCGCCCCGTCTCATCCGCCAGCAGGATCGCGTCATAAGCCTGCTCGAAAAGAAACCGGTAGTCCAAAACGTTGAAATAGTCCGCAGCCACCGCCCCCGTGCGTTCGTCGGCGGCCTGAGTGCGTCCGTATCCCATCGCCCGGATATCGATTTTGATCGTGCTGGACTTCTCGTTTGCGCTCATGCACATTGTACACGCATAAACCATGCCTAAAACTGCGTCGGCTTCTGACGTGCCGGGCGCCCGCAAAACGGGGCGCAGGCCCGAAACCGGCTCCCGCTTTCTCTCTTCTGACAATCCGATTTGCAAAAACGAGAACCCGCGAGGCGGAAGCCACGGGTGGGGATGCTAGAAATACCCTTCACTAAATTTCCGTCCGTTTGCTCCCGCTTCGCGGACAGCATTGCTTATGAACACGACGCCCCTTGGTAGGGACGCCTCCCCGCAGGCGTCCGCAGGGCAAAGCCGCGACACGGGGACCGGCGGCGGGTTCGGGGACCCCGCCCTACCAGACGACGCGGCGGGCTGGTCGATAGCTTCAACCTCACCTCGCATCCGCGCAATCCTCGCAATCCGTAGCTTGAACCAGAAAAGCATGCCTCAAACCGCAGGAGCCAAGTGCCCGAGCCTGAGAAGCGGCGCAAACCCAAAAGGACGCCCTGTTTTCGCGGGTTGCTGCGCATTCACCTCCTAAACCCTAACTCCCAACCCCCTCCTTTGGTGCGATTCAGTTTCAACTCAACTGAATCGCCCCCCCGCTAGCAATTCTAAATTTTGAATTGCTGCCCCCGCTGCATTGCCTTGCATCTCAAGCCCTAAAGTCCTATCATGGCACCATTCCTGCTTAAAAAGGACATCAATGAAGTCTCCGTTTAAAGAGAAACTGACCTCTTCAAGCCTGCCTTTCACCGATGTGGTGGGCCTCGAAATAGGTGCCTCTTGCCCTGACGGGGTGCCGGCTGTGCGCCTGCGCAAGCTGGAGGGCCAGACCGAGCTGGTTGCGGCCGGGTTCCTTCGCCTGCCGGGCACTTTGCCTCCTGATCCGAGCGCGGCGCTTGAGGAGCCGCTCATTTGGAGTCTTCCCCGAGCGTTTCAGGCACCTCACGCGGCGCTGGCGGTCACCTCCCTGCAGGTGTATTTACGGCACGCGTCCGGCCCCGGCGAAGAGGCCGCGGACGACAAGCAGATCCCGTACCGGACGGTGTCGCGCGTGCTCGCAGCCGATCTCCCGCCGCTCACGGCCGGCTTGCCCGAATTTCAGGCCGCCTGGGCCGCGCGCCTCCTGCCCGAGGGACGCCAGCCCACCGCCTGTTCGCTGCAGGTCTCTTCCGCAGCGGCGATCAACAGCTTTATCGCCTCGCCCCTCTTCAAGACGCTCGCCGGCACAGCCATTGTCTTGTTCGTTTTTCCGGGTCACACCTCGCTGGCTGCTTTCCACGAAGCGAAGCTTGTCCTGTACCGCGAGCACCCGATCGGTTATAGCCACGTGCGTACGGCGATCAGCAACCAGATGCGCATCGAGCCTTCGCTGGCCGATTCCGTGCTGCAGGACACTTTCATTGACCCGATCCCGATGATCGAGCCCGTCCTGAAAAGCCTTTTCCGCCAGGTCGAGATCTCGTCCGACTACCTTCTGCGGCGGCGAAACTGCAAGACGCAGCAGTTCTTCGTGTGCGGGCTGCCGACCGGGGCAAACTACTGGTCCTCCATATTTTCGCATATGATGAACATCCCGCTGACTCTCTTCCGTCCCTTTGACGGCCTCCAGAACCCGTTGCGTCCGGCCGAAACGCCGGCGGACTTCGCTGCAGCCGAGCCCTTTCTGACGACGGCTCTCGGAGCCGCCCAGGCCGTCTTAGAGGATGATGTGATGACGGCCCTCGGCGCCGCGCGGGCTGCTTTGAAAGAGAACGTATGAGCACACCTCTGCATCTTAACCTGTTGAAAGATGAGGAGCGCTTCAGCTCCAGCCCTGTCCGTTTGCGCGTGATGCTCCCTCTGGCAGCCATTTTTGCGGCCTTCGGCTGCCTGCTCTGGTGGGCCTTGCTGGGCCTTCGCTCGCACAATCATAATACCGCGCAGGAACGGCTGAACAAGACCATCCAAGAACTGAACAACGCCCATGCGACCGTGCTCGGCCTGCGTGATCAGCAGAGAGAGACGCTGGCCGTCATCCGGCAACTCCGCCTGTACGAGCACGCCCGTCTCCGTTTCAGCGACACGCTGGCCCGGCTGCCCGCCTGCGTGCCCGCGAACATCCAGTTCACTGAAGTGCGTGTCCCGCAGCCGCCCCCACCCGCCGTAGATCCGAAGTCGGCTGCCCTCGGCCCGACCAACACGTGGGAAACCGTCTCCCTCCGCCTCGCGGGACGGACCAGCGGCGACACAGCCTATGCTTCCGTCAACGCCCTGCTCGCGGCACTGCGGACCCCGGCCTTCTCCAACCTCATCCACAGGGCTGACATCCCGAAAGGAGCCTTCCGGCAAGATGTGATGCGCTCTTCCGACAACCGGGACGCCCTCCTGTTCGAAATCCTTTGCGACTGCGTCCCAAGGAGGTTCGAATGAAAGTCGACATGCGGCTGATGCGAAAGCTCACCCCCTCCGTCCAACGCTCGATCAGCATCACGCTGGGTGCGTTAACGGCGTGCCTGCTCATCTTCTGCCTCGCCATCCTGCCCACGCAAAAGCAGATCCGGCTGACGCTTGAAAAAAACGAACTCCTCAATGAAACCCTGAACGACATGCTTCAGGATGTCGCCAGCGTCGAGACGCTCAAAAAGCAGTCCGCGACCTCGACGGCCCAACTGGATGCGCTGAGCGCCCAGGGTGTGATCGAGCCGCTCCTGAGTTCGTTCGCCATGCGCGGCAAGGCGCTGCTGGACCCGCTCGCACTGGAGTCCGGCTTCAGTATCGACAACGTGAAAGAGCTTCCTCTGATGCCGCTCCAGCTTCCGAAGCCGCCGCCCAAACAGCCGTATGTGCGCCAGCCCGTCGAGTTCTCCGGACAGGGCAGTTACACGCAGATCGTCAGTTTTATCGCGAAGGCGGAGGCGGCGCACCCGCTGCTCACGCTCTCGAGCCTGCTCATTCTCAGCCAGCAGCAGACGCCCGAGACGCACAAGGCGATCATCACCTTCGAATGGCCCGCCAAAGGCGAGAAGCCCGCTCCCGTGGACCCCCCCTCAAAAAAGTGATGGAGCAGACGCCATGACCACACGCAACGCCCACCTCGTCATCCTCTCGCTGGCCGCCCTCACCCTGACGGCGGCCGGGGCCGAACGTGACCCTTTCTGGCCTATCGGCTACGCGCCGCCGCCGCCCGTGCAGGAGCAACCCGCAGTGCAGAACGTCATCCCTGAGGCCGCGCCTCCGCCCAAGCCCGAGCCGCCCGCAGAGAAGCCGATCACCGAGGCCGATTGGGCCAAGGCCCGCAAGGCGCTCTCGATCAGCGGCTTCACCAAGTCGTTCAAGCCCGAGACGAGGGAGGTGCGAATCCTCGCCCTGATCAATCGCCAGACCTACGCAGCAGGCGACACCCTGACCTTCGTTCACAATGCCATGCGCTTCCAGTGGAAGGTCGAGTCCGTCACCGAAAGGGATGTTCTTTTGACCCCGTCCAAAGCGGAGCGCATCGCCGCCAAACCCAACGATCTCAAACCGAACCTGTAAGTCATATAACCGTCGTCACTACCCCTCAGGAGAAACGAATGAAATCCCTGTCTCTCGTCTGCCTTCTCGCGATCGCCGCCAGCGTGTCGGTGTCGCCGTTATCCGCTTACGCCGAAGAAACAACGGCCGCGCAACCGGCCGTTGCCGCCGCCGCGACCACCCCCGCCCAGCCGGCCGTCCGCGTGGTCGATGCAGCCGGCGGCAGCAGCAACGAAGCCATGGTCTCCATGGCCTTCAACGACACGCCCCTGACCGATGTTATCAAAGCTTTCCGCGACGCCACCGGCGCCAACATCATCTCGAGCGGCACGAACCTGCAGGGCCTCGTCAGCGTGCGCCTCGACAATGTCCCGTGGAAAAAGGGCCTCTCCTCCATTCTCGACCCCCAGGGCCTGCAACTGGCCGAGCAGCCGCCCAACTCGGGGATCTTCGTGGTCACCCCGAAAACCTTGGAACTTATTCCGCAAATCACCCAGACGTTCACGCTGATACACGCGCGTGCGGACGATGTCGCCATCCTTTTTAAAGCCCACCTCGGTACGTCAGGACTGGTCACGCCGTTCCCCTCTGCCAACGCCGTGATCGTCACTGCCACCGAACAGCAGATCGGCGAATGCGAAAAAATCATCATGGCCATCGACAAGCCCCGGACGCAGGTCTATATCGAAGCGCGCTTCGTCGAAATGAACGCGGCCGCCAGCAAGAAGCTCGGCATGAAATGGGACAGCCTCGGCGGCGAAGGCTGGGGCGTCAAGTTCGACGGCGCCTCGCTCGGCATCACCGACGACAGCACGTCTTCGAAAGTCAACACCCGCTCCACCAGAGGGTCTTCCACCGCTAATTCTTCCCAAAACAACGGATTTACCTCCTCTGACTCCTTAACCGACACCTTCATCGACGCCGACCGGAGCATCGAGCGTGTACTCAGTTCGGAAAGCACCCTCGGTAGCAGCGCCGCCCGCACACTCGGCTCAGCCGCCAATATGGGCTATGACAAGACGGATACCCATTCCAAGGCGCGCACCTTCACCGGCTCCCTCTCCGCAAGCGCCTTTGCCTTGGCCATCAACGCCTTCGAGCAGATTGACGGCGTTTCGGTTTTCTCCAACCCCAAAGTGATCGTCGCAAACGAGGAAATGGCGCGGGTCGATATGACCACCAAGGAGCCGAACGTCGAGGTCAGCTTCCAGGCCGCCACCTCCGACAACGGCAGCGACAGCGTCACCACTAAACTCGCCCTGATCCCCGGCAAGGAAGAGCCCTTCGTGGGCGAGGCCTTCTTCAGTTACGGCATCAGCCTGACCGTCACCCCGCGTGTCAGCCCCTCGGGTCTGATCACGGTGCAGATCGAGCCCTCCATCAGCGAAAGAGAAGAAAAATACTTTGAAATCGCTGGCATCAACGCGGAAACCCCGTCTGCCAAGTTCCCCATCATCAAGATGCGCCGCATCAAGACGGTCTTCACCATGGATGACGGCAAAACCGCCGTGATCGGCGGTCTCACCCGCACGACCGAAGGGAACGTCGAATCCGGCATCCCCTGGCTGCGCAGCCTTCCCTGGATCGGCCCGCGTGTTTTCGGCTGGAAAAGCCGCGAGAAGGATCAGCGCGAAATCATTATTTTCGTGACCGTCGGCATCGCCGACCCCGTGGAGATGCGCGAGGACATCGGCATGCCCAAGAACGCCCTTTTCGGACGCGACGTGATGTCCGGAAAATTCAAAGAGCCGGGCAACGGCACCCTCGCGGAACTGCTCAGTCTCGAGGAGCCGAAGCAGCCCCGTCTGAACCACGTCGAAACGCCCGCCGCGCCGATACCCGAAGCCGCCGGCACCGAAACGGACGCTGCGAAACCCGCCCAGTGAAACCTACACTGACACCGACCGCGCACTGACTGCATTTGTGTGCGTGCCGACGCCCCCCGCGCGACGGCACGCACGGCTGATTGGAGACTCCATGAAAATGTCGCACACCGCACGTCGCGTTCTTTCCGGCGCGTTAGTATTGCTTGCGCCCGCCTTGCAGGCCGCCACCTGGTACGTCGCAACCACCGGTAACGACACCACCGGAAACGGCACCCTTGCCAACCCCTATCGGACAATCCAGAGGGGTGTCACCGCAGCGAACACCGGCGACACGGTTCTCGTCGACCCCGGCCTCTACAGCGCCACCAACACGACAGCCGCCGGCAAAACATGCGTCTCACTCACGAAGAGCATCGTTATCCGCAGCACGCAAGGCGCGTCGAAAACCGTCATCGCGGGCAGCCCCAACACTCTCAGCGCACCCTTTGGCGCCAACTCGATCCGCTGCGTTTATATGACCGCCGGCACGCTCGACGGTTTTACCCTGCAGAACGGTTTCGCCAACGCCAGTTCGATCCCTGCGGACCGGGATACCGCGCTCATCAACGGCGGCGGCGTCTACGCGCCCAACCAAACCCCGCAGGTCAACAACTGCATCATCACCGGCTGCGGCGCCTACCGCGGCGGCGGCGCCTACCGGGCCACCCTCAACAACTGCACCGTGGTTAGCAATGGTATCCACACCACCAGCGGCGACGGCGTCTGGGGCAGCCTCGTGCGCAACTCGATCGTCCTGCTCAACGGCGACGAGAACTATTCGTCGGACGCGTCCAGCGTCGACCAGACGCTCTTCCAGTATTCGTGTACGACCCCTGCGCCCGGCGTCACCACCTGGGGCTTCAACCATGACGGCGGCAACAACATCACCGACGATCCTCAGTTCGTCCCCGGCACGCTGCAGCCAGCCAACGGCTCGCCCTGCGTCAATGCGGGCAGCAACGCCTTCGCCAGCGGCCCGCGCGACGCCGCCGGAAGCACGCGCATCCTTGGCAGCGCAGTCGATCTTGGCGCGTACGAAAACACCTATGTGCTTTACCCGCTGACGGTCGTCAACGGCAGCGGCAGCGGCAGCTACACCAACGGTGCCGTGGTTCCGATCACGGCCTACCCGCCCGCAGCCTGGGCCGCCTTCACCGGCTGGGCGGGCGACACGGCGACCGTCGCCAACGTCAGCAGCGCCTCCACGACAGTGACCATGCCGGCGGCGCCGGCGACCGTCATCGCCACCTACAGCACCCCGTCGCTGTCCGAACTCATCGGCGACGTGCTGAACATACCGCAACCGGTCTCGGATGCAAACATCACCTTGGCAGGTATCAGCAGGCAACCTCCCGAAGTGCGCCTCGGCCCGATAGGCGACAGCCAGACCGCCTTTTTCGCAACCGTCTACACCAACGCCGGCACCCTGCTCTTCCCGTGGCGCGTCAGCAGCGAGGCCGGCTTTGACCGGCTCGCCCTCTTTGTCGATGGCGCGGAGGTCGCGTCCCTGACCGGCGAAGCCTCCGGCGTCGTCACCCAGTTCGTGGCCGGTGCTGGCGCGCACGCCATCCAATGGGCCTACATCAAGGACGCCGCCGACTACGCCGAACAGGACTCCGGCTGGGTCGGCGCGGTCACCTGGATTCCGGACAACCTTGCCGCCGAACTCGGCGCGCCCGGCAGGCCGATCGCCTTCCCCTATGGCAAGCCCGGCAAGTCGCTCCCCTTCCCCTATGGCTTCGACGCCTTGCAGCTCGACAGCGCGGCCCCCGCCGGCGCGCTCGGCGGCGTGGCCGCCAAGCTGGGCGGTCTGACCAACGGCGCACCCGTGATTGCCGACGGGCAAACCAACGGCGCGGAAGTCGTGTTAAACGGTTCGGGGCAACTGACCTTCCAGTGGCGCACGTCGTCACAGAGCTCCGACATTCTGATGTGCGTGGTGGACGGGATCGAGGCGGCGCGCATCAGCGGCACGAAAACCAACGTTTGGCTGACCTTCAGCACCAACCTGCTCAACGTGGCAGCGCACACCGTACGCTGGGCCTATGCCAAGAACGCCTCGGGCTTCTCCGGCGAAGACTGCGGCTGGATCGACAGCGTGACCTGGATCCAGTTCTCGCATGCGCTGACCGTTGAAAACGGCAGCGGCAGCGGCACCTACGCGGTCGGCGACACGGTGACCATCACGGCGAATCCCCCTCCTGCCGGCCAAGAGTTTGACGTCTGGGACGGTGACACCGAGACGATCAACAACCTCACGTCGCCCTCGGCCACACTGGTCATGCCCGGACGGGCGATAACCGTGCGCGCGCTCTACAAAACACGGGCACTGACTGTCACCGTCATCAACGGAAACGACGCAGGCGCGTGGCCGAACGCCGTCCACGAGAGCACGGGCGAACCCGAGGGCAGGTACCCCGCAGGCGCACTCGTACGGATCGTCGCAGCCCCAGCCCCGCTGTGGCAGACCTTCGACCGCTGGATCTCCGCAGACGGCGCCCTCTTCTCCAATGCCTATGCCGACGTCTCCCTGTTCGTCATGCCTCCAAACAGTGTCACCGTCACCGCGACCTACCGTCCGCAGACCGACGCCGAGAAACTGGCGGGCGCGCTCACCATCCGGGGCCAGGCTCTGGTGGTCACCTCCTTCTCATCCAGCGGCGTCGTGGCCGAAGCCACCGGCGGCATCCGCTACGATGACCCCGTCGTCAAATTGGGAGGCCCCTCAGTCGGGCCCAACCAGAGCGTCAGCCTCACCACCACCAACTTCACCGGCAACGGCTACCTGCTCTTCTGGTGGCACGGCGACACCGAAGAGGATGTGGATGGCGTTCAACTGGTCATCAACGGCGCGCCCTATTCGCAAGTGATCTCGATGAAGGATACAAATAGCTTTGACAGAACGAGGTTGTGGACACTCTCGTACGCCAAGCTGACGGGGGTCAACAATGTCACGTTTCGGTTCACTCGTGACGACACCTACTACGTGCATAACAACATGGTGCTGCTCGACCGCGTCATGTGGATCCCGGAGGCGATGTCCGACGCGCTCGACGCCGGACACTGCCTCCCGAATATCAACCAAGAATATGACCCGCTCTTCCAAGGCCGCAACCACAGCGACGGCGAGTTCGATTTCGAGGGCGAGGACGGCGGCGTGCGGTGGGTGGACAACGCGCCGGGCGGCTTCGGCGCCATCCAGTTCGGCAACTTCGGCTACGTGACCAACAACCTGCAGGCGCAGGTCTGCGTGACCAACCACGGCACCGGCATTCTCACGTGGAAGTGGACCTCCAAGAGCGAGGGCGTCTACGACAACCTCGGCTTCTACCTGGACGGCAACCACACCAATTGGATCAGCGGCAAGCTCCCCGGCACCTGGTACGACTCGTTCTTCGTCCTGCCGAACGACCCCGCGCAAACCCGCGAGATCAACCGCGGCCTCAAGCGGATCTTCACGTACCGTTACCAAAAGGACAACGACGTGAGCATGCTGGACGACTGCGGCTGGCTGCGCGGCGTCGAATGGACGCCGACCTTCGCCCTTCAGGTCATCTCCGGCACTAACACCAGCTATGTTCTGCCCCCGCCTTTCAACACCTTCGGCGGAGCGTTGCGCGAAGCCAAGGCCGGCATCTTCCCGGCTGGCGCTCAAGTGACGATCCTCGCCGCCCCGCCTCAGGAGGGGTTCTATTTCGACCGCTGGACCGGCAACGACCTTTCGGCGCTGGGCACGCTCGTCACGAACGCCAATCCGACGTTCCTGATGCCGCCGTCCGATCTCGCGCTGACCGCCACCTACACCACCAATGCGCCCGTTGTCCCCCATTACACGCTGGCCGTCATGAACGGTTCGGGAAGCGGAAGCTACCCTTCGGGAACCGTTGTCACGATCCAGGCGAATCCCGCTCCCCTATGGCATACCTTTAGCGGGTGGACCGGCGATATCGGCTCAGTCGCCAACCCGACAGCGGCCACCACCACGATTCTGATCGGCACCGCGAGCCTCACGGTCTCGGCAGCCTATACGTCTATGCCCATCGAAGACATCCTGTCCCTGGTCCTCGGGATACCCCCACCCGTCACCGCAGGCAACATCCCCGTAAGCCAGATCAGCCTGACCCCACCGTCCGTACGCCTCGGCCCGGTCGGCGACAGCCAGACCGCCTTCTTCACGACCGTTTACACCAACTCCGGAACCGTCATGTTCCCGTGGTCGGTTGACTGCGAGGAGGGCTACGACGTCCTGTCATTCTCGGTTGACGGCACAGAGGTCGCCTGGATCACGGGCCAGACGGAGGGCGTCGTCACCAACTTCGTCTCGGGCAGCGGACCGCACCTCTTGCGCTGGGCCTACACCAAGGACGGCTCCGACGCGGCCGGCGCAGACGCCGGCACCGTGGGTGCGGTCACCTGGATACCGGACGTGCTCGCCGCCGAATTTGGCGTGCCGGGCAAACCGCTCAATCTGCCGGAAGGCAGCGCGTCCATCCTCCTTGACCTCGCCCCGCCCGCTGGCGCCATCGGCAATGTCGCCGCCAAGTTCGGAGGCCCTGCGACCGTCGCCAACGGCTCCTCTGTGTCCGTCGAAGCGGTCTTCTCGGGCGCCGGAAATCTCACCTTCTACTGGCGCGTCTCTTCCGAACTGAACCACGACTTCCTCGCCGTGTCTGTGGACGGCGTCGAAGCCGCCCGCATCAGCGGCACCAAGAGCGGCTGGATACGCTTCGAGACCAACCTCCTGACGGTGGCAGACCACACCGTGCGCTGGACCTACCTCAAGGACGGCGCCAACACCGCCGGACTGGACTGCGGCTGGGTCGACAGCGCCGTCTGGACTCAGATCGCCTTTGCCCTGACCGTCGAGAACGGTGGCGGCAGCGGCACCTACTCCGTCGGCGACACCGTATCACTCACAGCCGGCCCCGCACCCGCCGGCCAGGAGTTCGACCTGTGGGACGGCGACACGGCAACCATCGCCGACGTCAAGAAGACGCCCGCGACACTGGTGATGCCGGCCCGCGACATCACCGTGCGCGCGCTCTACCGTCAGAAGAAACTCGTCTTGACCATGGTCAACGGGCGCGACGGCGGTGCCTGGCCCAATGCCGTTCATGAGAGTACAGGCGAACCGGAGGGCGCTTATCCGGCCGGAGCGGATGTGCGCATCATCGCCAACGCCGCCCCCCTGTGGCAGACCTTCGACCACTGGGTGTCCACAAACGGAGCCGTTTTTGCCGATGCCACCGCAGCCATTACCACCTTCCTGATGCCCGCCAACAGCGTCACCGTAGAGGCTCGTTACCGTGCGCAGACCCCGAAAGAAAAATTGGCGGGCGCGCTCACGATCGCGGGCCAGCCGCTGACCGTCACCAAGTTCTCGACGAACGGCGTGGTGGCGGAAGCGGAGGGCGGCGTGCGTTATAACGACCCCGTGGTGAAGTTCGGCGGCCCGTCCGTCGGGCCGGGCCAGACCGTCGGTCTGACCACCACCAGCTTCACAGGAGACGGCGTTCTGCTCTTCTGGTGGAAGGCCAACGCGGAGATCGGCTATGACCGTATCCAAGTCGTCGTCAACGGTTCAACCCTCGTGGGCGAGTGCTCCGGCAAGGGCAACGGCTGGTGGGCGATGACCAACGTGATCTCAGGCGCGACCTCCATCACCCTGCAGTTCGCCCGCGACGGTTCCTACTTTGCCCGCGACAACACGATCAGCATCGACCGCGTCATCTGGCTTCCGAAGGCGCTGGTCACCACGATGGCGTGCGCCCCTTGCATCCCGAACATCAACGGCGAAGCGGCGATCGCCAGTTTCGACGGAGAGGACGGCGGCGTCTCCTGGGTCAACGACGCCCCGGGCGGCTTCAGCGCGGTACGTTTCGGGCGTTTCGGTTACGTGAACAACAACCAGCACGCCCAGCTCAGCGTAACCAATTTCGGAACCGGAATCCTTCGGTGGCAGTGGGCCTCCAGTTGCGAAACCCTCGCCGACGGGCTGGATTTCTTTTTCAAGGACGGGGTCGACGACGACGTGCCCGACCGCTGGGTTTTCGGAAAAGACAAGGTCTGGAGCACCACCACCTTTGTGGTGAAGAACGGCGATGAGGCACGCGATGCCGCCAAAAAGAAGCTTCGCAACTTCCTCTTTGATTATAGAAAAGACGTCGACATCAGCGTGTTCGAGGATTGCGCGTGGCTGCAGACCGGCACTTGGACGCCGACCTTCCTGCTGCAACTGGCGTCGGCCACGAACACCGCCTATACGCTGCCGCCCGCCTTCGTCGGTAACGCGGACGTCATCGAGGAGGCCCGCCACAATATCTTCCCAGTGGGGACTGAGATCTCGCTTCGGGCCGATCCCCCGCCGGACGGCCAGTACTTCGACAGCTGGGAGGGTAACGTCATGCTCCCGGCGGTTACGAACTGCAGCTTTACCATGCCCGCCTACGATGTCACGGTAAAAGCCACGTATACCACCAACGCGCCTGCAGGCCCGATGCCGCCAGAACCAGGCCTGTCCCAAACGCGGATCACCGGGCTCGCGTTTCAGCCTTCCACCCCGGCCACCCCCCTAGGCCTGCAGACGCTCAGCCGTGCAGCCACCGGAGGCTCCGTCGTTCTGCAATTCGAGGGCTTGCCCCAGACCGATTACGTTTTAGAGTGGACACCCGTTCTCGGCTCGTCCAAAGCGCTGTGGCTGCCGCTACCGGTGACCTACAGGGAGGTTCTGGGTGATGCGCCGAACGGGCTGCGTCTGATCCGCCTCTATACCGAAATCCCGTCTGATGTGGCGCGAGGGTTCTTCCGTGTCCGAACGCCCTGAACCGGTTGGGAGCAAGGACACTCGTGTCCTTGCCTGGGAGCGGGGATACTCCTGTCCCCGGCGGGAACAACGACACTCATAACATGCGGTGAGGCATTGAATGGCATCGATTGACCACTTTCTCTATACGCTGGTGAACGCATCCGGCAGTGATCTGCACCTCTATTCCGGCCGGGTTCCCTATGTGCGGGTTCACGGCACACTCTCGCCGATCGCCGAAGAGACCACGCTTTCCAGCGAAGAGATCCTCACGCTCCTCAAGGAGATCACGCCTCCGGAGAACTACACCCAGCTCACTCAGGATTGGGACACCGACTGCGCGTACGAGATCACCGGCTTGGCGCGCTTCCGCGTCAACGGGTTCCGCGACATGTCCGGTTTCGGCGCCGTGCTGCGCGTCATCCCCGAACAGATCCCCACGTTCGAGGAGCTTAACCTGCCCGAGGCGCTGCGCGATTTCTGCATGCTCTCCAAGGGCCTTGTGGTCGTCACCGGACCCACGGGCAGCGGCAAATCTACCACGCTCGCGGCGATGGTCGACTACATCAACCGCGTCCGCAACGAACACATCATCACCATCGAAGACCCCATCGAGTTCGTCCATACGCCGCGCAACTGCGTCATCAACCAGCGCGAGGTTCACCGCGACACCAAGGGGTTCGCGCAGGCCCTGCGCGCGGCCCTGCGCGAAGACCCGGACATCGTGCTGGTCGGCGAAATGCGCGACCTCGAAACCATGGAGGTCGCCATCGAGACCGCCGAGACCGGCCATCTGGTCTTCGCGACGCTGCACACCAACACCGCCGCGACCACGGTCGAACGCATGATCGACAAGTTCCCAACCCACCGGCAGAACCAGGTTCGCGCGATGTTGTCCGACACGCTCAAAGGCGTGGTCGCGCAGACGCTCTGCAAGAAGACGGAGGGGGGGCGCATCGCGGCCTTCGAAGTCCTCGTGGTCACCACCCCCGTCGCCGCCCTGATCCGCGAGGCCAAAACCCACATGCTTCCCTCCGTGATGCAGACCGGCCGGACCCAAGGCATGCTGACCTTCAGCGACGAACTGACGCGACTGGCCTCTAAAGGGCTGATCTCCGCCGAGGACGCCTATAACAAAGCGGTAGACAAGGCGGATATTGAGACCAAGTTCCAACTGGCCGGACTCAGCCTGGACTTTAAGAAGAAGGCCGAACTGGCCGCGCGGCAGACCCGCATGGCACAAAGCCTGGCCACCTTGCAGCAGGCGCAGGCGCGGCTGGCTGTCGACTCGAGCAACTCGCAGGCGATGTGCGCCACCGCGTGGATCATGGCCTCCTCGCCCTTCCAGGAATTGCGCGACGGCAAGCGTGCGGTCAAACTCGCCGAGCTGGCCTGCAGCATCCTGCACGAAAAGGATCCTTACGCGCTGGAGGTTCTCGGCGTGGCCCAAGCGGAATACGGCTCGTTCCGCCGGGCGATCGACGCCACGCGCAAGGCCGCAACCCTCTACACCCAGATGGGAAGCCCTGTCAAAGCCGCAGCCCTGACCAACCGCCTCGCCATGTTCGAGCACGAAAAGCCCTACCGCGACGAGTAGTTTGCCTACGACTGAAGGATGGAACCGGCCACCGCCGTGACCGTCTGGCCGTTCTGAACCGGCTTGAGCGCGATTTCCACTTTGAGAGGAATCCCATTCGGCGTCGGCACCCGCAAGGTCTCGCGCAGCTTCTCGCCGCACGAGGCACGCAGGAAGAAGCGCGCCGCATCCGGCAGCAGATCAATCAAGCGCACGTTCTTGGCCTGCGTCTCGTCCGGAATCCCGAACGCGTCGAGCAGCGCCTGATTCACGATCAGGAAGAACCCGTCCAGATCGCACACGAACGCGGGCGTCAGTGCGATTTCCAGCGCGGCGTGGCCCTTGCGCATCTCGTCCATCGCATTCTTCCTGCGATCCACATTGCGGATCGCGAAGACGATATTGCTGCCCCTCGTCAGCGACAGCGTGCTGACTCCCACCTCGCCGGCGAACGACGTCCCGTCCTGGCGAAAACAGCGCGCGTCAATCAGAATGTGGTGGTTCTCCGCCAAGTTCCGCTTGAGATGCTCGAACATCTGGCTCGACATGCCGGTGATGACCTTCTCGATCGGAACGTCCCACGTCTCTTCACGCGAATACCCCAGCATCACCGTGACCCGCGTGTTGCAGTCCACAATGTGCCCCTGATCGTCCAAGATCAAGACTGCATCGTAAAGCCCGTTCATCAACTGGTAATACAGCGCGCGCTGATCCGTTTTGGGCCGTACGACACCGTCCGCGTCGCGCTCCACCACGCCTTTTTCGGCCGCCGTGGCCACCGGCGCTGAGGCGGGCGCAATCACTGCCGCCGCTGCGGGTGAAATTGGTTTTGGCGCAGCCGTGGCCAGCGCCGAAGCCGCAGGCATAACCCCTCCGGCGGTGCCCTCTTTCGGACGCAACCCAAAGGCGGGCGCGGCCAGCGGCGGCGCCGGACGGGCTGCCGAAACGGCAGCCGGAGGAGACACCGGCAGAGGCACCGGAGCCGCGACCGGCGCGGCCGAAACAGGCGTCAGACGAACCGGCGCGGTCGGCGTCGCCATCCGCACCGGCGTCATCACCGGACGCCCCGCCTTGATCGGCTCAGCCGAAGCCATCGAGCCATAACCAGACATTCCTGTTTGCATACGATTGACAGGCGCCTGAACACTCATTGCCGCCCCCTTTTCTACCGCCGCCGGCTGCGCCAGCTTCTTTGGCAACTCACTTGGCGCCACATCAGGCTGAAGGGGCTTCTCCACCACCACCGCCTCCGGCGTCTCCGACACACCGCCTGCCTTAGCAGACGAACTCACCTCCGCCCGCACCGCACCCTGCGGAAACGGCGGCTGAGGCACCGACACTCCAGATCCCGAGACCGAACCTTCTCCCTGATGCGAAATAAGAATAGACGAGGAGTGCGTCATGCCGATCTCCGGGTCACGATTCGGGATCGTCACCACATCACAGGAAACAGCGCCCTGCTCCGTCTCTTTCTTTCCAAACCAGAACTTCATGGATAATCCGCCCTTAGTATGCGCAAAAACTCTAGTGTCAATCCAGCACATTCGGTGCCAATAACAAATTAGTAAGACTTTGGTCTATTTGGCACGCAAGATGCTTATTAATAATCCTTTTAACCATACAGAGAGCATGTGCAATGAGAAAGAATTCTTACAACAAAGCGATTTTGGTTCGTGAGCTTGCCTTTAGCGCGGGTGTGACCCAAAAAAAGGCGAGATTTGTGCTTGAAGCCCTTCAATTAATCGCCTATCGGGAAGCTGCATCTCAAGGTTTCACGGTTCCGGGCATTTGCCGCTTGGACGTGATCCGTCGCAAGCCGCGCAAAATGAGAAATCCTCAAACGGGAGAAAACATTCTCATTGCTGAGCATAACACCTTGCGCGTGCGCGTGATCAAAAAGGCGCGTAACGCCGTCACGCCGACGCCGGAAAACCTGATCACCATTTTGCCGCCCGCCCCGCAGATTCTCGACGACTTCACACAGGCCGTCTCATTCTGCTGCAGCAAGTGCGGCCAGGAGATCGAGGCGCCTCTGTCGGCGGCCGGACTCTTAGCCGAATGCCCTGCCTGCGGAACCTCCATCACCGTCCCATCGGTCTCCGCCCCCGGCACGCTTCATGGTGCGGCGCTGCCGACGGCGCCAGCGGCCCCGGCCGCTGCCGAAGCCGTCGCCGAGCCGGCCCCCGCCCGCGAGCAGCCTGCCGCAACGCCGACCGCCGAAGGGTCATTCGCTCCCAAACATAAAAACCAGACCATCCGCATCGATCTGGCCGCACTCGGCTTTGAAGGCGCCCAAGGCACCCCGGTTCCTCTAAGCCAGAAGCGCATGCTCTCGTTTTTCTGCAAGAACTGCCGCCAGGAGATCGAAGCCCCTGCCGATATGGCGGGCTCCGCCTCCGAGTGCCCCTCCTGCGGCGTGAGTTTCGAGGTGCCCTTCTTTTCAGATCCCGGTACGCTTCACGGCAGCGACCTCGAGCACAAGAAGACCGACGCCGAATCGCTCAAGGAGATCAAGGGACGCACCATCCGCATCGAAGTGCCGGACGACATGTAAGCAGAGCCCTTCTTGTTGCATTCGAGCCCTGATTAAGGCATAATCGAGTCTCTTTTATTTTTCGCGAAGGGATATCGATCCATGCGCTTGCTTACCGACCTGACCCGCGGCATCATCAAGGAAAACCCGACCTTCCGGCTGGTGCTCGGCATGTGCCCCACGCTGGCGCTCACCACCTCGCTGGAGAATGCCATCGGCATGGGCGTGGCGGCTACCTTTGTTCTGGTCTGCTCGAATATCGCCATCTCGGCTCTCCGCAACGTCATCCCAGCCACTGTGCGCATTCCCTGCTACATCGTGGTCATCGCCGCGTTCGTCACCATGATCGACCTCCTGATGCAGGCCTACACGCCCGCTCTTGCCGAAAGCCTCGGCATCTTCATCCCCCTCATCGTGGTCAACTGCATCATCCTCGGTCGCGCCGAGGCCTTCGCCTCAAAAAACGGTGTTCTCTATAGCGCCGCCGACGGCATCGGCATGGGCGTGGGCTTCACTCTCGCCCTCTCCATCATCGCCGTCATCCGCGAATTCCTCGGCAGCGGCTCAGTCACCCTCTGGGGGGAACACGCCCTCACGAACATCCACAGCCACACCATGGTGCTTGTGGTGCTGCCGGCCGGCGGCTTCGTCACACTCGGCCTCATCCTCGCCGGGATCAACCACCTGCAGGCCCTGGCTGCGGCGAAACGCGGAGAAAACGCCCCCTTGCCGCTGGAACTCGACTGCCGCCACTGCGCGATCTGCAAGATCGGCGAGTGAGACGGGGACCGCATGCGCCTGACACGCGACCCAACGACGCCTACCGTTATCCTGCGCGACGCGGCGAGCGGCCGCTGGCTGCTTTTCGAGCGCCCCCTCGAAATCCTCGAAACCCGTGACCTCTCCCAGATCCTGCCGCTCCTGCGCGCCGCAGAAACCGCTGCCGCCTCGCGCGGCCTCTACGCCGCAGGCGTGATCGCCTACGAGGCCGCACCCGCCTTCGACCCCGCCCTCGCCGTGCGGCCTACGGACAGCAAACTCCCCCTCCTCTGGCTCGGACTCTTCCATTCGCCGCGCACCATCACCCTCGAGCCTCCGCCCGCTGTCGCCCCTGACATCTGGCAGCCTTCCGTCACGCCGGATGCTTACCGTGCCGCCTTTGACCGCATCAAACGCCATATCCGCGAGGGCGACGCCTATCAGGTCAACCTCACCTACCGCCTGCGCGCCACGCTGGCCGGCGGTCAGCCCGAGGTCAGTGGCCAGAGGTCGGAGGTCGGAGATCGGATGCCGGAGGCCGGAGGTCAACGGGCCGCCCCGGATCATCAGCCTCCTCCGGTTTCCAGTTACCCGTTTCCCGTTTCCTGTTCCCTGAACCCTGAACCCCGACACCCGCTCCCATCCCTCCCCCTCTTCACCCGCCTCGTGACCGCCCAGAACGCCACCTATGGCGCCTGTGTCTCAACCGCACTCTGGACGCTCTACAGCGCCTCCCCCGAACTCTTCTTCAGCCTCAACGGCACGCACCTCGAATCGCGTCCCATGAAAGGCACCGCGCCTCGCGGCCTCACCCTGGAGCAGGACCGCGCCAACGCCGCCGCGCTTCAGCTCTCAGAAAAAAACCGCGCGGAGAACCTGATGATCGTCGATATGGTGCGCAACGACCTCGGCCGCGTCGCCAAACCCGGAAGCGTCACCGTTCCCAGCCTCTTCTCCCTTGAGAAATATCCGAACGTGTGGCAGTTGACCTCCACCGTGCAGGCCGAAACGCACGCCTCCGTGGCCGACATCTTCGCGGCCCTCTTTCCCGCCGCCTCCATCACCGGCGCGCCCAAGAGCAGCGCCATGCGCATCATCGCAGAGACCGAGGCCGACCCTCGCCGCTTCTATACCGGTGCGGTCGGTTTCCTCGCGCCAGACCGGCGCGCGCAGTTCAACGTGGCCATCCGCACCCTGCTCGTCGAGCACGCTTCCGGCCTGGCCGAATACGGCACCGGCGGCGGCATCGTCTGGGATTCGGAGTGCGCCATCGAGCAGGGCGAATGCCGCACCAAGGCGCTCATCCTCAACGCCTCGGCCGAACCCTTTTCGCTGCTGGAAACGATGCTGTGGATGCCCGGAGAGGGCTTCAACCTGCTGGATTATCACCTGACGCGCCTCTCCGACTCAGCCGAGTACTTCGACGTGCCGGTCGATCCCGCAGCGCTCCGCAAGCGCCTGACTGCGCTCGCAGGGAGCCTGCCGCCAGCGCCCCACCGCGTCCGGCTGCTCGCCGCACGCGACGGCGCGATCACGCTAGCCGCCGCACCTTTCGCGCCCGCCCGCGCTGACAAGCCGCTGCGCGTCGCGCTCGCACCAAGCCCTGTGGACAGAAGCGACCCGTTTCTCTACCACAAGACGACCCGCAGGCGCCTGTACGAAGAGGCCCTCGCGGCCCGCCCCGGCTTCGACGACGTGATTCTGTTCAACGGCGACGGCGAGGTCACTGAATCCACCCGCGCCAACATCGTGGCCGAGATCGAAGGGCGCCGCGTCACCCCGCCCGTATGCTGCGGCCTGCTCCCAGGCACGTTGCGCCAGCACCTGCTCGACGCAGGCGAGGTCACGACGCGCATCATCACGGTCGACGAGCTCATGCGCTCCCCGCGGTTCTTTCTCGTCAACTCCCTGCGCGGCCAGCTGCCCGCCCAATTCAGCTCATAAGGGCACTCTCGGCGCGAGCCCGTCACTTGCGGTCTGAGATGCCCGCGATGAGGCCGGCCACCAGCAGCGTCGTGATCAGGCTGCTGCCTCCGTGGCTGATGAGCGGCAGCGTGATGCCGGTCATGGGCAGCGCCTTGGTCACGCCTGCCACATTCAAAAGGGTTTGCACCGCCAGGGAGCCGGTCAGCCCCACGCACAGCAGCCGCTCGAAGGGCGTCCGCGCCGCGCCCGCCGCGCGGAACCCGCGCGAGAAGAGCACCGCGTACACCATCAGCAGCAGCCCGCAGCCGATCAGCCCGATCTCCTCGGCCACGGCCGCATACACGAAATCCGACGTCACGATCGGCACCGCCTGCGGCACGCCCGAGCCGAGCCCCGCACCCCACATCCCGCCCGAGTACATGGCCGAGAGCGCCTGCAAGATCTGCCAGCCCTTTCCCGTCGGATCAGCGAACGGGTTGAGCCACACATCAAAGCGCGCCTGCGCGTTGGCCGAAAGGAGCTGGACGCCGAACCCCGCCGCCGTGACCGCCGCCAGTCCGATCGCGAGATAGCCCGTGCTGCGCGCGACCGCGAAGAGCATGACGATCAGAATCGCGTTCAGCAGCATCATGAGCCCCAAATCCTTCAGCGCGAGGGTCGCCACCATCGGCACGCCCCACAGCAAGACCAGCCCCAGCAGGGCCATGAAGGGCGGCACGGGAATGCCGTTCTGCGTCTCCGAAAACTCCTTCTGCCGGCGGCTCAGGTACGCGGCCAGAAAGAAGACCAGCAGCGGCTTGACAATCTCCGAAGGGTTCATGTTGCCCGGCATGTACATCCCGCCGCGGTAGCGCCTGCCCAGCACCAGCATCGCTGCAAGCACGCCGAGCGCCGCGAGATAGGCCAGCCACCCCATCGCGCCCAGCCACGTGCCGCGACCCTTGCCCATCACCGACACGCCGAGAGCGAAGGCCGCAAGCCCCAGCGGGAACGGCGCCAGCGCCAGCGGCGCGGCTAGCCCCTGCGAGAAGCTGCCCATGCGGAACTGGATCACGAGCCCCACGCCGCTCAGCAGCAAGACCGCGCCGACCAGGCCCGCATCGCCCTTCCAACCGATGATCTTCAGCCAGACCAGCAACACCGGCACGCCCGCCGTATAGACGCCCAGCGGAATCAGCTGCTCCCACGGCACCACCGGCGCGTTGCTCAGCTTCACGCCGAGCACCGACACGCAGGCGCAGAGCAGCGCCAGCAGGGAGACCAGAAAGAGCCCGGCGACCGCGGCGACCGGCCCGATGAGCGCGTTCTTGCGGCTCATTTGTCACCCTCCTCGGCGCGCCGCACATAGCCCAGTCGGTCGGCCTCTTCGAGCAGCTCGCGCGCCACCGGCAGAGCCGCCTCCGCGCCGAACCCTCCGTTTTCGATCAGCACGGTGACCACCAGGTTGGCATGCCTGCGGGGCGCGAGACAGGTGAACCACGCGTGGTCGTCGCCCTTGGACGCCTGCGCCGTGCCGGTCTTGCCGCAGACCTCCAGCCCCGGCACGTTCGCCCCCTTGCCCGTACCGCGAACCACCACCTCGCGCAGCATCTCCCTGATTTTCGCCGCCACTTGCGGGCTGAACACGTCGTCAAGCTTCTCCACCGGCTCGCTCTGGCAGAGGCGCGGCCGCATCAGCGCGCCGTCCGCCGCAACCGCCGCCGTGAAGCACGCCACATGCAGCG
>CAYMLQ010000014.1:0-40011 GCA_964390795.1 uncultured Lentisphaeraceae bacterium
TGCCAATCATGGGAATCGGCATGTCGCCGGCCAAGCCTATGGGATGCTAGTGAATTCAATCTTGTAAATCATGTAATCCTGGCCAAAAATACCGAATTTTGTGGCTGTACAGACTACTAGGCATGGTACACGGACTCAGCTCTGTGTTCAAAAGCCGCCCTCTTCCTTCTCCGAATCACTGGAGCTTGATCGTATGAGGCTACTCGATACCTTGAGCGTTGCGCGTTCCCTTCGCTCTCCGCCTTTTCGCCGCGCGGAGGGGCTCGCGTCGGTGATGCGTCTGGGCTTCTCGCTGGCTCTACTAGGAATGGCAGCGGTCTGCCCGGCGCGCGAGCCGGCCGACCCCGACCACCGGCCGGCCTACATGCTGAGCATCGACGGCGATGAGACGCTGGCGCTGGCGTGCGGGCTGACCGTGCCCAAGATCAGAGACGCGCGGGGCTTCCCGCACGGGGGCGTGGACTTGTGGCGCTCCCACCCGTGCGAAGAGAATCGCTCCGACGCCCTCGAGCTTTGGCGAGCGGATCAGTTCGTCGCCGCGTGGCGCGACCCCGGCTCGAACGGGGTCTCGCTGCTGAGGTTGGCGTACCCATTCCCATACGGCTTGCGGCCCGGGCAGTTGCTGCCCGCGAGCACCTATCTTCGCGATGCGCGGGCGTTAGCCTCCGTTGGATATCCCGCCGTCGCACAGGAACATATTGAGGACTGGCTCAGTTACTACTACCAGTCCGGTTCGACCGGCGTGGTGCCTTTTCAGGCGGTGTCGACCCTGGCGCGTGTGGAGGCCTTTGAGACGTGTACGCGCTATGACGGGGAGGCAGCCGGCAACCTGTACAGGGTCTATGTGTTCAAGCTCAAAGGCGACGGGAAGACGCCGCTCCCCGGCGAGGCCTGGTTCGCGCTACAGCTCCGGTCGGAGCGTGCCTTCGGCGTCGCGGATGACGATTTTGCAGAAGAGTTCTTGAGAGGTGTCAAGGTCGACCCCGCGGCGCTTGCCGCCGAGCGCGCCTTCTGGGACGGCGAGCCGTTCGACACGTTCTCGTGCGCCAACGCCGTGCGCGGCGTCCGTAACCTCGGGGGTGAATGGCAAGTATTCCAGTACGGGAACTTCTGCCTGATCACGGATAATCTGGTGGCCTTCGAGACCGCCCAGGAAGGGTTGGAAGCGCAGCAGAAAGCCTATGATTTGTTCCCGACGGTGCTCTTCCCGTTCGGCCCGGCCGCGGCGGGCGACGTCTGCGTGATCCGTGTTTACGCCACGGCGTGGGAGTTTGAGGACAGCGTGCCGCAGACGCGAAAGTGGGCGGGCGGCATGTACGTGCCGGGCAGCGACGAGATCGTCATGCGCGGGTGGTCGCGTGCGGGCACCGTTCACGAATGCACGCACCGCTATCTCCGCGTTGCAAGCGGGCGGCGAGGACTCTCCGTCTGGTTCAATGAAGGGTTCGCCTGCTATTTCGGCGGCTGCAAAGTGTCGGACGGGCGGCTCGTCGCGCAACCTGTCGATAGCAACCACATGCTGATTGCGATGATCCGGCAGGGGGAGCGCCAAACGGTCGCGGACATTTTCACGGTGGAGGATTTCTACCAGGACAAAGCGATGGAGCGGAACCCGGACGATCCGACCGCCGCGCTCAAGCGCGCCAAAAACTACGCCTCGGCCTGGGGCGTCATCTATTTTCTGCGAGAGGCTCCGACCCGCTATCCCGGCAAAGGTTACGAGACGCTCATCCCCCTCTACTGGGAGACGCTGCAGCGGACCGGGAATCCCGAGAAGGCGACAGAGGCCGTCCTGCGGAATATGATGAAGTCCAGCTTTCTGGCGGACTTTTGCGACTATTTTATGACGTTTGCGGATAGTGAAGAAACGCGTGCGAAGCAGCAGCGGCGGCGGCTGCTTGTGGGCGACTTCGAGCATAGCGAGTTTCTTCCCCGCGCGCGACAGCCTGATTTTGCGGAACTCATGTTCGGCGACGGCGTGTCTGGCGATGGCCGACTCGATGCGGGCCGTGCCGGGTACAAGAAGAACGCAGCAGGCGAGAGGACTGCAACGGTTCAGCCTGCACGGCGAAAGAACGTTGAAAACCATTCCGGCGCAACGGCGGCGCGGGCGGGGCCGCGCGCGAACTGGGCGGCCGTCGCGACGGGCGCGCTGACGCTCGGCATCGCGCTGGTGTGGGGGTGGCGGTGGTTCAAAACCGGCAGGCTGTTTGTTCTCGCGCTGCTTCTTGCGGCGGGCAGGCTTTTCGGGGAAGGCGCCGAGACCAACGGCTACACCCTTGTCTATCGAGTCATCGGCGATGTGGCCGTGCTCGGCGACGGTGCCACCTGCGCCGTCACTCCGAAGCCTGAAGGCAAGTTTGAGCTTCCCGAGAAGCTGGACGGACATCCCGTCGCAGGGATCGGCGCCTATGCGTTCTCCGAGTGCGAGGAGCTGACCGCCCTGACGCTTCCCAAGACGTTGACGGAGATCGGAGAATGCGCATTCTATGGCTGCCGCGAGTTGAAGGAGATCTCGCTTCCCGAGTCTGTGGCGGAAATAGGCGCGGGGGCTTTCTTCCTGTGCAGCAACCTCCGACGCGTGTCGATCCCGCAGCACGTCACGGTCGTCCCGGAGTGGGCGTTCGGTCGCTGCTTCAGGCTGTCCTCGGTACAGTTCGGCAAGAATGTGGGAGCCATCGGCAACGAGGCGTTCCTCGGCTGTGCCGCGCTGACCGCTGTCGAGCTTCCGAAGTCGGTCGCCGTTATCGGCGACCGGGCTTTCAAGTGGTGCTCCGGCCTTCAGACGGCAGTGCTCGAAGGGCCGGTCACCGCCATCGGCAGCGAGGTGTTCGCTGGGTGTACGGACTTGAGCGAGGTCGCGCTTCCTGAGACCGTAACCGTGCTCGGTGAAGGCGCTTTCAAGTGGTGCTCCGCCCTGCGCCGGCTTAAGGTTCCCGAACACGTAACCGTGATCGGGAGCCACGCGTTCTACGGCTGTCGCGGGCTTGAGTCCCTCGCGATTCCCGATGCGGTTGCCGAGATCGGCGACTACGCGTTTAGCGGCTGTCAGAGTCTGGAGCATCTCGAACTCGGAGAAGGTGTCGCCGTGCTTGGGAGCCACGCGTTCTACGCGTGCTCGGCTCTCTCCTCGATCGCGTTCCCCGCATCGCTCGCAGACATCGGTGACGCCGCGTTTTCCCGTTGTTCCGCGCTCTTCTCGGTGACGCTTCCCCCGTCGCTGACAGTCCTGGAGGCAGGGGTGTTCCGCGAATGCACCGGCCTTGTGAGCGTGACCCTTCCGCCTTCCGTGACGGTCATCGGCGAGGCGGCGTTCGAGCAGTGTTCGCGCCTGTCGTCTGTGACGCTGCCGGATTCGGTCAGGGCGCTCGGCGCCTCGGCCTTTGCAGGCTGCGTCGGGTTAAGTCAGGTGACGCTCGGGAAAGCGGTATCCAAGATCGGGTCGAGTGCGTTCCGCAATTGTGAGGGCCTTCGGAGTCTGGAGGTTCCGGCCTCCGTGACGGGTATCGGTGGCAAGGCGTTCGAGAGGTGCGACCGGTTGTTTGCTGTCTATTATGGGGGAAACGCGCCCGCTGCCGGCGCGGATATCTATGCCGTTACGCCCGACATGCTGACCAGCTACGTCTTGCCCGGCACGACAGGCTGGCGGACGCCTATTCCCGGTGAGTGGAAGGATCGTCCTATTCAGTACCAGGCGCTGATTCCCGCCGCAGAGGAGTAGGCGCTCAGGCGGTTGGCTTGCCAAGCGGTTACGCCCCGCGCGCGGCCGCCGCGTCGCGGTACTTGTAGAAGGCGGTCTGGAAGGTGAAGAGGATCGCCACCACAAATGTCAGGCCGGCATACAGCAGAAAACGCGAGGTGCTCACGGAGGCGTGGTGGGCGCCGGCGCCCGTGCCGGGCATGAGCTTCGTGATGCCCACGACCAGCAGGTTGCCGAACGCGATCGTCAGCAGCCAGAAGCTCATGATCGTGCTTTTCATTTCCGGTGCGGCCTCGCGGAAGGCGAATTCGAGTCCGGTCGTCGAAATCAGAACTTCGGCGAGGGTGAGGATCAGGTACGGCACGAGCTGAAGCAGCACGCAGAGTTCCGAACCGCCTTCCAGACGGTACTGGATTGCGGCGACCACGAGATAGGAGAGCGCGCCCAGAAACATGCCTGCGGCCATGCGCCGCAGCGGCGCCGCATGTTTGCCGATCCGCGGGTAGATCCGCAGGGTGAGCCACGGCACCAGGAGCATCACGAGGACGGGGTTTGCGGACTGCATCTGTTCTGCGCCGATCATCAGCCCGAACACCTTGATCGAAACCATGGTCTGCCCCTGAAGCACCCAGGTGGAGTTGGTCTGGTCAAAGAGGGACCAGAAAGCGGGCACCAGCGCGAAAATGAACAGGATGGGGGGCACCGACCGGGCCGCCTCGATCTCCCGCTGGCTGAAACGGTTGCGAGCGCCTTCCCAGAATGTTTGCCCTGGCGCGCGTTTGGCGAGAAGCGCATGAAAAAAGACGGAGAAGAAACCGGCGGTCTTGGTTTCGCGGCTGGGGGGTACCCGCACGTAGTGCTGGGTGCCCAGCCAGAAGATGAACGTCGCGATGGCCATCAGAATGCCGGGAACTCCGAACGCGAGTCCGTAGCCCCAACGGTCCTTAACCCACGGGATCACGAGGAAAGAGAAGAACGAGCCGAAGTTGATCGCCCAGTAGAAGGCCCCGTAGGCTTTCCGCAGAAGGTGCGACTGCGAGGGGCTAAACTGGTCACCCATGAATGCGGAGACACAGGGCTTGATGCCGCCGGAGCCGAACGCAATCAGCGCGAGGCCGATGGAGAGGCAGGCGAGCTTTCCGTCCACACCGCCCGCCAGGTCGCTGCACGCCAGCACGCCATGCCCCGCGCAGTAGAAAAGCGAGACCCACAGGATCGTGTGGTAACGGCCGATGAACTTATCCGAGATCCAGGCGCCCAAGAGCGGCATGAAATAATTGACGAAAACGAAGAGGTGGATCATGCCGGTCGCCGTGTCCGCGTTCTGCCCCAGCCCGCCTTTCAGAACGCTTCCGGTGATATAGCCGGCTAGAACGCTTCGCATCCCATAGTAGCTGAACCGTTCGCACGCCTCGTTGCCGACGATGTACTTGATCTGCGCGGGCCAGCGGGCCGTGCTTGTGTGTGTCTCCATGCGCTGCTCCTTTTCGTCGAATGGTTCACACGCGTTCGACCCGCAACCCCGCCGCTTTGGCAGCCACGATCTGTCGGTTGTCCGCTGAGGCGAACAGGTCGGCTTCCCAGGCAAGGGCGCAGGCGATGTGGATGGCATCCATGGCTCGTAGCGTGTTCGTCTCCAGCACTCTGATGCTCAACTGGACGACCTCTGGCGTCAGGTTGATAATGACGGCATCGCGCACATCTGCGGAGAGGCGGCTCTTGGCCTGAGCGTACTCCGTCCGGGTGAGCAGACGTTCGCGGAGCCGACGGCTCAACGCCGAGATGATCTCCGGCACGCAGATCACGCTGAGTCCCAAGTCTTTCGCCAAGGAACAAAGCCGCTCGACGGTCTCACTTCCCGCTTCTTCGACAAACCGCTTCGAGAAGGCGGAGGAGTCAAGGAACAGTTTCATGCTCACGCTCCTCCAAGATCGCGGCCGCCAATCCCGCGCCCCTGGCGGACAGGCGCAGGGCAGGACGCTTCCAGGACGGCTGCAGGGCAACTGCGGGCGACACTTCGGCGATCGGGCGACCGTGGCGAAGCACGAGAAGGGACTCCCCGCGCTCAACGGCTGATAAAAGATCCGAGGCTCTGCTTCTGAACTCTGTGAAATTGACGGTGCGCATGACGTACTCCGATCTGTCCATAACTGTACAGACTGTTGTGCAGACCGTCAACAGCAACTTCCACTGGCAGAGTTTTTCATTGTCCGAGTGAGCCCGTTCGGGTTACTGTGATAGCCGGTTTCACGTCCCCCGACGGATTCGGGGCAAAACAGCGCAAGCAGGGAATTGATGAAAAAGACAAACGCACTCCTTTTCTCGTTAGGGTTGGTTCTCTTCGCCGCCGCGAAGCCGGCTGCGACGGAGATCGACATTCCCTTCACCCGCTTCGTTCTCGACAACGGGCTCACGCTGCTTGTCCACGAAGACCACAAGGCGCCCATCGTGGCCGTGAACACGTGGTATCACGTCGGCTCGAAGAACGAGAAGCCGGGCAAGACCGGCTTCGCACATCTGTTCGAGCATCTGATGTTCAACGGCAGCGAGCACTTCAACGACGATTTCTTCAAGGCCACGGAGAAGGTCGGCGCCACCGATATGAATGGCACCACCAGCGAAGACCGCACGAATTACTTTGAGAACGCGCCGAAGGACGCGCTGGACTACCTGCTCTGGCTCGAGTCCGACCGCATGGGGCACATGGTGGGCGCGATCACTCAGGCTCGGCTTGACGAGCAGCGCGGCGTGGTGCAGAACGAGAAGCGCCAGTACGAGAACCAGCCGTACGCCATCGCTTACCAGCTTATTACCAAGAGCATCTGGCCCGTCGGCCACCCGTACTCGTGGCCCGTCATCGGCTCGATGGAGGATCTGAATGCCGCTTCGCTCGACGACGTCCGCGACTGGTTCAAGACCTACTACGGCGCGGCCAACGCCACGCTCGTCGTGGCCGGCGACGTCACGCCGCAAGAGGCGCTGGAAAAAGTGAAGCGGTATTTCGGAGCCGTGCCTCCCGGTCCGCCTGTGGCGCGGCACGCCTCCTGGATCGCCAAGCGCAGCGGCACGCAGCGCCAGCGCGTGCAGGACCGCGTGCCCCAGGCGCGCCTGTACAAAGTGTGGAACATCCCGAACTACGGCACGGCCGAGGGTAGCTACCTCGAACTCATCGGCGAGGTGCTCTCCGGCGGCAAGACGTCGCGCCTCTACAAGCGGCTGGTCTATGATGAGCGGATCGCCACGGAGGTGAGCGCCTATGCGGATCTGAGCGAGATCGCAGGCACATTCAACATCACCGCCACGGTCGTGGCCGGTGTGGAACTCGCCCGGATAGAGAAGGCCGTCGACGAGGAGCTGGCGCGCTTTCTGAAAGAGGGACCTGCGCCGCGCGAGCTGCGGCGAGTGAAGACGGGGGGCGAGGCGGCCTTCATCCGGGGCATCGAGCGCATCGGCGGGTTCGGCGGCAAGTCCGACCAACTGGCACTGAACAGCGTTTATCTCGGCGCGCCCGACGCTTACAAAGTCCGCTTGAACGAGGTTCGCGAGGCGACGGCACGGCAGCTCCGGGACACGGCGCGGGCGTGGCTTTCCGACGGTCAGTACGTGCTCGAAGTCCGCCCGTTCCCGAGTTACGCCAGCAGCGGCAAGGATGTGGACCGCACCAGGCTGCCCGTTCCCGAGATCACGCCGGAGGTTCGCTTTCCTGCCGTGCAGCGCGCCACGCTCTCCAACGGGCTCAAGGTCGTTCTTGCCGAACGAGCCAGCATTCCGGTTGTCCAGTTCAACCTGCTGGTCGATGCCGGTTTCGCGGCGGACCCGTCCGTCGCGCCCGGCACCGCGCGGCTCGCGATGGACATGCTCACCGAAGGAACGAAGCGGCGCACGGCGCTGGAAATCAGCGAGGAGCTGGAACTGTTGGGGGCGCATCTGGGTGCGGGCTGTTCGTTGGACACGTGCACGGTCTCGCTCAATACGCTGAGTAAAAACCTCGACGCCGCACTCGACCTCTTTGCGGACGTGATCCTCAACCCGGCCTTTCCCGAGGCGGACTTCAGGCGTCGTCAAGAGCAGCGGATGGCCTCGATCCAGCGTGAAAAAAGCGAGCCGGTCACCATGGGCCTGCGCGTCATGCCGCGGGTGCTCTACGGTCCGAAGCACGCCTACGGCAACCCGCTCACCGGCACCGGAACTGAGGCGAGCGTCGCGCGGCTGACAGCCGCCGACCTGGTGCGTTTCCACGGCGCGTGGTTTCGCCCCAACAACGCCACGCTGGTGGTCGCCGGCGACATCACGCTCGCAGCGGTCGTGCCCAAGCTCGAGCGCCTGTTCTCCGCATGGCCCGTCGCCGAGGTGCCGAAGAAGAATATCGGCCCCGTGCCGTTGCCCGAGAAGCCCACCGTGACGCTTATCGATCGCCCCGGCTCGATCCAATCGGTCATCTTCGTCGGCAATGTCGCGCCGCCGAAGGCGAACGCCGACGAGCTGGCGATCGAGGCGATGAACCTCGTGCTGGGCGGCGCCTTCACCTCGCGCATCAACATGAACCTGCGCGAGGACAAGCACTGGACCTACGGCGCGCGGACCACCATCGCGGCGGCCTGCGGCCCTCGGCCGTTCTGGGCCTCGGTGCAGGTGCAGTCCGACAAGACCCAGGAGACGCTGCGCGAACTCGACAGCGAGTTCCGCGGCATCATCGGTGCGCGGCCTGTCACGCAGGAGGAGTTCGCCCGCACGGTCAACAACCAAGCGCTCAAGCTGCCCGGCACCTGGGAGACGATCAGCAGCGTGGCCGAAGCGCTCAACGAGATCGTCAGCTTCGGCCTGCCCGACGACACTCACCAGACGCGTTCGTCCCGCCTTCAGGCGCTGACGCGCGAGAATCTCAGCGACGCCGCCAGGAAGGTCGTGCAGGCGGACCGGCTGTCGTGGGTGGTGGTGGGCGACCGCGCGAAAATCGAGGCCGGCATCCGCGAACTGAACCTCGGCGAGGTGCGGTTCGCCGACGCGGACGGCAAGCCCGTGTCGAAGGAGTGACTCAGAAACGCACCGAAGCGCCTGCCGTGTAGAGTTCTCCGGGACTCTGCTGGATGCCGTTGAGGTCAGACCAGACCGGTACGCTGACACCGACGTTCAGAGTCAGGCTGGCGGTCGGCAGGAAGTCAAGGGACACGATTGCGTCCGCCAAATCGGCGCCCGTGTTAGCCGGATCTTTGGACGACATCCGCTTGTCCGTGTAGCGGCCCTTGTGGTCGGTCGACGGGTCAATGCACCGGTAACGGAGTCCGGTCGTGAGACGGAACATCCGGAACGGCTGATACGAAGGAAAAATGCCAAAGGATGCGACATCTCCGAACTTGTACCCTTGCGGATTGCGCGTGGCCAACTGGTATCCGCCCATCAGGCTAACGGCGGCCTTGTCAATTGCGAAGCGGTATTCGAACTGTGCGATCGGATCCCACGAGCCGGAGCCGGGTTGCATGCACGGATCTATGTAAATGCCATTGGATTTCACCCTGTAATCGCCAGTAGGGATCTTCAAGCCTGGCCTGAAGTAGAGTTGGTGCAGGCCGCTTTCCGGCGTACCCTTGCGTAAAAGCCGCAGTGATCCTTCGATCAGGAGGTCGCCGAATCCATCGACCGGATCCATTGAATGACGCAGCAAAGTCGTTTTTGCATCCTCTCGTTGGGTGGTGCTCGGCGCCCGCCCACCCCAGTAGCAACATGAATGGTCGTTAGCCATGGTAGTCGCTTTTGGCGTGATGGCGGTGATCAAGCTCATGGTGTTGCGGATCCACGGGATCGAGAGGTCCACGCCGTATCGCTCGTCAAACGTATAGGAGATGCGCGCGTCGACGCGGTACGAGGCCATCTCGGTCGGGAGAGTCGGATAACGTTTGCCGGCGGTTGCCAGAGATACCGAGTGCGTCCCGCTCTGGAGCTCGTCGGTCGTCGTGTATCCATAACTGATCCCCACGCTGAACGGTTGAACCGGTTCGTGTACCGCAAGTCCCGGAAGGGTCGGGAAGTCGCAACATTCTTGCGCGAAAGCAGAGTAACTTAAAAACAAAATGAATAAGATAGATGGACTACAATAAGTTGACATAATAGTTCTATCGTTGGATTTGGAAGAGATTTCAACCAGTTGTGGGCTGCAAGATAGCGAAAAATATCTGATTAGTCTAGTGCGAAGATAGATTAGAATTCTTGGACGAGCTGGTTTTCTGTTCATCAAAGGGCAGACTCAGATGCCGCCGCCCGCCTCGAACACGCCGGCCATTTCGCGTAGGGCTGTCTCTTCTTACTTGCGTCCGTTCTCCGGGTGTGACATTATTTTTATGAATGGAAACGGTATTCATATGTGAAAATGCTGTTTTTGCCGGTGAAAGGCGGGTTTCGCCTGTAAAACGCCTGCGCAATCGACGGCTGATGGCTGGGGTGGCAGGTGCGCTCCTTTGCCTCGCATGGCAGGCGGCGGCCGAGGCGGTGGATACCGCACGCTGGGGACTGTCGATGGAGATCCGCGTGCGCGGTTATCAGGGTGGCTCCGCGCTCGCCGATTTCCCTGTCATGGTCGCGCTTGATCCTGCCGCGATCATGGGGTTCAGTTACGCCGGATTTGCTCCGCAGGGTGCTGACCTGCGGTTTACAGATGCGGCGAACACCGTGGTCTTGGCGCACGAGATCGAGCAGTGGAACACCAGCAGTGTCTCGCGCGTCTGGGTGCGCGTTCCCTCGCTGGTCTCGAATCAGGTCATCCGCGCGTTCTGGCGCAACCCCGAGGCCGGAGCGCCCGCTTCAACGTCAGTTTGGGACGACGGTTTCCGCGGCGTGTGGCATCTGGCGGACTCGCTGAACGACGCCACGCCCAACGCCAACAACGGGAGCAACACGGGGTCCGTCGCGACGAACGGCGTGGTCGCGGGCGGGCGGGCCTTCGACGGCAACGATTTTATCGACTGCGGCAACGGCGCGTCGCTGAACGTAGCGAGCAACCAGCTCACGCTGTCGGCCTGGATCAAGCCTGCCGCGATCTCGGGTAACGCGATCGTCAGCAAAGCGTACGCGGCTACCCATATGTCGCCCTATTACAGCTGGGTTCTCTACCTGACAAGCCCGGGTCTGCACTGCCGTATCGACACGTCTGCGGCAACGAAAGGGGCGCTTTCGACAGGGGTATGGCAGCATGTGACGACGACCTACAACGGCAGCCTTGTTGCGTTTTACATCGACGGTGTGTCGGCGGGTTCCTTCGCCAAGACCGGCAGCCTATTTCTCACTCCGCGCAATGTGCGTATCGGCGGGCGCGACACCAGCCCGCTGGACGAATTTTTTAACGGCAGCATCGACGAGGTGCGGATCTCCTCGGTGGCGCGCTCGGCGGACTGGGTTCGTGCGGAGCGCGATACGGTCGCGAACACCTCTTTCTGCTTGTACGGAAGCGTCACGGAAACGTGGCTGCCGCAGGTGACCGGCGGAGTCGGCGCCACGAACGTGCTTGCAACGAGCGCGTGCCTGACCGGCTCGCTGGTATCCACCGGCGCGGCACCTGCCACGGTCTGGGCCTGCTGGGGCACGGGTGACGGCGGCACGAACTTCGCGGCTTGGGCGCAGAAGGCCAGCCTCGGCGTGAGAGAGCCGGGCGGTTTCAGCCACCCCGTATCCGGCCTGACGCCGGAGACCCCTTACGTGTACCGCTTCCGTGCAGTAAACGCGCACGGCGAGAGCTGGTCGGCTCCACGACTGTTCGCGCCGCTCTATCCGCGTCTCTCGGTTGCGGATTCCCAATGCGTCGAGGGGCCTTCCGGGGCGACCGGTCTGCTGTTCCGCGTGACGCTCTCGTATGCCGCTCCCTCTCCCGTGACCTTCCTCTACGCCACGTCTGCGGGCACGGCCTCGGCGGAGGATTATCAGGCCGTGTCGGGGGAGGTCACGCTTCAGGCCGGACAGACAGGATGTTCGGTGACGGTGCTGGCAGCCGGCGACAGCGTTGCCGAGCCCGATGAGTTCTTCTGCCTCGATCTCGGCGCGGTGACGGGCGCGGTCGCCGCGAAAGCCCGCGCGTTCGGACTGATACTGGACGACGACCGGACGAACAGCCTTTCGCCTTGCGCGTTGGTGGCGGACGCCTCGCGCGGACGGGTCTACGTGGCGCGGCAGACGGATGCGAGCGTCGGGGTGATCGACACGACGGAGAACCGCCTCGTGCAAGCCTTTGCCGTGCCTGCCGCCCCGAACGGCGTTGCGCTGAGTCCGGACGGCCTGCGGCTTTACGTGGCGGCGGGCGGTGCAGGCGGCCAGGTGGTTGCGCTCGATGCGGCGACGGGCGCGGTCTTGGAGACATACGCCGCAGGACATACGCCGCTGTGCCCCGTGGTGAGTTCGGACGGCACCACGCTCTATGTCTGCAACCGCTTCGACGGCGACGTGTCGGTCATCCGCCTGGCTGATGGCGCCACGCTCGCGAGGATCGCGGTCGGGCGCGAGCCCCATGCGGCGGCTCTGACGCCGGACGGGGCAAACCTGTTTGTGGCCGAATTGCTGCCTGTTGGCCCGTCAACCAACGGAGCCCTGGCGGCTGCGGTGAGCGTGATCGACACGGCCGCTCGCGTGGTCTCGAAACGTATTCTGTTGCCGCCGGGCTCTCAGTCGCTGCGCGGCCTCTGCGTTTCAGCCACGGGCGCGAAGGTCTACGTGACCCACGTGCTGTCGCGCTTTTACGCGCCGACCACGCAGGTGCTGCGCGGCTGGATGAATACGGCGGCGCTCAGCGTGATCGACGTGGCCTCTGGAACGCTCGTCAACACGGTGCTCCTGGACGACCTTGATCTTGGCGCTGCCAACCCGTGGGGTGTGGTCTGCTCGACGAACAATCAGTACCTCTGCGTGGCGCACGCCGGCACGCATGAGGTCAGCGTGATCGACCAAGCCGCACTGCTGGCGAAACTTCAGACGGGTGACGCGGACACGCCGCAGGATCTGACTTATCTGGTGGGTCTGCGCAGGCGTTTGCCGCTCAAGGGCAATGGGCCGCGCGGACTTGCCCTCGTCGGCGACACGCTCTACGCGGCGGAGTATTTCAGCGATACGGTCGGTGTTGTGGACATCGCGCCTGGGGGTGAGTACGGCGCTCATGAGATCGCCGCAGGAGCGGCGAGGGCGTTGGACGCTGTGCGCCAGGGCGAGCGGAACTACAACGATGCGCGGCTCTGTCTCCAGGGTTGGCAGAGCTGCGCGAGCTGTCATCCCGACGCCCGCGCCGATGCGCTGAACTGGGATCTGATTAACGACGGGTTCGGCAGCCCCAAGAACACCAAGAGCCACGTCTATTCGATCCAGACGCCGCCGGCCATGTCGACCGGCATCCGCGGCAGCGCTCAGGTCGCGGTGCGGTCCGGGCTGAAATACATCCAGTTCGTCAGCCAGCCCGAGTCCTGCGCCGCGGCGATCGACGCCTATCTGACGACGCTGCGGCCTGAGCCGAGCCCGCACCTGGTGAATGGCGGGCTGAGCGCGTCGGCCTCACGCGGGGCGCTGCTCTTTGCCGCGCGGGGTTGCGCGGGCTGCCACGCGGGTGAGTTTTTTACGGACGGCAAGTCGCATGAGATCGGTACCGCGACCGCGCGTGAGGCGGGTGTGCTGTTCGATACGCCGACGCTGTGCGAACTCTGGCGAACCGGGCCCTATCTGCACGACGGACGCAGTGCCACGGTGCGCGAGGTGGTGGTTACGGTTCACGCGGGTCGCGTGAGCGGGCTGACGTTGGAGCAGATTGACGATTTGGTGGAGTACCTGCTGTCGCTATGAGAACCCAAGTCAACAGGTTGAGCGCAGGGCGTGCGGAGCTGTGGGAGCAAGGACACGCTTGTCCTTGCTGCGGGGACAGGAGTGTCCCCGCTCCCAGGGCCGCGCCGGGGACCGGAGTGTCCCCGCTCCCGGGACGGGCGCTGCTGCTGGGCTGCCTGTTGGCGGCGGTTTCGGTTTCGCAGGCCGCGCTGCCCCCGGCTGTGACCAACCAGCCGATCTTGTTTGTGGTTCGCAACCAGTACCAGACCGACCACCACAACACGCACACCATGTATCCCTCGGCACCCAAGGAGATCAGCAACGGTATCTACGAAGGGGGCAATTCCGCGCTGAAGGTGTTCGACCCGGTCAGCGGCAGTGTGTGGACGATCCTCGACGCGGGAGCGACCGGAGTCATCCGCGATCCGGACGTGCATTTCGGCGGGGCGCGCATCGTGTTTGCCTGGCGCAAGAGTCTGGCGGACGCCTACCACATCTACGAGATTAACGCGGACGGCACGGGGCTGCGGCAGCTCACCGCGCTGGCGGGCGTCGATGACTTCGACCCGGTCTACCTGCCAGACGACCGCATCGTCTTCGTCTCCGGACGCGAGCCGAAATACGTGATGTGCAACAAGCACCTGTCGCACAACCTCTACCGCATGGACTCAGACGGCGCCAACGTCACCCAGATCGCGAAAAGCACGCTGTTCGAGGGGCATCCGAGCCTGATGTCTGACGGGCGTCTGCTCTACGACCGCTGGGAGTACGTGGACCGCAATTTCGGCGACGCACAGGGACTGTGGACCAGCGATCCCGAGGGTACGGGCCATGCGGTCTATTTCGGGAACAACACCAGCAGCCCGGGCGGCATGCTCGACGCGCGCGAGATTCCGGGCACGCAGCAGGCGGTCTGCACGTTCGTGGCCTGCCACGACAAGCCGTGGGGCGCGATCGCCGTGGTCGACCGGCGCGTGGCTCGCGACGGCGCTGCCGCCGTCGTCCGCATGTGGCCCGACGGACTTATGAGTTGGGTGCAGGTCAACGCGATAGTCAACAGCGCCTATGACCTTTTTGCAGGCACAACCCCAAAGCATGAGGATCCTTTTCCTCTGGCCGATCCAGGGACAGGCGTGGGCGGACGCTATTTCCTCTGCTCGCGCCAGACCGGCTCGGGCGAGCATATGGCGCTCTATCTGCTTGACGCGGCAGACGGCAGCGCCACGCTTCTGCATGACGAGGGCGCGGGCGACGTCGGTTGCTTTGATCCCATGCCGCTGGCGGCGCGCGTGCGGCCGGGTGCGGTGACGGTTCCCCGCAAATACGACGACACGCCAGGCCGGTTTTACGTGGTGGACGTCTACAAGGGCACCCACATGGCCGGCGTGGCGCGCGGCACGGTCAAGTATCTGCGCGTGGTGGAGTCGCCCGAAAAGCGCACCTACAGCAGCCAGGCTTGGAACGCGCAGGGCATCGAGGCGCCCGGCGTGAACTGGGACAGCTTTGAGACCAAGCGCATTCTCGGTACGGTGCCGGTCGAGGACGACGGGTCGGCGCATTTTCTGGTGTCGCCCAGAACCTTCGTCTTCTTCCAACTGCTCGATGCGGACGGGATGATGGTACAGTCCATGCGCTCTGGAACGGTGATCCAGCCGGGCGAAGCGCAAGGGTGTGTCGGCTGTCACGAGGATCGCAAGCTCGCGCCGCATCCCACGGGCGTGCGGATGCCTGCCGCGTTCATGCGAGGCCCTGACGCGCTGACCGGCTGGCAGGGCGAGCCGGCGAAGATGTTCAACTACCTCGCCGAGGTTCAGCCCGTGTTCAACGCGAAGTGCTTGGGGTGTCACGACACCGGCGGAACGGGGGCGGCGAACGTGGTGCTCGCGGGCGACAAGGGCGTCTGCTTCAATGCTTCGTATGCCGAGCTGTGGCGCAAGGGCTACACGGGCGCCGTCGGCGCGGGGCCTGCAGCGCTCAAGCAGGCCAAGAGCTGGGGGTCGCAAGCCAGCAGGCTGGTGCAGACGATCCGGGGCTCGCACACCAACCGGGTGGCGCTCACGGCTTCGGAGTTTGACCGCATCGTCACCTGGCTCGACCTCAATGCGGTGTACTACCCGAGCTATGGGGCCAACTATCCAGGCAACGCGGGCGGGCGTTCGCCGCTGACCTTCGCCCAGTTGAGTCAGGTTGCCGCGTACACGGGCAGGAATGTGGCCAATGCGGACAGCGTCAAGAGCGCGGGCGAGCTGATCTGGTTTGACCGTCCAGAGGCGAGCCCGTGCCTGAGCGGAGTGACGGGGATCAACTACACCAATGCGCTGGCGCTGATCCGTGCGGGGCAGGCCGCCCTCGCGGCGCTGCCGCGCGAGGACATGACCAACTGCGTGCCGCTGAATGCGGACGACGTCTGGCGCGAGAACAAGTACCAGCAGCGTCTCTGCCGCGAGGCGATGAACCGCGCGGCCGTTGCCGGCGGCGGAGCGGTTTACGATTCTCAGGGGCTGTTGGCCGTGGCGAACGGCATGCCAGTCGGCAGTAACCGGACCTCCGCCGTGGTCAGTGGCAAGCTGCTCTACACCGTCAGCAACGACACGGCGGACGTTTTCATCGCCTGGGGCACATCGGACGCGGGCGATAGCACCAACCTCTGGCAGCACGTCATGCGCGTCGGCACCCAGGGTGCTGGCGCATTTTCGCTGGCGCTCACCAACCTCGTCTCTGGCCAGGCGCTCTTCTTCCGGGTGTTCGCCGCCAACGGGCAAGGGTTGGTGTCCTCACACGTCAGCACGGCGGTGGACGCGGTTGCGCTTCTCGGCCCGGCGGCGTACGCGCTCTCCTACGTTTGGAGCGCAACCGCTTCGGGCGCTGCGGTCGATGGTGTCGGCGTATGGAATCGCTCGGTCGCGAACTGGGTCGGCACGAACGGCGTTCATGCGGTCTGGAGCGACGTCGTCGGCGACACGGCGGTGTTCGGTTCGGGCGGAACTGCGGGCACGGTGACGCTCGCCGCAGACGGTTTCACGGTTGGCGGACTGGTCTTCCCTACAGTCGGTGCGGGGGCTTACTCCCTTTCCGGTGGCACGCTGACGCTGACGAACGCGCCGGTGTTCGCCGTGCACACGCCTGCGGTCATCGGTTCGTCGCTGGCCGGTGCGGCAGGGTTCGTCAAGACAGGCTTAGGGACATTGACGCTGTGCGGGCACAACACGTACGGCGGCGTGACCGCCATTGAGACGGGGGCCGTGAAGCTCTCGTCTCTGCCGCTCGCCGCTCTCAAGCTGCGGCTGGACGCGTCGGACGCCTCGACGCTCTTCACGAATGCCAACGGAAGCGGCGCAGTCACGGCGACCGGTCAGCCCGTCGGCTACTGGGGCGACCGCAGCGGCAACGGCCGGCCCGCCACTCAGGCGCTGAACGCCCGCCGCCCCCTCTTTGTCGCCGGCAGCGCGGAGTTTAACGGCCGCACGGTGCTTCAGTTCGACGGCGTAGACGACGACATCACCAGCCTCTTGGATATCAACGCGACGAATCTGCCGAACCTGACGTTGGCCATGGTCTACCGGCAAGTTGCTAAAACAGCCAACGGCGGTCTGTGGGGGCACGACAACGGCGGCTGGGACCGGATGCAGCTTCTCAACCTCAGCAGCCAGAGCGCCCCTGATTGCTACGGCGTGACCACGTCGAATGCGTGGACGACGGTCAAAGGGATCAACACGAACGCGGTTCTGCTCTACACGGCGGTTCTGAGGCAGGGCGTGAGCAACGGGTCCTGCGTCACTATCAATGGGCAGTCAGACAGCGCGGCCGGGCTGCCCGCGTTCACCTCGTCTGAGGTGGCGGGACTCCCCTCGCTCACGCTCGCAAACATCAGTCCGGGAAACGGGTTTCGCGGCAACGTCCAGATTGGCGAGGTGCTCGTTTTCGACACCGCGCTGGGCGACAGCATGCGACGCGAAGTGGATGCCTATTTACGCAACAAGTGGCTCGGGGCCTCCGACGCGGGTTTGCCCGTGCTTCCCACGAACGGCGCGGTGCGGGTTGCCGCGGGCGCGGCACTGGACCTCGGCGGCATGTCGCAGACGTTGGCGTCGGTGAGCGGTGACGGCACCGTCTCTAACGGCCTGTTGACCGTGACGCACACGCTCGCGCCTGGCGGCACTAATCGGGTCGGTGTTCTCACGCTTCCCGGCTCGCCGGTTCTGGCGGGCGCGACGCTGCTGGCCGACGTGACGGCGGGCGGGATTGGCGACCGGCTGGTCTGCTCGGGTGCCCTGTCTCTGGAGGGTGTCACGCTACAGATCGCCACGCCCGAGCTTCTGAATATTCGGCGAGCCTACACGCTGGCATCCTGTTCCGGCACGCTGACGGG
The DNA here is from genome assembly GCA_964390795.1 of uncultured Lentisphaeraceae bacterium. Classification (GTDB taxonomy): domain Bacteria; phylum Verrucomicrobiota; class Kiritimatiellia; order RFP12; family UBA1067; genus CAYMLQ01. Next base: position 17,853 of record CAYMLQ010000014.1, read on the forward strand.
GTCTTTTGTGGCAACTGATCTGCCGGACGACTGGCGTGTCCGGTATGACCGCACGCCGGGCGCGGGAACGGCAACGATGTACTGGGCATCGCATGCGACGGTGCTCAGTGTCAGGTAGGTGGGTCTCATCTGCTTAGCAATCCGCTTGGACGTAATCGTTTGGTGGCCGGGGGTGTTCGAGGAGTGAGCGTTGCTGGCGAACCTGTGTCGCAAGCTCGGGAGCGGGGACACTCCTGTCCCCGAAACGTCGGCCAAGCGTCGTTCCGCAGGCGCTCCTCTCGTCGTATCCTGCGGCTCGGTGTTGTACAACCGTTCACAACGGGGACAGGAGTGTCCCCGCTCCCAGCGCTACGCACACACTACGCGCGTTCCTCGATCGCCCGGCCACCAACCGATTACCGCTTGAACTTTGCCCGCAAGCGACTTATCATAAGAAGTTATGGAAATACCGCCAACCCGTTGCGATCTGAAACTCGCCGAGACCGGACGGAAGAAAAAAAGGGGGGGGGGCAGTCGGCACCTGTCCTCCGAGGATGCGCGAAATATGGTTCGCGTGCGAGAAGCGCGCCGAGCCTTCGGAAGATTCTACGCCCAATGCTTCTGGTATCTGCGTCAGGATTTCGAACTGACACTCGTGGACATCCCTGAGATCGTGCGAGGTTTGCGTCAACACGGAGGCCGGCAGGGGTTCCTGCTCGCCGCGAAGTTATGCCGCTAAGCGTCATCCAGTCCGAGGTGCTCAAGCGGATCGCGTTAAACCGCAGTCCGGAAAGCTATCTCGCGGGGGCAACCGTGCTGCATCGCGCGGAAGATACGCCCCGTTTTTCGCAGGATATCGACCTCTTCCACGATGTGGAGGACAGCGTGGCCCTAAGTGCGGAGTTGGACGCTGCCACGCTTCGGGGTGCCGGTTATGGGCTCACGTGGTTGTTGCGTACACCCACTTTCCACCGGGCCGTCGTGACGGTGTCCGGACAGCCGCTGAAGATTGAATGGGCGCAGGACAGCGCCTTCCGGTTCTTCCCCGTGCAGAAAGATGAGACGTGCGGGTACCGCCTGCATGACGCCGATGCGGCAACCAACAAGATGCTTGCCTTAGCGGGCAGGAGCGAGGTTCGTGATTTCGTGGACATCCTGCATCTCCACGCAACGTATCTGAGCCTTGGCGCACTCGTCTGGGCTGCCTGCGGGAAAGACCCCGGCTTCACGCCTATGTTCCTGTTGGATCAAATCGGACGTCACGGTGCCTACACGCAGAACGACCTCGACCGCCTGAGCTTGCTGAGTCCGCTCGACATCAGGGTGCTGAAACGGAACTGGTTAGCCGCCTTGGGGGAGGCTCGGAAGTGTGTCGACACCTTGCCGGCTGACGAGATCGGATGCCTCTATCTCGCTCCGAACCAAACCCCGGTGACACCTGATCCGGCTGGAGCCCTTTTCCCGAAACTCATTCGCCATAGGGGCGCCCTCCGCGGCGCATGGCCGACCGTTTCGCCTTATCTCGCCGAGTGAGCCGTGAAGGGCCGCCCGACTTTTCGCCACATGGCTTTTCATTTGTGCGTTTTCTGCTTGCCTTTCGAGATGGGGGTATGCCATTCTTTTTACATGTGAAAATGCTATTCATCTGTGAAAACTGTGTTTTTACGCTTGAAAATGCGTTTCAAAAGCCGTGTCGGCTGTTCAACAGGGTTGCGTGGGCTGTTTGAGGTCAAAAGGAGAGCGAAATGCAAAGCAAGGGTCAGATAGCAGAGTGTGTTCGCCTGGGCGTTCGGCGGTTGGCGGCGCTGTGGGTGGCCGCAGCGGCTGTGTGGGCGGGAAGCGTGTCGGCGGATACCTACACCTGGAGTACGGGCACGTCGGGTGCTGCGGTGGACGGTTCCGGAACGTGGAACACCTCGACCGCGAACTGGGTCGGCGCGGGCGATGCGCACACGGCGTGGAACAACGCTGGCGGCGACACGGCGGTCTTCGGGGCGGGCGGCACGGCAGGCACGGTGACGGCCGACGCGGGCATTACGCTTGGCGGCCTGACCTTCAACTCTGGCGTGACGGGAACGTACACGTTGAGAGGCGGCTCGCTGGCGCTGACTGGCACGCCCTTCTTTACTGCCAACGCCAACGCCATAGTCAGTAACGCGCTGACCGGTCCCGTGGGCTTTACTAAGTCCGGTAGCGGAGCGCTGACGCTGACGTCAAACCAGAGCAGCATGACCGGCAACGTCACGGTGACGCAAGGCACGCTGATTGCAAACGCAGGCAACAATTACCCGAGCCCGACTAACAGTGCGCTCGGTTATCTGTTGTCCGCAGACCGGAGTATTGTCGTCGGAAGCGGTGCAACGCTGCAGTTTAATGCCAACGACACGATCGGCAGTGCCAGCGCCTTTCCGCTTGTGAAGCTGTCTGTCGAGAGTGGCGGAACGGTTCGGAACAACAGCACGTTCACGACTTTCGGGCCTCTGGATCTCAGCGGGGGGACACTCCTTGCAGTTGGCGGCGTGAACACATCTTACCAGGCCTACCAACTGAAGGGCACGGTTACTTCAGGTGGCAGTTCCACTATCGGCACAACGGGCGGGGCGAACAACGGCGTCCATGTCGGCAACAACCTGTTTGCGGTCACGGGCGGCACGCTGACCGTGTCCGCGCCACTCGTTAACTTGTTTGGCGGCTCGACGGCGGGGTTCACGAAGTCGGGTAACGGCGGTTTGCTGCTGACGGCGGATAACAGCTTCAGCGGCAACGTCACGGTCTCCAACGGCGTGCTGCAAGTCGGCAACGGGGGCTCGGCAGGCACGGTCGGAACCGGCGCGGGTTCGGTGAGTCTGGTGAACGCCGACGCCTCGCTGGTCGTCAACCGGGCGGGGACGCTGACGCAGTTGGGAGCGATCTCGGGCAACGGCTCGGTTGTGAAGCTGGGCTCCGGCGTGTTCACGCTCACCGGCGCGAACAGCTACGCGGGCGGCACGTCGGTCAGCAACGGCGTGCTGGCGGCCACGCGCACCAACGCCCTGCCGGGATTCGCCGAGGCGGGCCGGGTGACGCTCGCGGCGGGTGCGGGGCTCTCGGTGGGTGTCGGCGTTTGGTCAAACGACAACATCAACGCGCTCATCAACACGGGCGTTTTCGCGAGCAACACGATTTTCGGGTTTGACACCACAGCCGGGAATTATGTCTATGACAGTCAGTTCACCCTGCCTGCGGTCGCGGGGCTGGTCAAAACCGGCCCGAATGCGCTGACGCTGCTCAGTGGCACCCCCATTTCGATGGGCGTGACGGCGCTGGGAGGCATCCTGCAGGCCGATTTCGGGGGAGGTATTCCGGCCATGACCAACGTGACGCTGAATAGCGCCTCGCTCTCGTCTGCGAGTGGCACGATCACGGCATCGCTCGGCACGGACATGGGGCAGATCACTCTCGTTCCGAACACGGCGAGCGGGTTTAGCGCCGTCAATGTACCCCTCCTCGTTGACCTTGGGTACGGTGCCACGTTGATTTCTGGCGCCACCGTCACGTGGGGTTCCTCGGCGTTCAACCCGAGCGTGCTTGTCCTCAACGATACGGGTGCAAACACAAACGTGACGTTCGTCAACGGTCTGGCCCTCAACGGTGCGGTCCGCACGGTCAACGTCAACGCTTCCGCAGTTGATGCGGCGGCGGAAATCAGCGGCGTGATTGCCAACGGCAGCGGTGCGGCGGGGCTCATCAAAGGCGGTTCGGGCAAGCTGGTGCTGAGCGCTGCCAATGCCTATTCGGGCGGCACGACGATCAACGCCGGGACGCTCATGCTTGCGGGCGGCAACAACCGGCTCAACACGAGTGGTGCGGTTACCCTGAACAGCGGTGCCGCGCTCGATCTGGGCGGTTACAGCCAGGCGCTGTCCGTTGCGGGTTTCGTGTTTAACGGCGGTACGCTTCAGAACGGTTCAGTCAGCTTAAGCAATGCGAGTTGGAGTCCGGGTGCGAACGCCAATATCACCTTCGGTGTTGGCGGCGGTATCGTTGGCCCGAATCGGCTGCTCCTGAACAACAGGCAGACGCTGACGCTTGTTCCAGGCGCAGGCTCGGTCTGCTTCGGCGGCGACACCGGCGGCTCCGCCAACTATATCGGAGTCGACGGCAACACGACCAATGCGATCACCGTGAATGGCGGGTCGCTCGATTTGACGAATTCGGCAGCCGGTGCCGGTTATCTGCGCATCGCCGCGAACAGCGGGCCGCCGGTCGGCATACTGAATGTGAACAACGGCGCGGTGAACGTTGGCCACTCCATGAACATGGGCGCCCGCTGGGACAATGGCGCTGTGGCGTGCAGCGGCGTGGCGACGCTGACGCTCACGAACGGCGAAGTCAACGTGGGCACGGGAACCAGCACGGGAACCGGCGGCGGGAACCGCGGCTGGCTCTACATGGGCAACGGCGCGGCCGGGACCGTGAGCCGTTCGACAATCAATCTGAACGGCGGCACGCTCTCGCTCATTCAGCTCGAGGCCGGTGCATATGGCGCGAATACGTTCAACTTCAACGGCGGCACGCTGAAGGCGCGGACGAACAACATGTCCTTCATGAACGGCGCCAATCTGGCCTGTGCGGTCGGTGCGGGCAATGCGGTGATCGACACGGCGGGGTTCAAGGTGGGCATCGCCGCAAACCTGCTGGGCAGCGGGCTCGCGGGCGGCCTCGCGAAGCGGGGCACGGGCACGCTGGTTCTGGGCGGCAGCAACACCTACAGCGGCGTCACGTCCGTTGAGCAGGGAACCTTGACGCTTCCGGCGCTGTCTGTTTTTGCCACGAACGGCGCGACGCAACTTGCGGCGGATACGCTCAGCAGTCTCAAACTCCGGCTGGACGCGTCTAACGCCTCGACTCTTTTCACCAACGCGAACGGCAGCGGGGCAGTCACGGTGTCCGGTCAGCCGGTCGGCTACTGGGGCGACCTGAGCGGCAACAACAAGCCCGCCTTGCAGACGGCCACGAACCAGCGTCCGACCTATGTGACCGGCCTGGCGGCTTTCAACGGCCTGCCGGCGCTCCAGTTTGACGGCGTGGACGACGAGATTACCAGCCTGCTCAATATCAACGCGTCGAGCATTTCCAACCTGACGGTGATGATGGTATTCCGGCAGGTGACGTATAAAGTCAACGGTGGTTTGTGGGGGCATGACGACGGCGGCTGGGACCGGATCCAGCTTCTGAATTTCGGGGGCGTGGGACTCAACAACATCGCGGCGTCGGGCACTTCCGTTGGCGTGAGCGGTATGAACACGAATGGCACCCTGATTTATACCGCGGTTCTGAAAAACGGCGTAACCGGCGGTTCCCATGTCTACGTCAATGGACGGTCAGACAGCACCAACGGCTTGCCCGCGTTTACCTCATCAGAGGGCACCGGACAGTCGTTATTCACGCTGGGGAACATCAGTCCGGGCAATGCCTATCGAGGCAACATTCAGATCGGCGAGGCGCTGGTTTTTAACTCCGCGCTGAGCGACGCGGCCCGCCGCAACGCGGAGGCGTATCTGCAGGACAAGTGGGTTGGGCTTGCCGGCCGTGCGAGCGTCGCTTCCGGCGCGGTCTTGGATCTCAACGGCGCGACGCAGGCGCTGGTCAGTGTAAGTGGAGGGGGAACCGTCTCCAACGGGACGCTGACCGTGACGGACCCTCTTGCACCGGCGGGCAACGGAATCGGTGTGCAGCGTGTGTCGAATGTCGCGCTGAACGGCGTCCTGCGGATCAACGTGACGTCGGACGGTGCGTGCGACCAGTTGGTTGGCACGGGGAGCCTGTCGGTGGTCGGGCTGACCTTGCAGATCGCGGATCTGGGGCTGCTGAACCGGGAGAAGACGTACACGGTCGCCTCCTGCACGGGCGCTCTGACGGGGCCTTTCGCTGGAACCAACCTGCCCACAAACTGGAAGGTCAGGGTTGACGAGGACACGGGGACTGCAACCTTCTACTACGCCGTACCCGGCACGCTGATCACGGTCAAATGAGGAGAAGGGCTCCCTTTCGCGTCCATTCGCGTGCTTCGCGGGAAGAATAAGCTCATGACGAAGAAAGACGACGCGCGGTACACCGCGCCGAGCCTGGAGCGCGGCCTCGCCATTCTCGAGTATCTGGCGCGCCACCCGGACGGCAAAGGCCAGGTCGAGATCGCGCAGGCACTCAAGTGTCCGGTCTCCAGCGTGTTCCGCATCACGCTGGCGCTGGAGAAGGCCGCCTATCTGGAGCGCGATCCGGAGACCAAAGTGTTCCGGCATACGCAGAAGATGCTGATGCTGGGGCAGCAGGCGCTGTCGGAGACCGACCTGATCGGCTGTAGCCTGCCGGTGATGCGCGACCTGCGCGACGCGTTGGAGGACACGATTCTCCTCGGCGTATTGAACGGGCCAGAGATCATCGTGCTGGAGCAGGCCTTGGGCTCTCACCTGTTCCGCTTTTCGGTCAACGCGGGACATCGCATCCGGGCCTACTGTTCAGCGCCGGGCAAGGCCATCATCGCGTATCTTCCCGAGAAGCGGCGAGAGCGGGTGATCGAGCAGACCGAGTTCGTGCGGTTCAACGCGAACACGCTCGCCACGCCGCAGGCTTTTCGAAAAGAACTGCTGAAGGTGGCCGCGCTCGGGTATGCGGAGGACAGGGGAGAGGAGTACGCGGGCATCTACTGCGTGGGCGCGCCCGTGTTCGACCGCAGCGGATACCCGATCGCCTCGGTGTGGGTCACGGGCCCGGCCATGCGCGTGAAGCCGGAGAGGATCCCGGGGATCGGGCAGACGGTGAAGGACGGCGCGGCGCGTATCTCGTGCCGCCTGGGATGGAAAGGATCATGAGTCTGTCCGGAGGGGGCAGCCGGTTTGTGCTGAAAGCCGCCCTGTTCTGGGTGGTTGTTGCCCCAGCGGCACTTGGGCAGAGCGGGCCTGCGGGAGGGGTGGCGGTCAGCCTGGAGGACGGAGGACGAACGGTCACCCTCTCGGCACCGGGGGTGGACGGCTTCTGGGGGGGCTTCTCTGCGGCGGTTGTGATCGGAGACGTCACTCAGGTGCTGAACTCCGCGTCTGGAATGCTGGTCGGCACAAACACCTTCACGGACGCGGGCACGCCGTATGGACCGGCCGACGTGAGCCTCTCGACGATCCGCTTCGAGAAGGAGCGGCTGGAGTTGCTCTTGCGCGTCGAAAAGGTTCTCGGGGTGCCTGTGGTTTCGCTGCGGGCTGGGATCAAAAACTTCGGAGAACGCCCGGTGAGTCTTGCTGGGGTCGCTCCGCTGGCGATGGAAGAGGCCCTGACGGGCGGACAGGCTGAGCGCGCTGCCGGAGCGCTCCAGTTGGCCGGCAATCCGGCGGCTTGGATCGTCACCGGGCTGAATGCCAATACGCAGGTTGTCTCCTCCGTCTCTGATATGAGCAAACCCCTCAGAATCGAGGAACAGGGCAGTCTCTACCGCAGTGACGGAGTCGGCTTCCTGTTCGGGCCGGTGGGGACGCCTGTGGCTTACGCCTACGCACAGGTGGCCGTTCAGGGAGAGGGGCGTGTGGGGTTGTCGTTGCGCTCCGACATGGGCGGCGTTCAGGTGGCTCCGGGCCAGAGCCGGTGGGGACAGCAAATGGCGCTCTTCATGGAGCCGCCACAGGAGGCGCTGACGCGCTGGACAGAGTGGGTCGCGAAGACCCACGGCACGCGGACGTCCAAGGGCGCTCTGTCCGGCTGGAACAGTTGGTACCATCTGAGGCTCAGCGTCACCGGCAAAGATGTGCTCGAAGTCACCGATCAGGTGTTGACGTCGAACGGACACCTGAGGCCGGAGGTCATCCAGATTGACCGCGGTTATGCGGTGGAGCCCGGCGTGTCGCTCGAGACGAACGATAAGTTTCCAGAGGGCCTGCCGTTTTATGCCCGTCGCATTGCCGCGGCGGGAGCCCGCCCCGGCCTGAGGCTGGAGTTGATCGAACCGTCGCAGTCTCTGACCCAGAATATCGACGCCGTGAGACAGGCTGTTCAGGCGGGGTTCTCCTACTTGAAAATTACTTACGAGTTCCCTTCCCATGATCCCGAAGGTGTTAAGACGCCTTTTGAAATCGCGCGGGAAATCTATTGGGAAATCAGGCGGGCGGCCGGGGAAGAGACCTATCTTTTGGACTGCGACAATCGCATGCAGCCTAAGGCGCCCAATCGTGCGGTGGTTGGCATTGCGGATGCGAGCCGCTCCGGGCCTGACACCGTCCGTCAGGGCGTTCGGGATGTCATGGAAAAAGTGCTCCGGTCCTATGCGCTTAACGGCCGCTGGCTTGCGGTGGACAACGACTGCTACTACATGGCTACTGAGCTGAAGGATATCAACCCGGTGGTCGGCGGCTGGCCCCTGTCCAGGACGTGGATCAGCATGGTGGGCCTGTCCTGCGGCGCGGCCTTCACGTCCGACCCGTGGAACGAGGAACGTTTCAAGCCCTACTGGCGGAATGTCGAAATCCTGACGCCGCCGGCCCGGGAGCGGACAGAGGTTTCGGACTTATGCACAAGCGCGGAATGGCCGCGCCTCGTCGGAGCGGTCAGGCGGGGGTGGGGGGCTTGGACTGTGGCGCTGTTGTGGAACCCGCTGGAGAAGGAGCAGAGGGTGTCGCTCGACTTTGCCCGCATCGGGCTAGACCCTGCGCGCCGCTATGCGGTCTGGTCGTTCTGGGATAACCGCTATCTGGGCGTGGTTGAGGGCAGTTACACCACGCCGTTCCTCGCAGCGTCGGCCTCCCAGCACCTGTGCATCACGGAGCTGCCCCAGTCGCCTTACAAGGCGGCCTTGATCGGGTCGAGCCTGCACATCTATTGCGGAGCGGCCGAGATCAAGCGGGTGACGGCGCTGCATTCGGCGATGCAGATCGAGTTGACGGATGCCGGGGCGCGCGACGGGGACTTGTTTGTCTACAGTCCGTTCCGGCCGGTGGTGGGCGAGGCCGTGGGCTGTGTGGTGGAGGGGATCAAGGCCGCAGGGGAAAACGTTTGGCAGCTCTCGCTGCGGGATCGCCGGCACGGCGAGGTTCAGCGGATCGAGCTGGGCATCCCGCAGCCTGTGACCCGGCAGGCGTGGTTCTGGGCGATGTGTGCGGTTCTGGCCTCAAGTTTGGTCTTCAGCGGGTGGCGGTACCTGGCTTGGCAGCGGTCGCAACTGGCGCTGTCGCGGCTGGAGCAGACGACCGCGCGGCAACAGGAGCGTGCCCGCATCGCGCGTGACCTTCACGACGAACTCGGTGCCAGCCTGGCCCAGATCGCCATGCTCGGCAACAGGGCTCAAAAGGTGTCGGCTGGGGATTCCGAGCAACAGGAACGTCTGGCTGAAATCTATGACCGCGCCCGTGAAAGCACGCGGCGGCTGGATGAGATCGTCTGGGCCGTCAATCCCGCACGCGACACGCTTGAACATCTGGTGAGCTACCTCTGCAAATTCGCTGAGGAATATCTGGCGCTGGCCGACGTGCGTTTCCGAGTCGACATTCCCGATGAGCTTCCACACGTGCCTCTGGAATCCGGGATACGCCACAATGTCTTTCTTGCCGCGCGTGAGGCGGTCCACAACGCCGTCCGGCATGGCCGTGCCGGCACGGTGACCCTGCGGGTGGCGGTTGCAGACGCCTGCTTCACGGTGGAGGTTAAAGACGATGGCGGCGGATTCGACACGGCGGCGGCGCTCGCTGCCGGCCGCGGTGTGGCAAACATGCGCGAGCGAATGGCTCACGTTGGCGGAGAGGCACACTTCACCAGTGAGCCCGGCGCAGGGTGTGCGATTCTTTTTGTGATCCCCTTTAATCATCGTAACAGGAGCCTTCTCAGCCATGGGTAAAAACACGACGAGAAAGACGATTGCCGTAGCCGTGGTGGAGGACGACGCCGGGCTTAGCCAGAGCCTGCGCAAGATTCTGGAAGACGGGCCGGGAACGCGCTGCCTGACGGCGGTCGGCTCAGCCGAAGAGGCTTATGAAACGTTGGCTAGGCAGAACCCCGACGTGATCCTGATGGACGTCAATCTTCCCGGCGCGAGCGGGGTGCAGTGTGTCGAACGTCTGGCCCCGCTGCTGCCGCATACGCATTTCATCATGCTGACGGTGTTTGACGATACGGAAGTGGTCTTTCAGTCGCTGGCGGCCGGAGCCATCGGCTACCTGACGAAGCCGGTCACCCCGGAGCGGCTTCTGGAGGCGATCCGGGATGTCTGCGAAGGAGGTGCGCCGATGACGAGCAGCATCGCGCGGCGCATTGTTCAGGCCTTCCGCAAGCCGGCCGCGGATCCGCGCGTGGCCGTGGAGGAGAGCCTGGCGCCGCGCGAGCAGGAGGTGCTTCGCCTGCTCGCCAAAGGCTACCTGCAGAAGGAGATTTCCGACCAGCTCGGCATCAGCTTCCCTACGGTCCGCACCCTCACCGCCCGCATCTACACGAAGCTGCACGTCCACTCCCGCTCGCAGGCCGTGGCCAAATACCTTGGGGAAAAGGGCTGACTGATGCCACGAGCGAGAATCAATTTGACGTGTCGCTAAACGCTTCCAGCCAGACTTCCGTGTTTGGCCAAGAGTGATAAGCCTTCAGCTAAGGGCACCGCACGGATTCGACCGTCTTTGGACAAGGGATACGAGGCGGCGTTACGGCAGATGCACATGCCGTGAGAAAATGCGGTCTCTCCGTATTGCTTGGCGAAGGAACCGAAGCCTTTTAGATCGCGCGGCTCCGGCTTTTCGGAGGCCTTAATTTCAAAGGCCCAGACGTCCCCGGGACCAAAGTCCACGATAAGATCCAGCTCTTCATCGTTGACGGTCCGCCAGAACCACATCCGCTGACGGAGACCGCGATTGGCGAACGCCTTGTGAAATTCGGCGACAACGGCATTCTCCCAAACAGCGCCCCACATGGCATGGGCGCGGACATCTTTCCACGCCCGGAACCCCAGCAGATAGATCAGAAGACCCGTATCCCTGAAGTATAGCTTGGGCGTTTTAATCAGCCGCTTGCCCTCATTGCTGAACCAAGGCTCCAGCAGGACGATCTGATGGCTTGCCTCAAGAACGGAAACCCATTTGCGGACGGTGTTGAGAGCGACGCCCACATCCCGGGCGATCTCGCTGAAAGAGACCAGTTGGCCTGCCCGGTAAGCGGCGGCCCGCAGGAAACGGTCAAAATCGCGCAGACTCCCGACATTGAGTATGTTCCTGACATCCCGCTCCAAATAGGTGGCCAAATAGGAGCCCAGCCAAAGCTCACGGTCCAACTCCGGCCGCGCGTGAAGCTCTGGCCAGCCGCCCCGCCATAAAAGTTCGTCGACGGCCCGATTGTCAGAGGCTTCAAGCTCTTCGATTCCCAGCGTGGGCAGACGCAGGATGGCACAACGTCCGGCCAAGGTTTCGGTCACCCCCTGCATCACCGCGAAATCCTGTGAACCGGTCAACAGATACTGTCCCGGGGTGCGGTCTTCGTCGATGCGGGCTTTCACATAGCGAAGCAGCTCGGGTGCGTACTGCACCTCATCGACAATGAGCGGTGTCGGATGCTCCGACAGAAAGCGCAGCGGATCGTAACGTGCCGATTCTGCGGAGGAAGGTATGTCCAGCGACACGTAATGGGCCTGTGGCCAGACATGCCGGCAAAGGGCAGTCTTCCCGACTTGCCGCGCACCCGACACGAGGACGGCTGGGAACTGCTTTGCCGCTCGTTTGAGGCACGGCGTGAGCATCCGCTCAATCCAATGGTTTCTTTCCATGTGCAGATAATATGCAATACGATTGAATATTGTCAAGGATGAAGAGGTGTGATTTTACGTCACTGCCATCACACCCTGTCGTACATTTGTACGACAATACAAACGCAAGAGATTCATCTACACTGCCCCCATCACAAGAGCCGGGTCGGAGAGTCCGTCTACCGGAAATCGTTGAATCATGGGGGCAAAAAATGGTTATTTACAAGAGGATGCTTGGCCTATGCGTTGCCGGCGCGTTGCTGACGGCGGCTGCGGCTCTGCCCGCGGCGGAGCTGGCTGCACCGGTCAGGGTCGACACCACGATGTCCGCCATGAAGGTTCTGGAGTGGCGTCTGCGGGCGCCGGGCGTCTGGAGCGCGGTCGTCGGGAAGGCCGAGGTCGGCCCGATGGATTATGCGGGAGTGCCCATGCTGGACGCGCTCAAGGAATTGGGCGACGCTGCGCTGCCGCCGGCGCTTGCTGAAGCGCGGGGCCAGGTGCAGGGTGTCTATGCGAGCGTGCGGCTGCCGCTCGGCGACGCCGAGCGCCTCTACGGGCTGGGCATGCGCGCCGACGGGGTTGTCAATCTGCGCCTGAAGGATTTCCGCCTGCGGGTGACGCCATCCTCCCATGCGCCGACGCCGTTCTACCTCTCCAGCGCGGGCTACGGCGTGGTGATCAACGCCGCGCGGGTGCTGCACATCCAGATGGGGATCGGCAACCGCAAGGACAGCCCGAGCCATCCCGAGGAGATCGACCGCACGACCGACAAGCGGTGGTCGGCGTGTCCGCAGTCCGACGCGGTCGAGGCGAATGTGGCAGGCACCGGCATGGAGGTTCTGGTGTTCGCAGGCAAGACCCCGCTGGAGGTTGTGCGCCGCTACAACCTCTATTGCGGCGGCGGCTGCCTGCCGCCGCGCTGGGGCCTGGGCTTCTGGCACCGCATCCTCACTACCGCTTCGGCCGCACAGGTTGCGGAGGAGGTGGAGGAGTTCGCCCGGCGCGACCTCCCTCTGGACGTGCTCGGGCTGGAGCCTGGATGGCAGAGCGCGGCCTACCCGTGTACCTATGAATGGGATCCCGTCCGCTTTCCCGATCCCGCTGGCTTCATGAAGGCGATGACCGCAAAAGGCATTTCAGTCAATCTCTGGGAGAACCTGTTCGTCTCCAAGAAAGCGCCGATCTACCCGCAGTTGGCCCCTTACACGGGCTCGCATACCTACTGGCTGGGGCAGGTGCCCGACTATACGTTCAAGGCGGCGCGCGATATCCTCCTGGCCCAGCACCGCCGCGTCCAGCTCGACCTCGGCGTGAGCGGCTACAAGATCGATGAGGTGGATGAACTCTCCACCGAGCACATGCTCTTCCCGTCCGGGCTCTGCGGCGAGCAGATGCGCCAGATCCAGGGACTGGTCATGCAGAAGGCGTATCTGGAGACGTTCCGCCAACTCAACCGCCGGACCTGCGGCCTGGTGCGCGGCTCCAACGCCGGCGGCAGCCCGTACCCGTTCGCGCTCTACAGCGACACCTACGAGCACCGCGGTTTCATCCAGGCGCTGGCCAACAGCAGCCTTGCCGGCGTCCTGTGGTGCTCCGAGGTGCGCGACAGCCGGAGCGATGAGGACTGGGTGCGCCGCTACCAGACGGCCTTGTTCTCGCCGGTCATGCAGCTCAACGCCTGGCATTCGGGCTTGAAGCCCTGGAGCAAGCCGGGCGCCACGGACCAGATCCGCGAGCTGTTGAAGCTGCGCATGCGGCTGATCCCTTATCTCTACACGGCCATGGCGGACTACCAGCACACCGGCATCCCGCCGATCCGGCACATGCTGCTGGAGGAGGGCGCTATCGAGGTCTCCGACCAGTATATGTTCGGCCCGAACATCCTAGTCGCCCCGATGATCGCGGGGGAGAAGTCGCGCAAGGTCGTCCTGCCGAAAGGGAAATGGTACGAGTTCCAAACCGGTAAACTGGCGGGCGAGGACGCCACGATCACGATCTCGGCCGCGCTGGATCAGATCCCCCTGTTTGTCAGGGACGGCGGCATCGTCCCCCTGATGGCCACGGTCAACAACATCCGCCTCGCCAACGGCCCGACGCCTCTGGAGGTCCGGCACTACGGCACCCGGGAGGGCGCGTACACGCTCTACGACGACGACGGCGAGACCTTCGCCTACGAGAAGGGCGTCTGCTCCCGGCAGGAGCTGCGCGCCGTCCGCGACGGCGGGAAGCTGAAGGGGGAGGCCGCTGCGCCTAAGGGGCCGTGGAAATCCCGCTATTCCGAGTTCAACTGGAAATTCATGACGCCCGCAGAATAGTACGGCAACAAGGGAAACAACCTGTCGGAAACGCAAACACACATTGCATTCTGAGACTCAATTTGCAAACTGAGATTGCATTTTGAGGATTATCCTGAAGCGCGCAGATATTTCCTCTATCGCGGAACCGAACGGCGAATGATCAACGGCATCTTGTGTCTGCCTTGCGAACACTTTCTGAAGAACCTTGTTCCGCATCAATCCCTGCGTGTGTAGTTCCGGCAATTCCTTCAGTCGATGACACTTAATCCCACAGCGGACATCTGGATGACTGGCACACTTTAGTGCCTTACGGATCGACACTCACAATAAAAAGCGCGTTGTTTGCTCCCTCGCCCTCTGGGAGAGGGCCGGGGTGAGGGTTGCTGGCACCGCCCGCATTAGAACTTCTCCGCCCCTCCTTGTGGTACATTTGTACGACATGACAAAGGCGCAGGAAGCGCCTACACTATTCACCATTGACTCGAAAAGGGTCGTGCAAGGAACAGGAGGTCAATATGACAATGAGACAGAGCGGCAGCTTCAGGATCAGCGCCCTCGCGGCCCTGATGGTGGCGGGTTCCGCGCAGGCGGTGACGAGAACCTGGGATGGTGGAGGCAACGGCAGAAACTGGACGGAGGCGGCGAACTGGGATCCGGACGGTACGACCGGCAACGCCGATATTCTGACCGTTGGCTCAAGCGCAGCGGTCACGAACGGACAGATCACCTTTGCGTCGCTTGACATCCAAACGAACGCGTCGGTCACGCTGGCAACAGACCTGTCTAGCGGCCGGACGCTCTCCGTGGCAGGAACGCTGAACAAGGCTGGCGGCACGCTGCGGTTGAACGGCGCGACCATCCATCTTTCCGGTCACTTGGGTTCGGGCATCACCTGGTTGGATATGAACGGCGGTAACTTCACGTTCACCAACGGCGCCACGGTCGATAATTCAGGCATGAGCTTCGAACATAAGGGCAACAACACCTATAGCTTCAAGCTCTCCGCCGGAGGCTTCAAAACCTTGTCAGCCGGATATCTCTATTCCGGCAACAACGGGCTGTTCAGCGCAGCCTGGTCGAACGTCACGTACAATATCGATATCTCTGACTACGACCTGAGAAGCGGGTTGCGCGTCGTGCTCATGGACTTCAGCGGGAACGGGACGGTGTTCAACTCCGGCTTCAATACGGCCAAGGTCAACATCAACACGGGGGCCAGCGGCTTGATCGCGAACCTCTCGTTTGAAACTTCAACCAGCTCCTTAGTCCTGACCTTCCCGTATCCGCTCTCCTGGAGCGGTGGCGGCGACGGCGCGAACTGGATGGACAGGCTGAACTGGGTGCCGACCAACCTCCCGAGCGTATCGGATAACGTGGTGATCGGGTCAGGCGCTACGGTCACGAATGCGCAGAGTTCCTTCGCCTCGCTTGAAATTCAGACGAATGCCACGGTCAAACTCTCTGCCAATACCGGGCAGAGCAGCCTTGGCGCGCGGACGCTCACGGTGGCGGGGACGCTGGACGTGCATGCCGGCCAGGGCGGCGTGGTGCGTTTGGGCGGCACGGTTCTCACTCTGTCTGGTCACTTGGGTTCTGGCTTTGGCTGGCTGGATCTGCTGAACGGGTCGATCAATTTCACCAACGGTGCCGCTTTTGACAATCCGGCCATGAATTTTGAACACAAAGGGAACAACACCTTCAGGTACACGCTCGCGACGAACGGATTCACAACGCTCCTCGCAGGAAGGTTGTGCAGCGGGGCGCATGGAGGCTACGCCGCTTGGTCCAACGCCACCTACACCGTCGATATCACAGCCTATGACCGGTCTCGGGGAAATACGCTTGTGCTGGCCGACTACAACGGACACGACAGCATATTCACCAATGCGTTTAATCCGAAGGTGACGATCACCGGTCTCGATGGTGGCAGCCTCCGTTTCGACATGGCCACTTCTTCCCTTGTCCTGAAGGTGAATGCCCCCAAAGGGACGTTGATTTGCGTCCAGTAAACAGGAGCGGGGATCAGATGACGTATCAAACGCTTGGTTTAGTCGCAGTCCTCCTGTGCGGGAATGCTTGCGCGCAGGAATCCCTTCCGCCGCTGAAGGATGGGAAGGTGCCGCAGACGCTCGATGAGTTGTGGGGCGGCTACGATCCTAAGAAGGAGCCGCTGGAAACGGAAGTGCTCAAGGAGTGGGAAGAGGACGGCGTGGTCTGCCGGATCATCCGCTACCAGGTCGGTGTGTTTAAAGGCTCACCTGCGAAGGTGGCCGCGTTTTACGCCTTTCCGAAAGTCGGCGCGAAATTGCCCGCCGTGCTGCAGATGCACGGCGGCGGTCAGTCGGCCGGCTTGGACGGTGTGGTGGCCGACGCCAAGAACGGCTATGCCGGAATGTCGATCAACTGGGGCGGCAACCGGCTGAACTTCGGCCGGGCGAAGATGACGTATGAAAGCCCGCAGACCGATTGGGGCAAGCTCGACGCCACGCATCCTCCGCAGCGGAACAAGGCCAACCATTTCGCCGGGGCGCTCACGCCCGACGAGTTCACGCTGGACGCGGTCGAGTCGCCGCGCAACAGCAACTGGTTCCTGGTGCTGCTGGCGGCGCGGCGCGCGATCACCTTCCTCGAACAGCAACCGGAGGTGGATCCCGCGAGGATCGGCGCCACCGGACATTCCATGGGCGGCAAGCTCACTACCGACCTGGCTGGCATTGACAAGCGTGTGAAAGCGGCGGTGCCGTCGTGCGGCGGCGCGGGCAATATCCTAGAGAGCCAGGCCACTGAGCTGCCGGGTTGCGTCACGTCCAAATCCTCGGAGCTCGAAATGGCCTGCGTCGCCGACAACGCCTACATCCCGCGGATCGCCTGCCCGATCCTCTGGTTGTCGCCGGTCAACGACTTCCACGGCACCATCAACAACATGGCGTGGAACTGGCGGAACGTGCCTGAGCCGCTGGTTCGGTTCAGCATGGCCCCGCACCTGAATCACGTCCACACGCCGGCCTTTTCGGTCACCCGGAATCTCTGGTTTGAGCAGCATCTGAAGGGGCGCTTCACGATGCCGGCGACGCCGAAGCTGGCGATGAACCTCAAGGCCGCGACGGGGGTTCCGCTGATGACCGTCACGCCGGCAGAAGCGGCGGCAGCGAAGCAGGTTGAGGTCTACTATTCGATCGGGCTGAACAACAAGACCCGGTTCTGGCGCAGCGCAAAGGTTGTGAGGAAGGGCGGTGCCTTTGAAGCGGCCTGTCCGGTGATGCGCGTCGACGAGCCGCTCTTCGTCTATGCGAATGTGACTTACGATACGCCTGAAAAGTTCAGGAATTTGGCGCAGGCGCCGGGCAACGGCAATTCCGACGTCTACACCCTCAGTTCACGGATGCTGACTGCGGCGCCGGCGCAGGTACAGGAGGCGGGCGTGAAGGCAACGGATAAGCCGGAACGCATGATCGATGACGGGACGCGCGGCTGGCAGGACTGGTACCTGTCGAACTGGGGGCATCCGCCCCTGTGGCGCGCCTCCACCCGGAAGCTGACGGATCCCAAATGGCGCGGGCCGGATGGCGGAAAGCTGGTGTTTGAGATCCGGTGCGAAGCCGACAATGCGCTGGTGGTCACCTTCAACTGCAATGGCTGGGGCGCGCTTCAGCCCGGCAAGCCGGCTGTTGATTACGTCACGGTGAAGGAGTTGAAAGGGTCTCCGGACTGGCAGACTGTTTCAATCACTGCGGACGAACTGGTCCCTGTTGATCTGAAGGTGAAAGAGCCGCTCGCGAACTGGCAGACCGTCACGGAGTTTAGCATCTGCCCCAGCGGCGAGACCGTCAAAGACGGGCAGAAGGTAAAAGCGGGCGGCAAGGCTTGGAAAGGGGCGCGCGAGATACGGAACATGCGCTGGGAGGGGGGGACGTACGTGAGCCTTCGGCCGATGGAGTCCAAGCTGAGCGATGAGGAGTATCAGAGACAGTTCAACGATTCTATTAGCAGATCATTGAAGCAGGAAATGCTTGATCAACGGGTGAGGCAATGAAGACGCTTGGCTACATGCTGTCGGCATCATTGATTGTTCTGGCCGTTCTTGCGGCAACAGCCGGGGAGACCTTGCTGACACCGCACCAGATCTGGAAAGGTTACGATCCCAACAGGGGCGACTTCAAGCAGGAGGTCGTCAAGGAGGAGGCTAAGGACGGAATCTATTATCGAGAGTCGTACATCAGCGCGTATGTGCTGGGCGAAGAGGTCCGCGTGTACTGCCTCTATAAAGTCAAGGCCGGCGCGAAGAAAGCCCCGGGTCTTTTGAACGTCCACGGTTGGATGGGCGCCGCCAGCATCGATAACGAACATGTGACTGACGGCTGGGCGGTCATGTCGTATGACTATTGCGGGAAAAGCGGCAACCGTGTCCACTACACAAAATATCCGGAGAAGCTGGCGCACGGCAACATGGAGGGCGGGAAGGTGACCTGCTCCTCATTGCCGGACCGGACGCCGATCACCGACCCCAAGCAGACCTCCGACTATCTCTGGTACGCCATCGAGTCGCGGGTGCTCAGTTATCTGGAACAGCAGAAGGAGGTCGATAAGAGCCGCCTTGGAGCCAAAGGCTATTCGTATGGCGGAACGCTGATGTGGTTCCTCGGAATGGATCCGCGCATCAAGGCCGTCGTCGCGTACTTCGGCATCGGCTGGACGGAATATTGGCGGAACAGGCAGGTGATGATGTACAACATCCCATACACCGAGCCTGAAAAGACCTCCGGCGAAAAGATCTATCTCGCCGGCATCGCCCCCGAGGCGCACGTGCCCTACATCACGGCCGCCACGCTCTTTCTCAATGGCAGCAACGATCATCACGGGTGCTGTGAGCGGGGACTGGAAAGCTTCAAGCTGTTTAAGCCAGGCGTGCCCTGGGCTTTCGCCATGCAAGCGCGGGGTCACCACAACACCGAGAAGATCGGACAGGACTGCAAGATGTGGCTGGAGAAGTATGTTCTGGGCAAAGAGGTTTTCTGGCCCGAGCATCCGAAAGCGGAGATCAAGCTCGACGCGGAGGGCGTTCCGGCGCTGACCGTTACGCCTTCACATTCAGACCGAGTACAAAAAGTGGAAATATATTATTCGCTCAAGAACCCCGTCTGGATCTCCCGCGCGTGGCGGGATGCCGAGTCCGTCAGGAAAGGCGACACGTGGGTATCCAAACTGCCGGTCTTAAATGTGGACGATTACGTCTTCGCCTACGCGAATGTGAGCTATGATACGACCGTGGTCGTGTCGACGGACTTCAGGGCCGCGATCCCCTCCAAACTCGGCAACGCCCGTGCAACCGACAAAGCCTCTGACGTGATCTACTCGGGCGATGGAGGCGTGGGCGTCTGGAGCAATATCGCGGAGGTGGAGGGCGTCGGAGGAGTCAAAGGGTTCCGGTGCACGAGTAACAACGCGGGCTTCGGGACCGACCGTTTGAGCGACCCCAAGTGGCAAGCCCCCGCGAACGGGGCGCTCGGCTTTAGGTTCTACTGCACCGAGCCGCAGACCTTGATCTTCATAGCAGGCGATTATTCGGGTGAGCTTGAAATCACCGCCTCTGACACTTGGCAGGAGATGGTGATTCCCAAGGACAAGCTGTTCAACAAGCACAATCTGAAAGTTTCGCTGTCTGACTGGAAAAAAACAGGTAATATCAGCTTCAAGCCCAAGGCGGGCTCGGACATCACCAAGATCCTTTTTGCCCAGTTCAAGTGGGTCGTTCAGTAAGAA
Organism: uncultured Lentisphaeraceae bacterium; assembly: GCA_964390795.1. Lineage (GTDB taxonomy): Bacteria > Verrucomicrobiota > Kiritimatiellia > RFP12 > UBA1067 > CAYMLQ01. Next base: position 37,623 of record CAYMLQ010000014.1, read on the forward strand.
AAACCTATGACAAAATCAATGCTTGTTGCACTCCTCTCGCTCATAAACGCAGCTTCGGCTGAAGGGCTCTCCCCCTTTGTTCATCCGGATACCGTCCCCGCCACAAGCTGGTCTGCCAAATGGATCGGAGTAGAGTCCGAAGCGGTGGCCGAGGTTGATCTGACAGGCGCCTCCTGGCTTTGGTCTGCGGAAGACGGGATCAATCCTGTCAAAAAGGCGAAACCGGGAATCGTTCATTTCCGAAAATCTATTACGCTCTCTGCTACTGATCCGTTGGTCAGTGCCAGGGCCATCATGAGCGCCGACAATCACTTCGCGCTATCCGTCAACGGTCAGGACGTTGGCAAAGGCGACAGTTGGGAGAATCCGCACGTCATGGACATCACCAAGCAGTTGAAGCCTGGCAACAACCTGATCAGCGTCCGTGCAACCAATGATCCTGATGAAGGCGCGGTGAATGCTGCAGGTCTGATTGGCAAACTCTCCCTCTTAACAGCAGGACAGAAGACGCAAACCTGCGTGACCGATGGCTCGTGGGAATGGTCTACAGATGAGAAGAACTGGAAGCCCGTCCAGGTCATTGGCCCAGTCGGCGCGGCACCGTGGGGCAAGATCAACTCCGGTGCACGTGCGAAACAGCAGAACCTCTGGAGCTGTTACCGTAAGGAGTTCACGCTTGCCGAAAAACCAAAATCAGCCATCGCGCGCATCGCGGTCGATTCCAAATACTGGCTCTGGGTCAATGGCGTCATGGTTGTACGTGAAGGCGCACTGAAGCGGGGCCCCACACCGACCGACACGTTTTTTGATGAAGCCGATCTGGCACCCTACCTGAAACAGGGAGCCAATACCGTCGCGATCCTCGCGTGGTATTTTGGCAAGGAGGGCTTCAGCCACAAGAGCAGCGGCAAAAGCGGCCTGCTGTTCGAGCTGGTTGCAGGGAAAGAAAAGGTCATCAGCGACTCCTCCTGGCGCACGATTGTGCATCCGTCCTTCGGCGACACGGGCGCACCTCATCCCAATTTCAGACTTCCTGAATCCAACATCCGGTTTGATGCGGGAAAAGATATCGCGGGCTGGGAGATGCCGGGCTTTGCCGCGACTTCATGGGCGCAAGCCACGGAGTTCGGCGCGCCGGATTGCGCGCCGTGGAACAGGCTGGTCAAGCGGACGGTCCCCTTCTGGAAAGACTATGGACTTAAGCCCTACACCAATGCCTCCGCGCTTCCTGAAATCTCGGATGGAAAAACGATCAAGGCCAATATCCCCTACAACGCTCAGATCACGCCCTATTTTAAGATCAGGGCCAAGGCTGGCGAGGTCATTCAAATACAGATGGACAACTATCGCGGAGGCAGCGAACCCAATGTGCGGGCGGAATATGTCACCCGTGAAGGTGAACAGGCATTCGAATGCTATGGCTGGATGAACGGGCACGAGGTTCAATACCAGATTCCGGCCGGCATCACCATTTTGGATTTAAAGTATCGCGAGACAGGCTTCGATACGGAATTTGTGGGAACATTTGACTGCGATGATGACTTCCTTAACCGGCTTCGCACCAAAGCCATTCGCACGCTTTACATCACGATGCGCGACACCTATATGGACTGCCCGGACCGCGAACGCGCCCTGTGGTGGGGCGATGCCGTCAACGAACTCGGCGAGTCGTTTTATGCGTTTGACCGGCGCTCCGACCTCCTGACCCGGAAGTGCATCATTGACCTGGTCGCCTGGCAAAAGCCGGATGGCGTCTTGTTCGCACCCATCCCCGCAGGCAATTGGAACAAGGATCTGCCCCTGCAAATGCTGGCGAGCATCGGACGGACCGGTTTCTGGACCTATAGCTTTTTCAGCGGGGATATGGAGACGCTCAAGGTCGCGTATCCCGGCATGAAACGCTATATGGAGATCTGGGACATGATGCCGGACGGGCTCGTTGTACCCAGACCTGGCGCATGGGCGTGGGGCGACTGGGGAAACAATGTAGACATGGCGATGCTGTACAATGCGTGGTATCACATCGGCCTGCAGGGGCTGCGCAACGCTGCGACAGCCTTGAAGAACGACAGTGATTTGCCATGGATTGACGCGCGCCTGAAATCCATTGAGGTTAACTTCAATAAAACCTATTGGACAGGAACCGAATACCGCTCCCCGGATTATAAGGGGCAGACCGACGACCGCGCCAATGCGCTGGCGATTGTGGCGGGCTTTGCAAAAACCGAGTACTATCCGGCCTTGGTCGAGGTCCTTAGAAAACAGTCCCACGCCAGCCCCTACATGGAAAAATATGTGCTGGAAGCCCTCTGCCTCATGGAGCAGCCTCAACTGGCGCAGGAGCGGATGAAGAAGCGCTACGCCAAGATGGTGGATCACCCGGAATACA
>CAYMLQ010000015.1:0-39242 GCA_964390795.1 uncultured Lentisphaeraceae bacterium
TCGCGCCGTCCACGCCGATGTCGCCGATGATGTGCAGGATCAGATCCTTGGCGGATAGGTAGGGGGGCATCTCGCCGTCGAGAACGAAGCGGAGCGTCGTCGGCACTTTGAGCAGCAGCTTGCCGGTGCCCAAGATGAAGCCCGCGTCGGTATTGCCGATGCCGGTCGAGAACGCGCCCAGCGCACCGTGCGTGCAGGTGTGGGAATCCGTGCCGAAGATCGTCTCGCCGGGGCGCACATGTCCGAGTTCGGGCATAGCCACATGGCAGACGCCGCAATAGGTCGCGGTGCCCGGATCGTAGAAGTAGGGCAGCCCCTGCTCTTTGACGAAAGCGCGCAAGATATCGACGTTGCGGTGGGCCTTCTCGTCGATCGTGTAGATGTAGTGATCCGGCAGGATCACGATCTTCTCGCGGTCGAACACCTTGGCGTCCCGGCCGAACTCGCGGTGGAAAATGCCGATGGTCCCCGGCCCGCAGACGTCGTGCGTCAGCAGCATGCCGGCTTTGGCCCAAATGTTGTCTCCGGGAGAGACCAGTGTCGCGCCCGACTCGCGGGCCAGAATTTTTTCAGTGATGGTCATTTCTTGTTTATCCCCGTCCTTGCACCAGATTGAAAAAACGATCCTGATAACGGTCAAAAAGGCCGTTTTCCTGAAGTAGCTTGCCGAGCGACTTGATCAGGCCCGGGTCCTTGGCTGCTGCCTGAAAGGCCTTTTCGACCTCATCGCGCAGGCCTGAGGGCAAGCCGTCCTGCATCTCGAACATGCGCCGCTCGTGCAGTTCGCGAATGTTGGCCTGGGCCGAGTTCTGAATCACGGTCCAGAACAAACGCACCAGACAGACGTCCCACGGGTCGTCCACGCCTTTGATTACGGCGGCGAACGGGTCTTTCTTGCCGGCCACCTCCGCCTTGACGCGCTCGAGCACGGCTTCGGCGGAGTCGGTGAGCACCTGCTCGCTGAAGGCTTCCTGCTTAAGCGTGTAACCGTAACGCAGGATGCGCACCGTGTCCTCGTGCTCCTTCAGCCACTCGAGGTACTGCTGCGCCTGCTCGCCGAACCCTTCGAGCATCGTTGTCGAATAGGACGAGGGCGTGATAATCTGCGGCCGCAGCGCCTGCATGCGGCCTTCGCGTACGCGCACTTTTCCTACTGCGTCCATCAACTCGCTCACCATGTGGTAGTTGATGATCGTGTTGCCGAACGTTTCGATGTGCCGTTTGGGCGGCACGACGATTTCCGTGTTGTTGACGGCGAACCAGAAATCAAATTGTGTGGGTCTCTTACTCATGACAAAGTGGAACAGTATAGCACGAAGGGAGGCCCGCTGTCACGAGGGCGAAAAGAGAGTTTTAGTCTGGAAAAGAAAGTCACGTCAGAGCACGCAGCCGGTCTTCAAACCGGGCGAGATAATCGGCTTTGGCGGTGTCCGAAAGGAACGACCGGCGGATCAGCTCAGTGACACGGCTACGCCGTGCCCTGTACAGCGCCAGAATTATCTCAGCTTGTTCCTGAAGGATGCCGTAAATGAGTGCGAGCTGAATAAAGTCAGGTCGCGTGTAGAACCCATTCGCGCGGAAGGCCTCGGTTTCAAAGGTGTCGAACAGATCGAGCGCGGTGCGAGACTCATGCTGAAAATGCAAAGAGGTGCAGAGCAGATCATAGGCGGGGGTCAGCACGGGGTCGCCGAACGGGCTTTCGAAAAGCGAAAAGTTTTTCAGATGGGCGTCCCCATTCGAGAAGGCGTAGTTGAAAATAATCCGCGCGTAGAGCTTTTCGCTTTCGACAGGATACGCTTTGCAATAGTGCTTCAGCAGTCGCCCAAGCTCTTCATAACTGCCATCGTACTTGAAATTGCGGCCGGCGGTTTCCTCGGATCGGTTGGACAACTGGCAGAAATCCTCTTGCAGAAGTTTCTTGCCGTTCCGGCGGTCGAAGCGGCGGATGACATAGGCCAGCTCTCCATCCGCGAAACGGATGCAGGCGTTGGGGGCTGTCTCGATGCCGAATAGTTGGGAGGCGAGCTGCATGGTGAGGTGCTCGTTGGCGGGCACATCTTTCTTGAAACAGGGGAGGTTCACGGACGGAATCGGTTTGAGGATATATTCTCCGTCGTGATCGGTTGGAACCAACTGCCCGCGGCTCAGCCGAAGCGAGATCTTGTCTTGTACGCCCGAAATCGACATGTGTTCGGCCGTGTCGAGCTGGAACTGCACCACGTCCGCACGGTTGAACGTCAGCCGCGACGGAAACTTACGGTTCGCGCCAGCCAGCGCCCGCTGGGCGGAGACACTGTACCCTTCTTGCGCAAGGTCCGAGAGGCTGGAAAGACAACGGGATTTCATGCCTCTTCATCCTCCGCGACGGTGATTGCGCCGATCGTGTCAGCACCGGCGGTCTTAAGCAGCCGACCGAAGTGATCGTTCTCGTCGATCCTGAGTTTCCGGCACTGGGCGGCCTTCAGCGCGCCCTCGGCCAAGAGCCCGTAGAAAAACGGGAAAAGCGTGGATGAAACAAAGGGATCCTTCCTTTTCGGGAGCGTCAGACTGACTGGCGGCCCGTCCGCATCGGCTAGGTAGCGGGCGTCGTACGCGAAACGGAACCCCTCCGGGGTCTCGTCCAGACGGCCGGCCAATAATCCGCGACAATAGACTCGTCCGCTCCGAGGCATGCGTCATCACTCCTTAATGCCGACGCGGACTTCCATGCCAAGCACGTCGGCGATTCGGGTCAATGTCTTGACGGTCGGATTACCCTGCCCGGCCTCCACGTTGCTGAGGGTGTGGATCGCCACCCCGCTCAGCCGGCTCAGATCCTTCTGGTCGAGCCTCAGCGATTGCCGCCGCCGTTTGACTAGCGAACCTATCTCTTTCAAATTCATTAAACTGAATAATATGTTGTTTTTCTTGATAGATCAACAATAAACAGACGCAAATACTCATTATGATGAATTTTCACGTTCAATGTTGTTGCGCTAAACTTATACGTATCGATCTGTACACAACTCGACCGTGACCGGTCCGTCGTTGAGCAGGCGGACCTTCATCTCCGCGCCGAAGACGCCGGTGCCGACGCGGCCCGCGCCGAGGGAGAGGCGGAGCTGGCGCACGAGGTCGTTATAGAGCGGCTCGGCCTGTTCAGGGCGCGCTGCCGCGATGAAGCTCGGGCGGTTGCCTTTCTTGGTGTCGGCGTAGAGCGTGAACTGCGAGACCACAAGCACCGCGCCGCCGATGTCCGTGACCGACTTGTTCATCAGCCCCTGTTCGTCCTCGAAGATACGCAACGCCGGGATCCGGCGTGCCAGCGTGGCTACGTCAGAAGGCCCGTCGCTGTGGGTGATGCCGAGCAGGATCAGAAAGCCGCGGCCGATCTCTGAGATGATCTGGCCATCGACTTCGACCGAGGCTTCGGAAACGCGTTGGATAAGTGCTTTCATGGGTAATAAACGATCTGTTGGTAAAGAAGGTCTAGGTTGAACACGTATGTTGTACCGGCTTTAGCCGGCCCAGAGCAACGCCGCATGGACCTGGGCCGGCTGAAGCCGGGACAACATACCGTGGACCGTGGCCAACGGCGAACGGTCATGCGTGATTCAGTCGAGGCCCTCCACCTTCTTCCACACGCGCAGCAGCTCCGACACGCCCCACGCCTGGGCCGCGCAGCCGCGCGCCGCGTGCGGCGCATCGCCGTCGCAGATCTCGGGCGTGTGGCCGAGGCAGCCGCTGTTCAGGAGTTCCACCGACGAGCCCAGCAGCGAAAGGCCGGACGCGCGTGCGGCCTTGCCATAGACCTTGGCGAGCGCCTCGACGTACAGCGGGAACTGCCACGTCCACGCCGTGCCGTTGTGGTAGGCGGGCTTGCGCCGCGTGTCTTCGTCGCCCAGATAGTGGCCCTGATACGGCTGGTGCGGGTCGTTCAACAGCACGCCGTCGCGCCAGACCGCCATGTCCGCCAAGACCGGGCGGTCGGACACGCTGCGGATCGCGCCGGGCACGAGCAGGCCTTCGCAGGCTTCGATGACCGAGATCTCCAGGTCGCGGTCGAGCAGAACGCCGAGCGTGACGGCCAGCAACTGGTTGGGGCGCAGCGCATCTTCCTGAAGCGCCTTCTCGGCAGGTGCGCCGGGTGTCGCGCGCAGACAGTCGGCCAGCCACCCCTCTTTGACGACAAAGTAGCGGGCGAGCGAGTCTGAGGCCCGGTCGGCCAGCGCGCCCCACGAGGCGTCGATCTTGCGCGCGACCAGCCGCAGGCTGGCGATCCACAGCGCTTGGATCTCCACGGGGTAGCCTTCGCGCGGCGTGGCGGCCGGGTAGTTGGTGTCCATCCAGGTGAAGTGCGGCGGGCTGTAGATCAGCGCGCTTTCGGGATCCATGCGGATGCCGTTGGGCGTGCCGTCGCGGTAGTGCGCGAGGATCGACACCAGCACGTCGCGGAACCGGCGGCTGCCGCACGTCGCGTTGAGCACAGTGTGGTCATCCGTCGCCTCCATCAGGTCGCCCGCCGCCACGCAGAACCAGAGCGGCGCGTCGGAGGTGTCGCGGTTTCCCACGGTCTGGCCGTGGATGATATTCGGCAGGGTGCCCCGCTCCTCGAAGCGCCCGAACTCGTTGAGAATCGCCAGGGACTCGCTGAGGCGTCCGTCGGCGATCAGCCCGCGCAGGGCGATCAGCGTGTCGCGGCCCCAGTCCAGGAACCACGGGTAACCCGCGATCACGGTGCGCAGCCCGTCGCGCCGCACTACATAGAGGGACAGCGCCTGCGACAGCGCCTCGGGAAACGGGAGATGGCTCGCACTCTCACGCGTGGCATGGGCGTCTCGCCCATGAGGCACGGGCAAGATGCCCGTATCACCGGGGGGCGCCTCCTCCCAGTCGTCCTTGCGCCAGGCGGTGAGAACGACCTGCTGCTTGCCTTCCAGCGGCAGCTCGAACCAGCCGGGGCTGAAGAGGTCGCTGCTCGCTTCGAGGCCGCGCTCTTTTTCTTCGGGATGCGCGATCATGTAGGCCCAGAGCGGGTCGCGGTGATAGGAGCCGTGATCGGACTCGATTCCGCAGGTCTCGGTTGGGGTGGGAGCGAACGCGAAGCCGTTGGCGATGGGGAGCAGCGCGGCGGGCCACGCCGTTTCGGCACCGAGGAAGGCCTTGGTCTTGTGGTGGAAGCTGCGCCACTCGATGTCGGGCCGGACGATGACGGTCACCCCGTCGCGCGGATCGAGCCCGCCCACCCGGTTGTGGCGCTCGATCACGAGCCGAACGCGGTTGACGCCGCGCGCCATCTCCAGCCGGAAGGTGAGCGGCACCCAGCGGCCCATGCCGCAGGGCACTTTAAACGACCACTCGGCGAAACGGCCGCCGGGATCGGTCTCGAAATGGTCCAGGCAGGTCTTGCTGATCTCTTGCGAATATCCGCGGTAGCGCAGCCAGGTGCGGCAGCGCGTCCAAAAAACCGTTTTGTCGACCGGCACCCGCCCATCGGGATTGACGGCCAGCAGGCAGTCGTACTGGCTGCGGACCTCGCCCCACGCGGCATGCACCTGCGCCATGGCGCCGGCGCCGTTCGAGAGCACGGCGGACACGGTGTCGTCCTCGCGCACCCGCACGCCGCTGACGCGCGTCAGAATCCGCGCCGAACCGGCGGGCGGCAGCACCAGCAGCACCGAGGTGTCGCGCCGGATGCCCCCCTTGGGCGCGTAGACGGTGGTGACGAGCGAGCGGGGTTCGGCGCGCGTGCCATCCAGCGCCGGCGCATAGGGCGCAACCGGCAGGAAGATACCCCACTGTCCGTCTTTGAACAGCACGGAGGTTTCAGAGGTCAGGGTCCGCCCGTCCGCCACGATGGCCGCGTCGAAGGGATGTTCCGCGCGCACCAGCAGCACATGGCCTTCGGGCACCATCACGCGTCGGCGCGTGTCGGCGGGCCACGTCCACGCGGTGCGCGCCGGAGGGCATCCGGGTGCGGGCACGCAGAACGCGTCGGGGTCGGCGGCCATAGACTCGCCCAAGGCGTCCGGATCATCCTCGAACGACAGCCGCGCGTCGGGGTCGCCGGAGGCGAGCTCGAGCCTGACGCGCATCGCCATCAGGTTGCGGCGTCGCGCAGCGAGCACGGCGGGCTCGCGGCTTGCGGCAAACGCTGCCCGCTCCAGCCGCTCGAGGTCGTCCGCGTCGCGCGTGAGGCAGCAGACGCGGCCGGGGCGCAGGTGCAGCTCGCCGCCCGGGGTGAGGGAAAAGGCTTCGCCGGACAGCAGGTCCCACGCGACCGGCGAGCCGAAGGCTTTCGCGTCCCAGCGCACGGTCACGCCGTGCGCGCAATCAAAGTTGACCAGCACCAGCAGCCGCTTGTCGCCGGGGGCCTCCCGCACGACCGCAAGCGCGTTGCCCTCGCCTTGCTGAACCAGCCGCAGGTGCGTTCCCGGGCCAAAGGCCGGGTGAGTCGCGAGCAGGGTGTTGAGCCGCGCGAGCAGGGCCACCTGGTTATGGGTCGCGTCCCAGTTCAGCCCCGACGCCCCGTGTACGTCGATCTTCTCGGTGGCGTACCACTCCACGCCGTTGGCGATGCCGAAGGCGCCCTGGTGCGACAGCAGGGCCGAGAGCGCGACCCGCATGCGGGCGTAGGTCTCGCTGCGGGCGGCGAGGCGGTTATTGTCGTGCGTCTCGGCGAAGTGGATCAGAGGGCCGCAGCGCGCGGCCAGCGGGAGCGCGCGCGGCAGATACCACTCCATGGCGCCGCGATCCTCGGTCTGGAACAGCTCGGAGTAGGCCCAGTCGAGGTTCGAGTCGGTGAGGAGCGACTCGGTGACCTCGACTTTGCCGCCGAGGCCTTCTAAAAGAAACACGGTGTCGGGGAACTCTTCGCGCACGCGTGCCACGATATAGGTCCAGGTCTCGCCGGGAATCATGTAGCCCGCGTCGCAGCGGAAGCCGTCCACGCCCTGCCGGCACCAGAAGAGAAAGACCTCGGCCATGTAGGCGCGCAGGTGCGGGTCGCGGTAGTCCAGCTCCACCAGGTCAGCCCAGGTCACGCCCCACGCGCCGGGCGACACGAATTCGCCGTCGGGCTTGCGGCGGTACCAGTCGGGGTGGTGCGTCTGAAGCGTGGCGGCCCAGCCGGTGTGGTTGGCGGGCAGGTCCATGAAGAGGTAGCCCGCGCGGCTGTGGACCGCCGCGATCAGCTCGCGGAACTGGTCCAGCGGCGTGGCGCGCGTGTCGAATTCCGCCAGGGCGGGGTCGACCGAGAGGAAGTCGAGCGCCGCGAAGGCCGAGCCGTAGCGACCCATGCGCGCGTAGGTCGCGGGCGTGGGGTGGACGGGCAGGAGCTGCACGATGCGGAAGCGCAGCGTGTGCATGATGTGGTCGAGGCGGCGGGCCAGGTCGCGGAACGTGCCGGAGGGCGGAATGACGGTGTAGCCCAGCTGATCCAGCTCGCGCTCTTTTTCGCGGATCGCTTCGGAGCGTGGCGGGGTTCTCAGCGACGCTCCGAACTGGCGCACAAAGGCCGAGTACATCGTGTTCGCGCAGGCTGTGTGGGCGGGTTCGACTTTGATGCGCAGGTTGTCGCCTGCGGGCCACTCGGGAACGTTCGAGCCGTGGGCAAAGAAGCAGGCCTTTCCCGCGAAGATGCCGACCTGCGTGAGCGGGATGCGCACCGAGAAAACGCCCGGCGCGGTCTCGCGCATCGGCACGTCATGCCAGTCGCGCGCCAAGACGGGCTCGCCGGAATCGGTACAGGCGATGATCTCGCGCCGCCGGATGTGAGCCAGCCCTACGTTGGTGCGGAAAACGGCGCGGCCTTTGCGCGGCGCGGGGAGTCGCAAGGCCACCTCAAAGAGGTCGCCTGCCCATTTCAGGTGAAAGCTGCCGGGGTGTGGAGTATGTTGCATAACCGGAGAACAGTGTAGCCGATTGACTCGAAGGAATCGAGCGAATCGAAGGATTCGAATGTCGATTCTCTCGAAGCCTTCGAATCCTTCGCCACGAGTTTACCGCATCTCCGGCGCGGACTGCAACCTCACCTCTGCGCTTGGCAACGGGAAAATGAACGCGTATACTGACCCCTTTTCGATTGGGAACAGCGACATGATTTTCTTCGACAAACTGCAGCAAGGCACGCCGACGGTCTCATTCGAGTTTTTTCCGCCCAAGACGCCGGAGGGGTGGGCGAAGCTCTATGCCACCATCGCGGAGACCGCGCGCCTGCACGTGGATCTCGTCTCCGTCACCTACGGGGCGGGCGGCAGCACGCGCGAGAACACGGTCGACCTGGTCGCCTCGCTCCAGAACAACCTCGCGATCCACGCCATGGCGCACCTGACCTGCCTGGGCCACTCGCAGGTGGACCTCTCGAAGATTCTCGACAAGCTGGCTGCGAAACAGGTGCCGGCCATCATGGCGCTGCGCGGCGACCCGCCCCAGGGCGAGACGACCTTCCGGCCGCACCCCTACGGTTTCGCCCACGCCAGCGACCTGATCGGCTTCATCAAAGACGGCTGGCCGCAGTTCAAGGTCGGCTGCGCGGCGTATCCCGAAGGCCATCCCGAAGCCTTCGCGGCGGGCGAGACCCGCACGCCGGACCGCGACATCGGCTATCTCAAGCTCAAGCAGGACAACGGCGCGGACTTTGCGGTGACCCAGCTTTTTTTCGACAACGCGGTCTATTTCAGGTTTGTCGAGAAGGCGCGTGCGGCGGGCGTGACGCTCCCGCTCCTGCCGGGCATCATGCCGCTCACGTCGGCCAAGCAGATCGAGCGCTTCATCGCGCTTTCGGGCTGTTCGATCCCGGACTCCCTGAGGCAGGCCGCGGCAGCTGAGAACGCGGAAGAAGCCGGATACCAGTTCGCGTTGGCCCAGTGCCTCGATCTGCTCGGTCACGGCGCGCCGGGCCTGCACCTGTACACGCTCAACCAGTCCGCCCTCTCCGGCCGCCTGCTCGCCGCGCTGCGCGCCGCGGGACGGGTCTAGGGCGGTAGGTACAAGCGGCCGCTTGTCCCTAAATTCGGCGTTCAGCGTTCGATGTTCGGCCTTGGTTTGCCGAGAATTCCTCTCCTCATTCCAGGCTTTCGTCATGACCCCATATCACCGATGTCAGGCCATGTGCGGTTGGCGGACCTCGACGGCAAGGCGAAGTCCGGCGCATTTAAGGAGGGCTGTCAGGCTGGAGAGTTGCGGGTTGCCTTTGTTGGAGAGCATGCGGTACATGCTTTCCCTGTTCAGATTCGTTTTCTTTGCGAGAGCGGTCATGCCCTTGGCCTCCGCGAGGTCACGCAAGGCCATTAGGAATATCTCCTGGCTTCCGTCCTCAAGCGCCGCATTGAGGTAGGCGGCGGCTTCAGCGGGATCGGCGAGATCCATGACAAGTTCGTCGCGATAGCTGGCGGTTGTTTTGTTCATTGCATTTTTGGTTTGAAGTCGCCAAGGTTTCCGAGGCGCACGCGATTGAGTCGGACACGGATTCGGGCGCGAGCCTGAAAGTCCTTGAGCCCGACAAGCCATTCCCGCAGCATCATGGGGACGTATCGGGACATCGAGACATGTGATGTTTCCCTCCCAACTGTTTCTGGCTGATGGCACGTGCGAAGCAGGTAGGGCGAACCGTCCCGGTGAGCCGCCATGCTGCTTGTACACGGTCAACGGGGATGCGCCCGGGACACGCCGCCGTGGCATCTGAGTTTGTAGGTGCTGTTGAAAGATGCTACAATTTGAACGTTACAATCAAGAATGTTAAGAGTCGCCGTATGAGAATAAAGAGTCAAGGCTTTCTCTGCGTTGTCGCATGCGGGGTGTCAATGGCAGCACTCGCGGCGCCGCTCTCCAAGCCCAGCATCATCGTCATCCTCGTGGATGACATCGGCGTTGGGGATTTCGGCTTTTCAGGCGGCAAGGATTTCCCCACCCCGAACATTGACCGCCTCGCCCGTGAGGGGGTGACGTTCCGTAACGGCTATGCGATGCCCTCCTGCTCTCCCACCCGCGCGGCGCTGCTCACCGGGCGGTATCCGCAGCGTTTCGGCATTGAGGATAACCGGCCCTTGGATGGGCCGAACGATGGGATGGATGTGAGCCAAGTCACGCTGCCGATGCAACTGAGGGCGGCGGGCTACGCGACCAGCCTGATCGGCAAATGGCATCTCGGGAAAGGCAAGCGTTTTGAATTTGCGCCGCGCAATCGCGGCTTCGACGAGTTCTTCGGGTACTTCGGCGCCTCCGGGCGTTACGTAGACCCCGTGCTTTCCCGTAACGGTGTGGAGAAGACGTGCGAAGGCTACAACACCGACATCCTTACCGACGAAGCCTGCGCATATCTGCGGGCGCATCGGGCCAAACCCTTCTTCATGCACCTCGCGTACATGGCGGCGCATCTGCCGCAGGTGGCGCGGCCGCAAGATCTCGCACGCGTGCCGCACCTGCGCGGCGTGCGGCAGCGCGGAGCGGCTATCATTGTCAATCTCGATGACAACATCGGACGCCTGCTCGATGCGCTGAAACAGACCGGCCTGGACGAGCGCACGCTGGTCTTTTTCCTCAGCGACAACGGAGCCGAACCCGCGGTTCTCGGCACCACCAACGGGCCGCATCGCGGGCAGAAGTTCGACGTGCTCGAGGGCGGCACCCGGGTGCCTTTCGCCCTGCGCTGGCCCGGCTTCGTGCCCGCCGGAATGACCTACGCCCCGATGGTTCACGTTTTCGATATATTCACCACGGCTCTGGCAGCGGCTGGCGTCGAGCCAGCCGGAGCGGTGGATGGAGTGGATCTGATGCCGTACGTGCTCGGCAGGAAAGAGGGCGTGCCTCACCGGCAGCTCTGCTGGCTCACCAACGATCACAAGGAATGGCGCGTACCCGGCCGCGACACCAACCTCGCCCGGCCCCTCCGCGCCCTCCGCGAGGACACCTTCAAACTGCTGATGGAGGGCGATGGCGCGCCCGAATTATATGATGTCAACGCTGACCCCGGAGAGGCCGCAAACCTCGCCGCGCAAGCGGCTGAACGCACCGAGCGCATGAAGCGGGATTTTGAGCGTTGGCGGGGGCAGATGAAGCCCCAGGTTATCCCCGGCGATCACCCGCTCTACGGGCGCTATAAGACCATGCGCGCAAATGGGGTAAAATAGCAGGCAATAATGAAAGCCGGCCCGCGTTTCTAACAACAACCGCAACACGCTCATGCGAACCTACGGAGACCCTCTTATGTCCTTGAGAATTCTGCCCCTCGTTCTCGCCGCCGCGTGCAGCGTGCATCCTTCGGCCTTCGCCGCGCCAGCGCCCAAGCCGAACATCGTCGTAATCCTCGTCGACGACATGGGCTTTTCCGATCTCGGCTGCTACGGCTCCGAGATCCCGACGCCGAATCTGGATGCGCTGGCCAAGGACGGACTCAAGTTCACGCAGTTCTACAACACGGGGCGCTGCTGCCCCACGCGGGCCTCGCTGCTGACCGGACTCTATTCGCATCAGGCCGGCGTCGGCCACATGACACAGGACAAAGGCGCGCCCGGCTATCAGGGCAGGCTGAACGACCAGTGCGTCACGATCGCCGAGGTTCTCAAGCCCTCCGGCTACTTTACGGCCATGAGCGGCAAGTGGCATGTGGGTCAGGATCATGGCGTCACGCCGTGGGGCCGCGGCTTTGACCGCAGCCTGAACGCGGCGGCGGGCGGTTTCTATTTTCCCGACTCGCCCAAGGCGAAGCTGTTCCTGAACGGCGAGGTGCTCGCGAACGATGATCCGCGCTTGCCGAAAGGCTGGTACACGACGGACCTGTGGACAACCTTCGGCTTGAAGTTCATTGATGAGGCGCTGACGGAGAAGAAGCCGTTCTACCTGCACCTCTGCTTCAATGCGCCGCATTTTCCGCTGCAGGCCCCGGCCGAAGAGATCGCGAAATTTCGGGGAAAGTATAAGGCGGGCTGGGGCGCGACGCGCGACGCCCGGTACGCCCGCCAGCTCGAACTCGGACTGATCGACAAAGCCTGGGCCAAGTCGCCGCGGCCCGAGGGCGTGCAGGTGTGGAAAGACGTTCCCGCCGGGGAGCAGGACCGCCTCGATCACCTCATGGCCACGTACGCGGCGGTGGTGCATCACATGGACACGGCGGTGGGCGAACTGGTCGCCGGACTCAAGCAGCGCGGCGTGCTCGACAACACGCTGCTCCTGTTCATGAGCGACAACGGCGGAAATGCGGAGTCGGGTCCGAAGGGCAAGACGGAGGGCGATCCTTCGAAGGGCGGGTCCGACTGGTTCTGCGGCATGAGCTGGGCCTTCGTGGAGAACACGCCGTTCCGCATGTTCAAGCACTTCAACCACGAGGGCGGCATCGCCACGCCGCTGATCGCGCACTGGCCCGCCGGCATCGCAGCGAAAGGGGAGTGGCGCACGCAGCCCGCGCACCTGATCGACATCATGGCCACCTGCGCCGACGTCGGCGGAGCGACCTACCCGAAAGAGTTCAAAGGCAAGCCGATTCTTCCCATGGAGGGTAAGAGTCTGGTCGGCGCTTTCGCCAACCAGCCCATCGCGCGCGACGCGCTCTACTGGGAGCACGAGGGTAACGCGGCGGTGCGCGTGGGCGACCTTAAGCTCGTGCGCCGTGGGCGTGACGGCGCGTGGGAACTCTACGACATGAAGACCGACCGGACCGAGCTTCACGACCTTGCCGCCGCGCAGCCGGACAAGGCGAAGGAACTGGCCGCGAAGTGGGAGGCCTGGGCCCTTCGCGCGCATGCGAAACCGTACCCCGAAGAAGGAAAAGGCAAGAAGAAGGGAAACGGGCGGAGGAAGGCCAAAGCCCGCCGCGTCGTCCGGTAGTGCGGGGTCCCCGAAACCGCCGCGAACCCCGTGCCGCAGCAGTGCCCTGCGGACGCCTGCGGGGAGGCGCCCCTACCGAAGAGGCGTCGTGTTCAGCATCCGGCTTCTTCTTGGAGGATCCATGAAAACTGTCTTCACCGTTTTTCTGAGCCTTGGGTTGAGTTGCGGATACGGCTTTGCGGCCGAGAAACCCAACATTCTTCTGATCCTCGCCGATGACCTCGGCTGGAGCGACTTGGGATGCTACGGCGGCGAAATCCGCACGCCGTCGCTCGACGCGCTGGCGAAGGACGGAATCCGGTTCACGCAGTTCTATAACTCGGCCCGCTGTTCGCCGTCGCGGGCGAGCATCCTCACCGGCCTGCACCCGCATCAGGCGGGGTTCCCCAATCTCAGCGGCACGCTGTCGAAGAGCGCCGTGACCCTCCCCGAAGTGCTCAGCGCCGCCGGCTACCGGAGCTATATGGTCGGGAAGTGGCACCTCAACGGGAAGAACCCGCCGACCGAGCGCGGCTTCGACGAGTTCTACGGGATGCTCGGAGGCTTCAATTCATGCTGGCAGGAAAACGCGTTTTACACGCGCTGGCCGGAGGGCCGCCAGAAGCGTGAGTATGCGAGCGGGGCGTTCTACTCCACCGACGCGTTTGGCGACTACGCGCTCGACTTCCTCCGCGACGGCCAGAAGAGCGGGAAGCCCTGGTTCCTCTACCTCGCCTTCAATGCGCCGCATTTCCCGCTGCACGCGCCGGAGGCGGACATCGCCACGTATGAGGCCCTGTACTTCGAGAAAGGCTGGGACCGCATCCGCGAGGAACGGCTTGCCCGTCAGAAACAGCTGGGCCTTGTGCCCCGCGACCTCGCGCTGACGCCGCGGTCGGTGGTTCCGGCCAACGGCAGGAACAATAAGACCGGCTGGGCCGACAAAGAGAACCCGGCGTGGGACTCGCTGCCGGAGGACCGGCGCCGCGACCTGTCGCGCCGGATGGCCGTTTACGCCGCGATGGTGGACCGCATGGATCGGGCCGTGGGCCGCGTGGTGGGTCAGTTGAAAGCCAGCGGCCAATTCGACAACACGCTCATCTTCTTTCTCAGTGACAACGGCGCGTGTGCCGAATGGGATCCTTGGGGGTTCGACAACACCAGCGGCCCGCTAAACATCCTGCACACCGGCGACGACCTGAAGACCGTCGGCGGCCCCGCGAGTTACGCCAGCTACGGCAGCGGCTGGGCGCACGCGTGCAACACGCCGTGGCGGCTCTTCAAGCACTACTCGCAGGAAGGCGGCGTGCGCACGCCGTGCATTGTTCATTGGCCCGCCGGACTCCAGGCGAAAGGCCTCGTCTCCGGACCGGGCTACATCACCGATTTCATGCCCACCCTCTGCGAGGCGGCCGGCGCGCCGTATCCGAAGGAGCGCGACGGCCTTGCCATTCTCCCGGCCGAGGGCATCAGCCTGATGCCGGCGCTGCGCGGCGAGCCGCTGGCACCGCGCCGCATATTCATCGAGCACGAGGGCAACCGCAGCGTGCGGGACGGGGATTGGAAGCTCGTGGCTTTGCGCGAGCAGCCGTGGGAGCTGTACAACCTTGCCGCAGATCCGGCGGAAATGCGCAATCTCGCCGCGCAGCAGCCGCAGCGCGTGCGCGAACTCGCCGCAGCGTGGGAGGGGTGGGCGGAGCGTTGCAACGTGGTCGAAAAGAGGGACAAACAGTCGGCAGCGGCGGAGTCCCGCAACAAGCCGAACATCGTCTTCATCCTCACCGATGACATGGGCTATGGCGACATCGGCTGCAACGGCGGGACGTTTGTTCCGACGCCCAACATCGATTCGCTGGCGCGCGAGGGCATCCGGTTCACGCAGTACACGAGCGCCTCGCCGATCTGCTCGCCCTCGCGGGCCGGGTGTACGACGGGCCAGTTTCCGGCGCGTTGGAGGATCACGAGTTTTCTGCAGACGCGCGACGGCAACCGCGCGTGCGGACAGGCTGACTTTCTCGACCCGAAGGCGCCGTCGATCGCGCGCCGGCTGAGGTCTGTCGGCTACGCGACCGGACACTTCGGCAAGTGGCATATGGGCGGCGGGCGCGACGTGTCCAACGCGCCGCCCATCACGGCTTACGGGTTTGACGAGTATGCCTCCACCTGGGAAAGCCCCGACCCGCATCCCGACATCACGGCGTCCGACTGGATCTGGTCACCCAAGGACAAGGTCAAGCGCTGGGACCGCACGGCGTTCTTCGTGGATAAGGCGCTTGATTTCCTTCGCCGGCACAAGGGCTCGCCCTGTTATGTCAATGTCTGGCCGGACGACATGCACACGCCGTGGGTTCCTGCGGATGACGTGCCGAAGGGGGATAGCCCGGAAAATTTCCGCCGCGTTCTGGCCGAATACGACCGGCAGATCGGGCGCCTGCTCGACGGGCTGAAAGAACTCGGCCTCGCGACGAACACGCTGGTGCTCTTCACGAGTGACAACGGCCCGCTGCCGACGTTCAAGGGCGAGCGCGCCGGCGGCCTGCGCGGAAGCAAGATGAGCCTCTACGAAGGTGGAATCCGCATGCCGTGTGTGGTTCGCTGGCCGGGCCACACGGTTGAGGGGCGTGTGGACGGGCAGACCGTGTGGAGCGCGGTGGATCTGTTTCCGAGCCTTTGCGCGGTTGCGGGCGCGCGGTTGCCGCAGGGTGTCGCCTTCGACGGGGAAGACGTCAGCGCGGCATGGAGCGGAATAACAGTTGAGCGCACGAAGCCGCTTTACTGGGAATACGGGCGCAACGACACAGCCTTCAAGTATCCGCACGGCAGAGACCGAAGTCCTAACGTCGCCGTCCGCGAAGGGAACTGGAAGGTGCTCGTCAACGCCGACGGCTCGGGCGCGCAGCTCTACGATCTGGCGGCGGATCCGAAGGAAGAGCGCGACCTTGTCAGCGTCAAGCCCGCGGTGACGAAGCGGCTTGTGGAACAGGCGTTGAGCTGGAGAAGGACGTTGCCCTAAGCGGGTTAATAGGTAGCCGACTCGGCGCTCAAAGTCAATCTGAGTACCAGCAGCGTGGTAAAGGAAGAGAGGGAGCGCCTTCGCCGCTCGTTCCGTCGAGTGGATGTGGGAACTGAGATGCGGCTGATAACTGCTTGGCCCGGTCACGGCGCAGGAACGTAAACTCCATGATGCGGGGAATCTCTATCCCGTTCTTTGTGATCGAGCCGCAGCAATTGTTGGGGTGGAGATGCACGCAGACGTGGTTCTTGAGTATTTTGGAGAAGGCGACAGAAGCCAACGAGAAATAGGGGAGGCTCCAAAGGCGTGGCAGGTCATGAAACTCGATGATTATGATGCGGAAGCGGTTCAACAGCCGGTCTGGCGTGCTTAGAAGCGTCTGGTACTCGAAGCCTTCAATATCCATCTGCAACATCAGGTCTGCCTGCGTGTTGGGCAAAGACGAGTCAACCCAATCCTCCAATGTGACGAATTCGCCCTCCGTGACGGCTCCGATAAATTTCTTGAGAAAGCTGAACTTGGCGTGCGAAGTAGCGGGAGCTTCGACAGATTTGTCTGCCATGTACACACGCATGCCGAGATTGGCACAGTCGCGCTCGAAATCAGAGCAGTCCGCCACTCCCGGAGAAAAGCATACCTCGATGCCCGCAAGGTCATCCGGCACTAGATATCCGCCGTCTCCCTTTGGGCCCAGACGGACGAGCTTCATCTCCGTCGACATGGGGTGGAGCCTTCGGATGAGGTCTTTCAAGTGGCTTGTCTTTGTCGCAATGGTTGGGTAGCCACCCATGAGTCCCATTGCCTCAATTGCAATCTTCTCTGCCAGTTCACTCATCGAAAACCCTTTGCTAATAAGCTTCTGGAAGCGAAAAAACCTGTCCACAAAAACCCTCTCATGCCCTAGCGCAAGAGATTGCCAATGCCGGCACAAGGCACGGTTCGCCATGCGTACAAAACTTTTCTTTTTTCTTCGTTCTCATTTTGGCATTGCGCATGTGATCGGTCAAGCTGGATTAGCTCGATTCACGCACACTGCCGCGTGAGATCCCGCGTCACACCAGATCGATGCCGAAAAGAGACGCCAGGTCATCGACCGCGATCCATTCGTCGGCGTTGTCCGGCGTCTGCTGGGCGGTCCGGGTGATCATCAGCTCGCGCGTCGCGCCGCGCAGCTCGAACAGCTTGATCGGCTTCAGGTCGAACTCCGTCGCCACGGCCAGCAGCGCCGCGGCGCGGTAGAGGCAGAACGGCGTGCGGCAGTGCGAACAGGAGAACGTGAAATCCTTCAGCTCCGGCAGCAGCCCGTCCGGCTGGCCGAAGAGGTCTGCCAGTACCGGGTCGGGCAGGTCGTCCGACGTGAAAAGCGCGTCGCCGCACTGGTCGCAGAGGCTGTCGATCTTGGCCCAGCGCTCGGGCGACAGCGGGCGCACGCTGAGATTGACCAGCGCGACGCCGCCCTCGCGGTTGGTGAAGGTGGTTTGCGCGTGCCCCCGGCGCACGCGGCACGACTGCATGCGGCCCGTCTGCAGCAGCTTCTCGCCGAACGCCAGCTCCGAACCGTAGCGCCGGGCGCAGATGCGCCGCACGTTCGCCAGCCACGCGCGTCCCCACAACGTGTTTCCCGGCTCCTCCCAGTCGACGCTGGGAGCGGGTGCCAGAGTGCCCGGATTGCTCCGCGCGTAATCAAACAGATCCAGTTCCATGCTCTTCATTATAGCAGGAAGCGGTCAGGCCATGCTACTCTATCGCACATTCGCCTATGACTATCGAACTTTGCCTTTCGCCGGGCGGGCGCTTCTATCTCGCCGAGACCGAAGCGTCGGACGTCCCGCAAAACGAAACCGCCATCGCGCGCTGGCAGCGCGCGTTTGGCACGTCGGCCGCCGAGGGTTTTCTCCTGCTGGCGGCCAGCAACGAGCCGCTGCCGCCGTCTCTGGCTTTCGCCCGCGCCTTCGCCCGCCTCTATCTGACGGCGCTCTGCCACGCGCCGAGAGAGGAGGGTGAGCCTTTTCCCGAGGTGCCCGCCCCCAGCCTTGACGCGCTGGACGCGTGGCTCGACGAGTCGCCACCGTTCCGCGGCATGGAGTACTTCGACGCTGGCCGCGCAGCGGCGCTGTGGCGCGAGATCCATGCGGCGGCCCGGCAAAAGGCGGCGGCGGACATGGGCGGCGTGGACGCCTTCCTCCACGCGGTCAACCCAGCTTGGCGCGCGGTCGGACGCGTCACGTTCCATCTGGCCGAGAACAAGAAAAATCCCGACCGGCCTTTCGCGTTTATGGTCACCTACGCCAGCCGGCTCTCGGACATCGGCCGCGTGCAGCACCTGCCGCTCAAGCGCGCGCTCAACGACTACGCCGGCGCGAACAACCGCGAGGCCCTGCTGCGCCTGCTCGCGCCCATCCAGCAGGCGGTCGAGAAGAGCGCCTGCGTGAAGGAGCTGTTCGAATCCGGCCGCATCTACCAGCCCATGGCGTGGACCACGCGAGACGCCTACCGGTTCTTGCGCGACATTCCCGCGCTGGAGTCCTGCGGCGTCATCGTCCGCGTGCCGGACTGGTGGAACCCCCGCAAGCCGCCGCGGCCCACGGTCAGCGTCCAGTTGGGCGACCGTCAGCCGTCGCGCGTTGGGCTGGAGTCGCTGCTGGACTTCAACCTCTCGGTGACCTTTGGTGAAGATACGCTCACGGGTGACGAAGTCCAGGCTCTGCTCGGCGCGGAGAGCGGTCTGGTTTCGCTGCGGGGCAAGTGGGTGGAGGTCAACCGCGAGCAGCTCAAAGAGGTGCTCGACCATTGGAAAAAGATCGAGAAGGCGGTGGCCAAGGAGGGCGTGTCGTTCTCCGAGGCAATGCGGCTGTTGTCCGGAGTGACTCTCGGCGGCGGCGAGGCCGCGCGCGAGGCGGAGCGCGTCAGCGCCTGGACCGGCGTCCGTGCGGGCCGGTGGTTCAACGAGACGCTCGCCCGCCTGCGGCAGCCGGAGCAGAACGCGGCCGCGCTGCCCTGCTCGGCCGAGCTGCACGCCACGCTGCGACCCTATCAGGAGACCGGCGTGCGCTGGCTGCACTTCATGGCAAGTCTGGGGCTGGGCGGATGTCTGGCCGACGACATGGGCCTCGGCAAGACGATTCAGGCCCTGGCCCTGCTGCTCTGGCTGAAGCGCGATGCGGCCGCGCACGCGCCTTCGCTGCTGGTGGCGCCGGCCTCGCTGCTGGCGAACTGGAAAGAGGAGGCGCGGCGGTTTGCTCCGACGCTGCGCCTGCTGATCGCCCATCCCTCGTACGCCGATGCGCTGCTGCTCAAGCGGTGCGAGACGAACCCCGACGCCGTGTTCGCGAACGTCGACCTCGTGGTCACCACCTACGGCATGGCCGCGCGCGCCGACTGGCTGGCGGATGTCGAGTGGCGGCTGGTGATCCTCGACGAGGCCCAGGCCATAAAAAATTCCGGCACGCGGCAGGCCCGCGCGGTCAAGCAGCTCAAAGCATCGGCGCGCCTTGCGCTCACCGGCACGCCGGTGGAGAACCGCCTCGGCGATCTCTGGTCGTTGTTCGATTTCATCAACCCCGGACTGCTCGGCGGAGCGAAGAGCTTCGAGACCTTCGTCCGCGCGCGGCAAGACCTGCCCGACGCCTACGCGCCCGTGCGGCGCCTCACGCGCCCTTACATCCTGCGCCGGCTCAAGACCGACCGCCGCGTCATCGCTGACCTGCCGGACAAGACCGTGATGCCCGCCTATTGCGGACTGACGCAGGCGCAGGCCGCGCTGTACGCCGAGCAAGTGCGCCAGCTCAAGCGCGCGCTGGAGGAGGGCGAGGCCGACGAGCCCATGAAGCGGCGGGCGCTGATTCTCACCTCTCTGATGCGCTTCAAGCAGATTTGTAACCACCCGGCGCAGGCGCTTGCCGACGGCGATTTCGCCGAGAGCCGCAGCGGCAAGTTCGGTCGCCTGCGCGCACTCTGCGAGGAGATCGCCGAGCGGCAGGATAAGGTGCTGGTCTTCACCCAGTACCGCGAGATGACCGAGCCGCTGGCGGCCTTTCTTGCAGCGGTCTTCAGACGGCAGGGGCTGATCTTGCACGGCGGCACGCCGGTCGGACAGCGCCGCGCGCTGGTGGACGCCTTCCAGCGCGACGACGGGCCGCCCTTCTTCGTGCTCTCGCTCAAGGCCGGGGGCACGGGCCTGAACCTGACGCAGGCCTCGCACGTGATCCACTTCGACCGCTGGTGGAACCCCGCCGTGGAGAACCAGGCTACGGACCGGGCCTTCCGCATCGGCCAGAAGAAGAACGTGCTGGTCCACACCTTCATCTGCCGCGGCACGGTGGAGGACAAGATCGACGCCATGCTCGAAGACAAGCGCGCGCTCGCCGAGGAGGTTCTGGGCGGCGGCGGCGAGAAGCTGATCACCGAAATGAAGGACGACGACCTGTTGAGCTTTGTGGCGCTTGACCTGCATGCCGCGACGGAGTGAGGTGTTGGGATCGTGGCATGGGCGTCTCGCCCATGGCTGTTTTCTGGAGAAGAAAGCAAGAGAGGACATTATGGGCAGATACGACAGTCACCGGTACAGCCGGTACAGCATGTTTCCGACGAGCAAGAGCAAGGGCGAGCGCATGGCCGACGCGGCCAAGAAGCAGAAGGCGCTCGAGAAAAAGGGCGTGAAGCTGTCGCCCGTGGTTCTGGACGGCTTCGCGCTTGCCACGACCTTTTGGGGCAAGGCTTGGTGCAAGAACATCGAGTCGTACCACGACTACGCCAACCGCCTGCCGCGCGGCCGTTCGTACCTGCGCAGCAAGAGCGTGATCGACCTCCAGATCGAGCCCGGCGTCGTGCGGGCGCAGGTGCTGGGCTCGTCGCTCTACCGCGTGGAGATTACGATCCAGCCGGTCACCCAACCGCATTGGTCCGCAATCCGCGCCGCGTGCGCCGGCAAGATCGGCTCGCTCGTCGCGCTCCTGCGCGGAACCCTCTCGGGCGAGGTCATGGAGGTGATGACGCGCCCTGACGAAGGTCTCTTTCCGAAGCCGGCCGAGATCGCCTTCACGTGTTCCTGCCCCGACTGGGCCGGCATGTGCAAGCATGTTGCGGCGGCCATGTATGGGATCGGCAGCCGCCTTGACAAACAGCCGGAACTGCTCTTTCTGTTGCGGGGCGCAGACTCCGCAGAGCTGATCGCCTCAGCCGCCGATGCGCCGGCGGCACAATCCTCGCTGTCAGAGGGCGAGGCGCTGGGAGCGGATGAGTTGGCCGACGTCTTCGGCGTTGACTTTGAGGCCGAGAACATCGCGAAGCCCGCAGTTTCGACAACGCATAAACGAGGTCGGCCGAAGAAGGCCGCTGAACCGCCCGCGCCGGCCGCCGCGCCCGCCAAGAAGTTGCGCGGACGGCCAAAGAAAGCGGTGGTGCCGCCTCCGCCTTCCGCGGCACCTGTCAAGCGCCCTCGCGGCCGTCCGCGCAAGACGGTCGCAGCATCGTAGCGACATCCTGTATACACGGCGACATAAGTGTCCGACGGTCACGGAGCAGCGCGGTTTCCCGTGCCGGCCGGAACGCGAAGGCGTTTCGCTCCAAACGTGCGCGGACTTATGTCGCTGTGTATAGATAGCGGTTGACGTCGCTAGCTCGCTGTGGAATACTACATTCAAAGGTCGTTCATATCTGCGCCGACCTCCCGTGTAAAAGTGGAGGTAGGCTTTTGTTAATGGACGAAGTTTGTGTGATCACTCCGTAAAAAGAAGGGGTTCTCGTATGAGAAGCGACAGTGTTGTGAAAGTGTTGGGCGCAGCATGCATGTTGGTCGGTTTGGGCACCGGGTGTGCGACTAACGTTTATCCAGGCGGACCTTCCGTCGGCGCGTCGATCTATGCAAACGTGACGGCCCCGGCGCAAATGCTGACCGTGGCGACCGATGCGAACGCCAAGCCGGTGAAGGTTGGCCGGGCGACATCATCGGCGGTGTTAGGAATCGTTGCCGCAGGTGACGGCGGCCTCAACGCTGCGATGAAGGACGGAGGCATTACGCGCGTCCATCATGTCGACCACAACATCAAGCTCTTTGCGTACGGCATCTACGTGAGCGATACGGTTATTGTCCACGGCGAGTGATGTCCGAAAGCGTGCAATCCACACTTCATGAAGTGTGGATTGCGCTGCGTCATACCACCGCCGAAAAGTTCGTAGACCATAATACGGGCACTAGGCACACGGGAGGGCCGGGTTACACCCCAGCTGCGGACGGCGTGGAAGCCGTCCCTCCATGTGTGCGGGATCGTCCGTTTAGCACAATTACTTTTCGGCAGTGGTATCAGTTGCGTCAGAATGGCAAGATCACGTTGTCGGCGCGTAGGGCGCGGTTGCGGTAAAGAACCGCAGCTCTTGGGCGATCAGCTGCGGCGACGAAGCGCTCGACCGACTACCTAATAAAGTCCAAATATTTATTGCCGCTGGCCGTATACACCTTTGCCAGCTTGACCTTTGCTTGGTCGGGGTTGAGGCAGCTCACGGAAACACGGGTTGTTCCGGGGGCGAGCACGGGAACCTTCTCGGAGAGCCTGCCCCCGGCGACGGTCGCACGCTTTGAATCGAGTACGGTCCAGCGACGCCCGTCGCGGCAGAGCAGACGCTCGCCCGCCTTGAGCGTGACCGGGAAGCGCAGGGTGCGGCCGCCGACCGTGAGCGCGGGCGAGGCCATCGCGCCGCAGAGTTCGATCTCCAGCTTCGCTTGGGAGCCCGGACGGACCGCAATCTCCCAAACAGTGTCGGGCGAGTCGGCGGCGGCAATCAGGCGCGTCAACTCGTATTCGCGCTCCAGATGCTTCCAGTTAATCGCGCGGCGCGGGTTGGGCGTGCCGAACGGCGAGCCGAAAGAATTGAGCGTGACTTCGGCGCGGGCGCTGGCGTTGGAGGACGGGACGCAGGAGAACAGGAGGGCGTTCTGGCCGGAAAGCAACACGGGCGGGACGCCCGTGCCACGGGGAGAGGGGCCTCCGAAAGCTGAACGCCGAACGCCGAACTCAGAAGAGGGGAACACGGGCGGGACGCCCGTGCCACAGCGGATACGGTCGAGGGAATCGCCGCGGGCGTTGTAATGCGTGCAGAGGCCGTCTGGCTCGAGTTCCGCGAAGTCTCCGGAGGCAAGCGTGAACGGCAGGGTGAGGGTCTGGCCGTTGACGCTGAGCGCAGGATTTCTGAGCTGCGCGGTCTGGATGGGCAGCGCCATTACAGGGCTGACGGTCACGTCGACGCTGCCGCCTGCCGGCAGGTCATTGAGGTAGAAGGTGACCTGCGAGATGTGCGACAGGTCGAGCGGGTTGCGGTAGATGTCGTAAGCGCCGCCGTAGGGCCAGGTGTAATCGGACATTCGTTCCACATCACGCTCGCGCACGAGCAGCTCCACGTAGCGCCAGCCCGTGAAATCGAGCGTTACGTAGTGGTCTGAGAGGGCGTGCATGAATTCGCGCGGGGTGGCGAGCTGGAGGTTCAGCAGTGCGCCCGTGCCGTCGCCTTTGACCCATACGCCGAACGCGCCCGAGCCGCCGAGGTTGCGGTAGGGGGCGGGGAGGTCGAGCGTGGCACGCGCCCAGGCGCCGGTGCGCGAGGAGCCGCTATTCGCGGCCCGCAGACGCAGGTTACGGTTGCCCCCCTTCGTGTCGGCGGTCTCGTCGGAGATCGCCAGCGTAACTGCGGGAGAGGCGGTGGAGGTCTTAAAGGCGGCGAAGTCGGCGGCGTCCGTGAGCGGGATGCGCTTGGGACTGTCATAGGGTACGACCGCGTAGAGCGCTTCGATGCGGGCGCTGAGCGGCTGCTCCGCGTAGGGGTTGACGGAGGTCCACGACTCCGAGCCGTTGCCGAGACAACTGATGCGGTGGGCGGCCATCTTGAGGGGCGTGAACTGCCATGCGCCATCGCGGTTCTGGCGCAGGCGGAACTCGTCGCCGGGCACGGCCACGCGGGCGACGGTTTGCGTGTCGAAGTAGCGCGCGAGGCGTAGATGCTCGTACCAGCCGAGCAGGGTGAATTGTTTTTCAAGGTGGAACGGAAGCGGGGCGTGTGAGACGTTCACGCCTTGGATCGACATAGCGGCGTCGAGGCCGAGGTTCTTGCAGGCGAAGTACTCCATCTCGTCGAGGAAGTGGCCGCGGGCCTGCGGCGTGGGCGTGCGCGGCGCCCACCAGCCCATCTGGGGTTCGAGCAGGTCGGAGTCGCGGTATTGCGCGGAGGTCGCGATGTGCTTGTCGTGAAAGCGTTTCGCGGCCCAGACGGGGTGGTCCCACGCGCCGAGGCGCGAGTGGAACCACCAGTTGTGAGCGCCGTGGCAGCTCGCCTCGACCAGCGGGTCGCCGTTGAGTCGCTTGAAAATCGCATGGCGCATGGCGTCGATGCCGGTGCGGCTCATCATGCCTTCGGAGCCGTCGAAGTAGATCTGGTCGAGCTTACACGTGTTGAAAACAGTAGCGACGTGGTCTGCGAGATCGGCGGCGAGGGGCGAGTCGGGCTGCGGGTAGAAGGAAATGTAGCGCTGCTGCAGGTAGTCGGCCTGCTCTCCGGCGGCGTGCGCGGCGGGGCGGGTCTTGAACGCGCCGCGCGTGCAACGGGAGAAGGCGTAGGGCGGCATGCGCGAGACTTCGGCGTACTGGATGATCTCGGTGCCGATGCGGATCGCGTTGCCGTTGCTCATGTAGGTAAAGACCGTGTCGTGGCGGGCCGAAGGCGGCTCGTTCACAACGAGCACGGTGTCGGTGGGCGAGAGGTCGCAGGCGAGCGTATAGGTGTCGAAAGGGATGAGGTCGGGGCTGGCTTCGGGGGTGATCCACGCGTCGCGAGGATCGATGCAGGCGGTGAGCGTGTGGATGCCGGCGCGGAGACCGGCGGCGTGGATGCGCTCGACCGTGTCCCTCATGTCGGAAAGGCCGCGCGGGTAGAGGTTGGTGCTGACGTCATAGTGGCCGAGGGTGCGCCACCAGCCGTGGAGGTGGACGGTCGAGAAGCCGCCGCGGCGGGCGAGTTCGATCCAGTCGTCGATGGCGGCGTACGCGAGGTCGGCAAAGAGGTACGAGCCGCGGTTGGCCTCGGCGCCGAGCGACCAAGGTCCGCCGAGTTTCGAGGTTGGCACGCCGGCGGAGTCGGCCATGGCGCGGAGCAGGGCGGGCATCTCGGACTTGGGTCCGGCGGCGAGGCCGGCGCGGCAGCCGGTGAGGCCGTGAGCGGCGGTGGTCCAGACGCGCAGCGCGTGGCCGCTGGCCTCCATCTCGACGGGCAGGTCATAGCCGCGCAGGCAGACCGCGTCCGAGTCGTCGGAGAGCATGTTGGCCATGCTGCCGCAGTACGTTGCGGGGGTGACCGAGAGGTTGCAGAAGGTGAGCGACGCAACGTTGGTGAGGGTGAGCGCGCGGGCGGTGAAAGTGAAGAAGTCGCGGCGCGTGTCAACGTCGATGACAGCTGAGCCGAGGCCGCGCGGGAAGGCGAAGGTCAGGGTGTCGCCTTTGCGTGAGACGGTGCGTGCGGATAGACGGCGTCCGTCAGAGAGCAGGGCAGAGACAAGCGGGGTGGGCGCGGCCAGCAACTCGCGTCCGGTTTCCTTTGTGCGGAGCGAGGTGATGCGGCCTTGGGTGTCGATGGCGAGGGCGGCGCGGCGGTTGGAGAAGGTGGCGGCGAGGGGCGCCGCGAATTTGGACTCGTCGACCAGGGTGTAGGTGGCGCCGGCGCGGCGGGGGTCGTGCGCGAGTGCGGCGATTTCGGGCTGCGGGAGGGCGCGGGCGTAGATACGCAGGTCGTCGATCAGCCCGCTGTGGCAGACGGGGCCGGACCAGCCGCCGAGGCGCAGGCCGTCAGCCTCGACCGGGTGGGGCCAGACGCCGCGGCCCACGGGTTGGCCGTTGACGTAGGCGGTGATGTCGGGCAGGGAGAAGGTGACGCAGAGGTGGGCCCACTGGCGCTGGGGCAGCGGGCTGAGCATCGGGACGCCGGTTTCGCTCCAGCGGCTGCCCGGCATTCCCGCGCGCTCGCCGGGGCGGCCGAGGCGGAAGGAGCAGGCGTTGTCGGAGACGAAGAGCATGAGGCCGCCGGGGCTCCAGGTGCGGGAGGTGAGGAGGTTGGGATAGCGGGCGGCGGGGCCGTCCCACAGCGCCCAGACCGAGAGGGTACACTGCGTCGCGCCGTTGAGGCCGGGGACGGGCGGGAGGTCGATGAAGGCGTTGGTGCCGCCGAAGCGGGCTGCCGTGCCGAAAGCGCCTACGGCCCACTGGACATTGGAGAGGTCCGACTCGAGCGTGTTGGCCGAGTGGTCGGCGGCGATACTGCCTGCGCCCTCGTTGAACGGCAGCCAGAGCAGCAGCGCCGGGTCTGCGGGCGGTGCGGCCTGCAGGGAACAGAACAGGCTGAAGAAAAAATAAATGCGGATGATCTGTCGCATAAGCCCCTCCAGTACCACGGACGCATGCCCTTTACACGCATCTACGGTACAGATTGTGTAACGGAGGGGGTGGAGATGCAAGGATAAAGAGGACAAAGAGGATACGCATGCAGCAGGGTTACACCTTATAGATGCGGTTCGACACGCCGCTTATCATCTTACCCTGTGAACAGGAGAAGGCGAAGGGCCTTGAAACGCTGGGCTCAAGGCTGCGAGGCCGTCAAGCGTCAGTCATGAAATAGTTCATCGTAAGGTGAGATATTCTTGCCTGACCGAACGAAGGCGTGTTACGGTGTTTCCGCGTGTCGATAAGGAGTGCCCTAGGCGGATCGTGCCGGTGGTCAGCCGGACACGACGGCGAAGGAGGCGCGTCAGGTGGCGTAAACGAAGGAGAGGCCAACATGAACTCGATGGCGAGAGGGATGCGGGGGGCTGGAATCGCTCTGGCGGTTCTGGCGGTCGGCGTGTTATATGCAGACGATGCGGTGTGGAATAAGACGGCGGCGGCGGGGACATACGACTGGACGAATGTCGTGAATTGGCTGCCCAGCACAACCTATCCGAACGGCGCGGGGCAGGTGGCGCACGTCACCAATGACATCGTGGGTGCACAGACGATCCGCCTTCAGAACACCGTCACGGTGGGAACGCTGCTTTTGGGCGATTCCGCTGCCTCCGGCAACAACTTCGGGATCACCCTCAGCAGCGGTACGGGTGCGAACAGCATTAAACTGCGCTCCGCCGAGTCGCAGGGGACGAATACCATTACGATGAGCGCCGGCGTCGGAACCCCGACGCACACGATCAGCGCCCCACTCGACCTGGCGCCTCACTCGCCGCTTGTGATCAACATGGGGCCGTCGCAGGCGCTGACGCTGAGCGGCGCTGTGGCGACAAACAACAGCTCCCTTACGGTGGCGGGGGCTGCTGCAACACTGACGCTGAATGGTAACCTGATGGGCAACGGGTCGGTCTTTAAGAACAGTACAGGCGATCTGATCATCAACAGCGGGGCCAAAGACTTTACCGGTGACTGGATCGTCAACGGCGGTTCGCTGACGATACTCAGCGGCTCGCTGCGAAACAGTGCAAACGCGACTCTCAACGGTTATATCTATGATTCAGGAGGCACTGTGCGGGCCGGCGGACTTCTGGTTGTGGGCAGTGGGTCGGCTTACGCCAATGATCCAGCGCAACGGCTGCCGACAAACGTTCTGTCGCTCAGTGGCGGCTGGCTGACTGAAAAGGGGCAGCCGACTGGCACGAATGCTGTGGGTCAGTACGCGTGGACGAATACGGTCATCGACACGGTAGCCGAACTGAAACTCAATGAAACATACAGTATCATCCAGATGGAGTACGCCACCAATACCCTCGGCACCCTCCTTGGGGCGAAGGCGTTTACGCGTTCCAAAGGCGGGACGCTGGCTATCCGAGGGGCTTCGATGGCCAACATGACCCGGTTTGTTTATACGAACAATACCGACTTTCTGACGGGTGCCAACGGCGTTGCCGGCTCACAAACAATGAGCATCATTCCGTGGCTGGTGGCAGCCAATGCCAATGCGAGTGCGGCTAATCCGAGCGACTGGGCCGTCTATATTCCTGGCGCGGGCATCCGCTCGCTAAACGTGGGCGAATACACGAGTTCGATTTCGCTCGGAGCGGGGTATAACGTCGCGGCTGGAGCCTTGAGCACGCTTGCGTCAAACGTCACGGTCAATTCGTTCAAGCAGAACAACGGTGGCACCTCCACCATTGGCAGTAACCGCACGTTCACCATTGCGAGCGGCGCGTTGATGTTTGTCAACGGCAACGGAAAATTCGGAACCCCGGGCACCAACACCGCCGGCTTCCTCAACTTTGGAGCAGCGGAGGGTGTCATCTGGTCGTTCCCCTCTGCAACGAACGTGATCGGTGCTGTCATTACGGGGTCAAACGGCCTCGTCAAGGCCGGTCTGGGCACGCTTGCGCTCGCAGCCGCCAACACCTATACGGGGCAGACCACCGTGAGCGCCAGCACCCTGATCGTCGGCGACGGAGCGGTTGGCGGCCAACTGGGGCAGGGGGATGTTGTCGTGGCCCATGGCGCGCGTCTGCTGATCAACGCCGTAAGCACCAATGCGATCTGGGACTCTGCGGCGTTGAGGCTGGCACAAACCAGGGCCTTTTGCGGCAAAGTGGAACTTGCCGCCGGCGTGAATGAGACGGTCAGGTTCCTCTATCTGGGCGGGCTCGGAATGCCGTCAGGCACGTATGGCGCGACCGGCAGCGGCTTGGCCAACGGCCGTGATGATTTCTTTTCCGGCACAGGTGTTCTGACGGTGACCGGCAATGCGAGTACGCGCGGCAGGGGCACTGTGATCAGCGTGAGGTAACGGGTGCAGCTCTGGGAACAAGGGCGAGCTTGCCCCGCTCTCAGCGAGAGGATGCTTTTATGTGGAGACGTTCTTTGTTGGCAGCGGCGAGTTTGTGCGCGGTGGCGGCGTGGGCCACTCCGCCGGGCCAATACAGGCTGATCGTGCGGCCTGAGCAGGTCACGTCAAGTTCGCCGCACGCCGATTTCTCGGGGCTGGTGGACGAGCAGTTGGAGGTGGGAGATCCGCCGTCCGGCGAGCCCGCGACGGGCTGGAAGATTGCGTCGCAACACAACAAAGCGTTTCCGTTTCAGGCGACGGTCGATCTCGGCAAGGAGGTGGCGCTGGCGACGCTCTGGCTCTACGACATGAACAACAGCGGTGACGTCGCGATCCAGGCGGGCAAGCCCGGCGCATGGCAGCCGGTCGCGACCTACGACTGCAAGCGCTACAAAGGTTGGGCTGCGGTGCCGCTGAACGTCACCACGCGCTATCTCATGCTCGAGCTGAAGTCGGCTGGCGCGATCTTCCACGAGATCGTGCTGGACGCGTATTCGGAGCGCGGCTGGGAGTCGGTTAAGCTCGCTAAAATGGAGGCCGAGCGCAAGGAGGCGGAGCGGTCGGCCGCGCTCACGCTCGCCCGCGAGGAGGCGCTCAAGCGGCCGCTGACCGAGCTGGCACCGTTCGGCAGGCTCTCGCTGGTGGATGAGGTGGACTGCGGCGCGGCCGATCCGGGGCACGCCCTGCGCTGCGACCCGGCGAGTGCGGTGCGCACGGAGACGATTCTCGGGAAACCTTGTCGCGTGCTGGCGCAAGCGAAGGGCGAGTGCGCGTACATGACCTTCCGGGTGGGCTGTCGCAGGCTGTTGCGGCCGGGCGCGGCGTATGTGCTGTCTGTGGAGTATCCCGAAGACGCGTCGCGCAGCATGGTGGTGATCAACACGGGCAACGAGACGTCGCGCGGGTTCCACACGGGCGCCGCCTTGGGTGACGCCCTGCATCCGAAATACGTCGACAATTTTGCGGAGTCGCTGGACATCCCGCTCTCCGGCAAGTGGGAGCTGTGGACGGAACTCTTCCGGCTGCACGACCGGTTCCCGGAAAAAGGGCTGGTGCGGGGCTCAAGCGTTCCGCGTGCGCTGAGCCCGGAGGACGGCTTCGATGTGACGGTCGCGCAGTTCTCGGACAAGAACGACCCGCTCTCGAAGGGCGCGGCTGTAGGTCGCATCCGGCTTTACGAAGTGGTTGATCCCGACAAACTGGCGCTGAAGATCAACTTTCCGCCCGACGGGCTGCCGCGCCGCAGGCTGTTCTGGCGCGAGGAGATGGCGGACGGCGTGATCGGCGGCAAGAAGCCGCAGGACCGCGGCGTGGATAACCCGCTCAACTGGTACCGCTACAAGGCGGAGCTGATGCGCTTTCTCGGCATGAACACGTACACGAAAGATCTGCTCGAGTTCGGCGCGTGCCAGCACTGGGACCCCACCGAGTACGGCGGCAACAAGTGGGTGTTTTACAACGGCGAGCAGAAGGATATCTGGAAGCAGGTCGTGGAGCTGATGGGCACATACGGCTTCGACGTGCTGCCCTACTACGAGTACAGCGGCAGCAAAGGGCAGGAGGGTCTCGGCAACCAGCGCCGCGCCCAGCCGCTCAAAGGCGACGGGCCCTATTCGCACATCAGTTGGATCGAGTCCTCCAACGCGGACCTCACGGACCCCGACACCTACGCCGACTTCAAGAAGATGTTGGATCTGACGGTTGTGAACCTGCAGACCAAGGCGCACTTCGCAGGCATCTGGCTCAGGCCGCGCTCGCAGCTTCCGGTCGGCTTCGGCGACAAGACGCGTGAACGTTTCGCGAAAGAGGCGAACCAGAGCCAGGCGGTGACGCGCGAGCAGCTCAAGGCGGACAAGGCGCTTTACGCCCGCTATATCGCGTGGTGGGACACGAAGCGGCGCGATTTCTTTGTGGCGATGCGCGACTATCTGCGCGAGAAGGGCGTCAAGGACGCGATCGTGCTTTTCACGGGCTGCGCGAGCGAGCCGGGCAAAGGGTTCGGCGATTTCGAGCCGCGCTTTTTCACCGATTCGCCCGACGTGTGGAAGCCGATTCTGGCGCGGGAGGAGCACA
The DNA here is from genome assembly GCA_964390795.1 of uncultured Lentisphaeraceae bacterium. GTDB lineage: Bacteria > Verrucomicrobiota > Kiritimatiellia > RFP12 > UBA1067 > CAYMLQ01. Next base: position 30,692 of record CAYMLQ010000015.1, read on the forward strand.
AGCCGCCGCTGGAGCGCAAGTGGCAGGTCTATTCTCCTGAGCAGGTCGCCGAGAAAGACATCTATCTCAAGGCGCTGCTGTCTCCCGGTGCGAACTGGGGAAGCTGGGAGATTCAGCACTCCAGTCCTGCTGACGACCCCGCGACCTATAAGTCGGTCGAGGGCGTGCTGCTGTCGCACGCGTTCAACCGCCTCTACACCGTGAGTTCGCCGAAGACGCTGGAGCTGTATCGGGAGCCGGCGGGTCTGGCGCTCGTGAGGCACTACACGCTCAACGAGAACATGATGTTCGACGCGAGTGACAAGGAGAAGCTCAATTACTTCGTGGCGGACTTCGAGAGGGCGGGGCTTTTCTGCATGCAGGCCGAGGCGGTGGCGATGGCCAACGGCGATCCGACGATGATCGGGTATCTGGTCGGCAACAACTTCGGGCGCGGGTTCCCGCAGGTCGTGCGCGACTTCAACGCGAACTTCCTCGCGCTGCCGGCGCTGCCGAGCAAGCGTCTGGAAGGGGCCTGCAGCGACCCGGCGGTGGTCGTCCGCATGATGGATGCGGGCAAGCAGGGCCTGTACGTATCAGTGGTCAACACCGCGCCGACCGAGCGCAGGCAGGTGCGGGTCAAGCTGCCGGGCGCGGGCGCGGTGACGGCGCTGGCCTCGGGCCTTGCCGCCGCGCGGAGCGGCGACGGCGTGGCGGTCGATCTGCGGCCATACCAGTTGCTCGCACTGCGCATCGCGCCCTGAGCCCAAGACAAGACAAGGCGTTTCGGCTCTCCCATCTTTGCGTCTCCGGGTCTTGGCGTGAGACGACAACCACGATCGCGTGCCTTGCGCCATCTGGATTTTTGACTACTTCATCATCGCGAACTCCAACAATACCCTTGCTCATAGAATACAGGGGCCGCGTATCCGAAGCCCCCTCTTTATGTCGTTCAGTCAGAACCGACGAATGACTAGGAAGGTGTTGGTCTTCCACCAGCAATTCAATTATTTGACCGCTCCGTTCGCAAACAGGCGCTTAACCATGCGCATGGCGCGCCCGGAGGTCGCGCGCCACCCCTGAAAGACGAGCCGCGCAAGGTAGCCCGCGACCGGGCGCGGATGAGAATGAACGGAGATGCCAAAATTAGAATTGCTGGCTTTTCCTCTTGTCCGCTTGACGCAGGCGGTGAATGGGTCTACGCTCAGCCTCGACCATTGGATTAATACCGGTTCAAGGGAATCTAAGCAGGATCAGAAAATAAGAGAGGGGGACTCGTATGAATAAGGCCTGTCATATCGGGATCGTTGTCGGATTGCTTGGGGTGTCGTGCCAGGCTGGGGACGCGCCTGCTGTGGCTGTCCTCCCGCCGCAGCCGACCGAGAACCGGCCGCTGAATGAACGCTTCGCGGAGCCGCCGCCGTCGACGCGGATTCTGAAGATCATCCACGCGCAGCAGGATCAGCCTGCGGCGCAGGACAAGCAGTTGCAGACTTTGGCGGCGCAGGGCTTCGGCGGCTTCGCCGGCAACGTATCCTTCTCCGGCTACGTGGACGACGAGACCAAGTGGCCTGCGTTCCTGCGCGGCGTGAAGATGGCCAAGGCCTCGGGCATGTCGCTCTGGCTTTACGACGAGTGCGGCTATCCCTCGGGCAGCGCGCGCGACCTGACCCTGCGCGGCCACCCCGAATGGGCCGCACGCGGCTTGCTCGTCGCGGAAACGAACGTCACCGGCGGAGCGGCCGTGTCGCTTGCGCTGCCGCCCGGCCGGCTGGTGCTGGCCGCGGCCCTGCCGCGCCGCAGCGGGGTCGTCGCGCTGGACGAGGCCCAGGACCTCACCGCCTCGGTCGTGATCGGCCGCCTCGCGTGGCAGGCCCCGGCGGGCGAGTGGTTTGTGGTGGTGATGACCGACGACCTGCTCTTCGAGGGTACGCATGCGGCGGTGAGCCTCGCCTTTAAGAAGCCCTGTATCGATCTGCTTACGCCCGAGCCGACTGCGCGCTTTCTGGAAGTGACCCATGACCGGTACGCCGAGAAGCTGGGCAAGAATCTCGGCGAGTATTTCACCTCCACCTTCACCGACGAGCCCTCGCTGATGAGCCTCTGGATGCGGCCTATGCCGTACCGCGTCCTGCCTTGGTCACTGACCTTGGAGCGGGAGTTCAAGAAGCGGCGCGGCCAGGCGCTGCTGCCGCTACTGCCCGCGCTGGTGGCGGAGGCCGGGCCGGCCGGAGCCAAGGCCCGCTACGACTTCTGGAACACGGTCGGTGAGCTGGTCTCGGAGAACTTCTTCGGACAGATTCAGACCTGGTGCCGCAAGCGCAACGTGGCCTCGGGCGGGCACCTGCTGATGGAGGAGGGCTTGGTCGGCCATGTGCCGCTCTACGGCGACTTCTTCCGCTGCGCCCGCCGGCTGGACGCGCCGAGCATCGACTGCCTGACCAGCCTGCCGCCAGAGGTGCCGTGGCACATCGCCCGCCTGATCAGCAGCATCGCCGACCTGGAAGGGCGGACGGTGACCATGTGCGAGGTCTCCGACCATTGCCAGCGCTACCGGCCGAAAGGCGACGAGCGTCCGGTCAGGCTCGTAACGGAAGACGAGATTCGCGGCACTGGCAACCGGCTCATCTGGGGCGGCATCAACACGCTCACCAGCTACTACGCGTTCAAAGATCTGACGGATGACCAGTTGCGTCGGATCAATACGCATATCGGCCGTTGTCAGACCATGCTGCGGGGCGGACCTCAAGTCACCGACGTCGCGCTGCTCTATCCGATCGAAAGCGTCTGGCCCACGTTCATCCCAGCGTATCAGGGAGCGACGAGCGAAACGGCGGCGCGGCGTATCGAGAGCGTCTTTGACGGCGTGAGCACAGCGCTGTACGGCGCGAACCGTGACTTCACCTACGTGGACGCCCGCGCGCTGCGCGACGCCAAAGTCAGGGGCGACGCGCTGACGCACGGCGCGTTGCGCTGGCGCGTGCTGGTGCTGCCCGCAACCGACACGTTGCCGCTGGAGGCCTGGGAAAAGGTCGCCGCGTTCTGGCGCAAGGGCGGCGCGGTGATCGCGGTCGGTGCCCTGCCGGCCAACTGTGAGGGCCAATACCCCTCGAAACGCGTGCAGGCCCTTGCCCGCGAGCTGTTCGGCGCGGGGGAAGCGCCGTGCATCGCCACGAACCAGGCGGGCGGCACGGGCGTGCTGCTGCCGACCGGCATGATCGCGCTGGTGCCCAAGGTGATCGACTCGCTGGTGGAGCGCGACGCGGCCAGCGCAGGCGCAGCCTCGCCCGTGCGCATCACCCGCCGTCGCGTGGACGGGCACGATGTGTACTTCGCGATCAACGACAGCGACGTGGCGTGGAACGGCGAACTCCTTTTCTGCGGGCGCGGGGTGTCCGAGCAGTGGGACCCGAGCACCGGCGCGATGACGCCGCTCGCGGACGGCGCGAAAGTGCCTGTGCAACTCGGCCCTTATGGCGCGCTGCTCTTCCGTGCCAAGGAGGCCGGCGAGCCGCGCCGCTTGAACGGAAACGCCGCATCCGGTTTGTCGATGACCTGTGAGCCGCTGCCCGTCGCGAAAATCAATGTCGGCGGCGGGCAGTATGTGCGCCATGAGCTGACCGGCGATGACGCGGCGGGCTGGTGCGCGGCTGCCACGCTGATCAAGGGGCAGGTGGACACGCACCTCTTCATGAGCTTCAATTACGGGCAGCCGCTGGCGTTGGGCGAGAGCGTCGGGCTGATGATCGACGCGGCTGTGCCGGAGGGCCAGCGCACGCCTGCGGAGATGCTGGTCTTCATTGCGACGAAGGATGGCGGACAGTATCTCGCCTCCACGGGCCGCTACCTGAATGGGCCGGGGCCGGCCCGCGCGTACGTGATGTTCAGCCAGTTCAAGCCGTTCGGCGGCTCCAAGGCCAGCAAAGGCCCCATGGATCTCTCGCAAGTCACCGCGATCCGCGTGGGCTGGGGCGGCTACTTCGGCGCGGAAGGCGAAAAGATCGCCCTCACCGTCAAGCCCCCGCAGCGGTTTATGTGCCGGTAAGGTACTTGGGGGTCATTGGTCAATGGTCATTTTGTCAATGGGCTTCAGCGCCGTGGTCTCGCGGGTGCGGGAGGCTTCCATGCGCTTCCACACGACGCGTTTGTCGGGTGAGACTTCGAGATAGACCGCGCGCGGCCCCGGTTTGGAGGAGCGCGAAGCGCAGGCGATGAGCGTGTTCCCGCTGGCCAGACGCGTGGACTCGCAGAAGCTGCCGATATTGAGGTCGGTGGGCAGGTCGGCGGCGGTCAGCGTCCAGACCGTTATTCCCGCCGGATCGACTTCGACAACCTGCGCGGGCTTGTAGCCGGAAATGAGCGTGTTGCCGTTCGCGAGGCGGCTCGCACTGTAGGCCATCGGCAGATCCCACTCTAACTGGCGGAGGGGGAGGGATTCGAACCCCCGGAACCTTGCGGCTCGCCGGTTTTCAAGACCGGTTCTTTAAACCACTCAGACACCCCTCCAACGTGAATGGGGCTCAGTATAGGCGATGGAGCGCTGCGGTTCAAGCCGACAGTGTGCATCCGTTGCAATAGGGGCGAAACCCCGTTTCACTGACTTGTCGGGCAGTATCTTGCGCAGGGCGCGCCCGGAGCACGCCACCCCTGAAAGACTCGCCGCGCAAGGTAGCAAGCGACCTCCGGGCGCGGGAGATCAATGAAACGGGGATGCGCCCTTGTAATAGTGTAAATGTGTTTCCCGCCGGGTCGTATTTTGCTACTTTTTCCCTGACGTATCACCGTCGCCGTCACAGCGATGACTGGGATTCGAGATTCGGCGATGTCAGGACGGTTCAGGCGGTTACGCGCGGTAGCGGAGTGGCCGCCACGCGCGTTGGGGGTGTTTGCGTTCAGGGAGGGACTGAAGATGATTCTGGTACGGAATCGGGTTTTTGAAATCTACTTGGGCTTGGCCGTTGCGCTTATGCCGACGGTCAATCGTGCGGCAACCTTTGTGGTTGCTCCGAAGGGAAGCGACGCGAATCCGGGCACCCTGGCGCAGCCGCTGGCCACGCTCGCAGCCGCACGCGACGCGGCGCGCAAGGCGGGGCCCGGCCCGCACACCGTGACGGTGGCGGCGGGTGAGTACTTTCTTGAAAAGCCGCTCGCTCTGGACGCGCAGGACAACGGGCTGACCATCGAGGCGGCGTCGACCAACCGCGCGGTGCTGCACGGCGGAAAACCGGTGACCGGGTGGGTGCGCGATGGCGAGCGCTTCTGGTCTGCCGAACTGCCGGGCGTGAAAGAAGGCGCCTGGGACTTCCGCGCGCTCATCGTGAACGGGCGGCTCGCAGAACGCGCCGTGTATCCCGGCACCAACACCTTCGATAACCTCGGCACCTGGAGCCTGCCGCTGTTGCCGGCCGTGGCGGGCCACTGGGAGCGCAAGCCCACGCGCGAAGAGTCCACCACCATGCCCTATAAACCGGAGGACCTGCCAGCCACGCTCGACGTGCGCAACGCGGAGGTGCGCATGTACCACATGTGGGCCGAATCGCTCGTCGGCGTCGTCAGCAACGACCTGCAGCGGCACGCGCTGATCCTCTCTTCGGAGCCCGCTTGGCCGCCGGGGGCGCTGAACCGCCGGAAGTACGTGATCTACAACACGCGCGAAGGCATGACCCGCCCTGGCCAGTGGTATCTCGACCGCACCGCCGGACGTCTGGTGTATTGGCCGCTGCCCGGCGAGAACATGGCCCAGATCAGGATCATCGCCCCGACCGCCGAGCGCGTGATCAGCCTCACGGGAACCCCGCAGAAGCCGGTTGAGAACATCACGCTCCGCGGCCTGTCGATTCAGGCGACCACCGCGCCGCTCAGGCCCGCCAGCTTCGGCGCGACCGCGTTCGACGGCGCGGTGCATGCCGTCCATGCCCGGCAGTGCGCGTTCGAGCGTCTGGAGATCTGTAACGTGGGCGGGCTCGGCCTCCGCGCGGACAAACTGTCCAACGGCCGCGTCACCGATTGCCAGATCCACCAGGTCGGCGCGTGCGGCGTCAAGATCGACGGAAGCGAGACGCTCATCGCCCGGAACCACATCCACCACCTCGGCGTGTACTACCCGAGCGCCTGCGCGTCCATGCTGGGCGGCAGCAAGCTGCACATCACCCGCAACGAGATCCACGACGCTCCCTACTCCGGCATCATTAGCGGCGGCGGCGGGAAGGGGAACCTGATCGAGGAGAACCTCATTTACCGGGTGATGCGCGAGCTGCACGACGGCGCGGCGATCTACGGCAACATGGACACCTGTATCATCCGCGGCAACGTGGTGCGCGACGTGGTGCAGGTCGGCAGCGGCTTCGGCGCGTCCGCCTACTACCTCGACGAGGGCGCGAAAGACTGCATCGTCGAGCGCAACGTGGCGATCGGCGTGCCGATGCCGACCCACAACCACATCACCCGCAACATCATCGTGCGCGACAACGTGTTTATCAGCGACACGGACATGACGGTCTCGTTCCAGCGCTCGGTCGGCTGCACCTTCGAGCGCAACACGCTCTACGTGCCAGGCAAGCTCAACGTGCGCCAGGCGAATGCGATCACGTCTTGGGCGGGCAACGTGATCTACCGCGGCGGAGTCGGCACGGACGGCGCGCCGCAGCCCTTCGCCATCGGCGACGCGGTGCCGGCCGAGCCCGCTCCCGGGCGCAAGACCGAGTCGGCCGTGGCGGTGCGCGTGGCCGCCGCGCCTGCCATCGACGGCGAGATCGCGGCCGCCGAGTGGCCGGGCAAGCTCCAGACGCTGGACCGCGACACCGCCCGCTACTCCGTGGGCGGCGCGCCCACGCTCGCGAAGTTCGCCTACGACGACCAGTGCCTGTATGTTGCGGCGAACGTGACCATGTTCGGCCCCGCCAAGGTCAGCACCAACTCCGTCTGGGGCAAGGACGACGGCGTGGAGATCTGCCTCGCGGGCAAGACGTCCGACGGCCGACCCGCAACCTTCGTGCTCCGCGGATTCGCGGGCGGCGCGCTCCAGAGCGCCACCGACGCCGGCGCGCCGCCCGAGGCGGCCGCGCGGCTGGGACGGGAGACGCGCTTCGCCGTACAGTCCGCCAAGGGCCCAGGCGGCTCGCTGTTCGGACGCGGCTGGCGCGGCGAATGGGCCATCCCCTTCGCGGCCTTGGGGCTTACCCCTTCACCCGACCTCAAGGTCGCCTTCAACATGGCCGCGTTCTACAGCGAGTTCGGCGAGTGGCGCTGCTGGGAAGGCACGCAGGCCGAGAACTGGCGGCTGGAGCAGGCGGGCACGCTGCTGCTCATGAAAGACAAACGGTAAGCTGGCGCTAAGGCGGTTTCCGCATATTCGCGCTTGCGGAATACGGGCGGTTTGGGTGACAATAACCCGACCTTATCCGCCTTTGTAAGGGGAGAGCAAGCAAGCAGAGGATTCCTATGTCGAACACAAGCAGTCTGGATGTCATTTCGTCGCTGTGCAAGCGCCGCGGCTTCATTTTCCACAGCTCCGAGATCTACGGCGGCATCAACGGGTTCTGGGACTACGGCCCGCTGGGCTGCGAGATGAAGCGCAACATCAAGGAGGACTGGTGGAAGACCACCGTGCGCAACCGCGAGGACGTGGCGGGCCTCGACGCCACGATCATCATGCACCCGGCCATCTGGAAAGCCTCGGGCCACCTCGACACCTTTTCCGACCCCATGTGTACCTGCCGCGCCTGCAAGAAGCTGATGCGCGCCGACCAGGTCGGAGATATTTTTGCGGACGGCGAGATCGGCCAAAGCCTGCAGGAGCTGCTCAATGAGGGCGCGGACGCGGCCAAGGTCGCGGGCTGGTGCAAGGGCAAGGCCAAGGGCCTCGCCCCCAACTTGCCGGCCGTGCTGAACCCCCTTGTGCTGACCGCGGCGTTCGAGAAGATCAAGGCCGAGCCTTCCGCGTGCAGCGATCTCCAGGCGCTCTACAAGCTGCTCGCGAATGCGAACAAGGAGGACGAGGATGCGGTCGTCGCGCCCTGCCCCTATTGCGGCGGCGAACTCACCGAGCCGCGCCCTTTCAACCTGATGTTCAAGACCATCGTCGGGCCTGTGGACGATCCCGCCAACGTCGCCTACCTGCGGCCCGAGACCGCGCAGGCGATCTTCGCGCAGTTCCAGAACGTGCTCTCGACCAGCCGCCAGTCCGTGCCCTTTGGCATCGCGCAGATGGGCAAGTCCTTCCGCAACGAGGTGACGCCCCGCAACTACACCTTTCGCTCGCGCGAGTTCGAGCAGATGGAGCTGGAGTATTTCATCCGTCCCGACGAGGCGGTCGAGCTGATCTGCGGCAAAGTCACCACCATGGCCGACCAGCCGGACCTCTCGACCCCGCAGGACGCGTGGGGCTGGGAGGTGTGGCACAAGTACTGGGTGGAGCGCCGCAAGTCGTGGATCCAGTCATGCGGCCTGCCCGCGGATTCGTTCGTGGAATACTGGCAGAAGCCCGAGGAGCTGGCGCATTACGCCCGCGCCTGCGTAGACATCCAGTACAGCTTCCCCTTCGGCGTGCAGGAGCTTGAGGGCATCGCCGCGC
>CAYMLQ010000016.1:0-38697 GCA_964390795.1 uncultured Lentisphaeraceae bacterium
AGCTTGTTGAGGCGGATCCAGCAGTCGCCGCAGGCGCACCCGTTGTCGCGGCCGCAGGTGCCGCTGATATCCGGCGGCGGGGCCTCGATCGTGGCGGCGATCAGGTCGCTGAAGCGCTTGTACTCGGAATCGGTCTTGGCGGCCCAGCCCTTTTCGAGCTGGCCCCAGCCGCCCGCCTCTTTCGCAAGCGGCGCCAGCAGCAGGCGGCTCTCGGCGGGATTGGCGTGGTTGACCAGCGCGTGATAGGGCTGCCGCGCCAGTGCCTCGCCGAAGCGGGCCTTGACCGCCTCGCGCAGCGCCTTTTCTTTCTCTCCGTTGACGCGGGCATGCTCGATGCGGTTGTGCGACGAGTCGCCGTTGGCCTGGCTGTTCAGATCCAGCCAATCGATGAGGCGCTGGAAATCCTCGCGCGGCAGGTTCACCTTCTTGTGGTTCTCCAGCAGCATCTTGCCCAGCCGCGAGCCGTGCGCGTAGTAGTCCATCGGGCGGCTGACGTTCTTGTCGACGCCGTGGGTCTCCGATTTCAGGCCGACCGGATTCGTGTAGCGCGCCAGCGTGACATAGGACTGCGAGAAGCTGCCGTTCTGCTGTCCGATCAGGTTGACGCCGTTGGGCGGCTGGCCTTCGCCGAGTCCATGGCAGCGGATGCAGTGCCGGTCCAGAACAGGCTGAACCGTTTTGACGAAACTGAAGCCGCCCTCGTAAGCGGGCCCTGCGGGCGGAGTGAGTTCGGACGGCTTGCGCATCAGCAATGAGGCGGCAGACGGTGGCGGCGAAGCGTGGCTGTCGGAATGGCAGCCGACGCAGCCGCGGCGCTCGCCCGCGTGCAGGTAGTGGAACGAGCGCTCGGTCATCACCGCCATGCCGTTCTCGTCGAGCGCCTGGATCTGCACCGGCACGCCCGCAGGCACGCTCACCACGACTGAACCATCGTCCGCCACCGGCACCGTGCCGAGGATGCGCTTGGCCAGCCCCACGCCGACGCGGCTGTTGAGCCCCGCGTTGGAGGCCGTGGGCTTGACGTAGATGCGGTTGACGCGCAGGTACTTGATCTGGCCTGGCTTGAGCAGGCCTTTGGGATCGTTGCGCGTGAGGTTCACATTCTGGCACGCATAGATGCCCGTATCGCTCTCCGGTTTTTCGGGCAGCATCGAAGGCAGCGCGGGCGGCATGGGACGCGGCACCACGGGCTGCGGCGAGAAGCAGCAGGTGTCCGGGTCGCGGAAGATCGGCTCGCGCCCGCCCGCCGTATCGACCACCATGATCAGATAGCCCGTGGCGTCCGGAACCGTCCCCTGGAACGGAATGTTATTCGGCGAGTAGGTCGCGAAGTAGAGATTTTCGGTCAGCGGGAAGGGCGTGCTGAATTGGCCGGGGCCGCCGGGCTCATCCGATTCGGGGAATTTGCGCTCGGGCGTGATGCGCGTCACGGGGTCGGGCCCGTTCTCGCCCTTCTGCACATCGATCATGATCATCGTGCCGGTGTGGAAGCTGTGGTGGGCCACGCCGCTGGCGATGATCTTCTGCGAGCCGGGAATGGCGAGCGCCTCGGAGATCATCAGCGGATAGATAGTGTCGTTGCCGTAGTAGTGCGAGATGCCTGTGCCGTCGGGACGCTTCCACCAGAGTTTGTGAAATTCCATCTCGTGGCGGTCGACGTACTCCCAGCGCGTGTAGATGATGCGTCCGTCAGACAGCACCGACGGCGTGGTCTCGTTCTCGATGCCGTAGGAGAGCGGGCGCATCGAGCCGCCGTCCTTGTCGCAGCGGTAGAGCATCAGCGCAGGGGTGTAGCGTCCGCCGTGACAGCGGCCGTAGTTCTGCGAGCGCGTCGAGACGAAGACGAAGCCGCCGTCAGGCAGATAGCAGGGGTCGCTGTCTTCGATCATCACGGTCGAGCGGCCGTCCATCGTCTTGAGCGGATCGCGCGGCGTGCCGGTGATCTGCCGCACCCACGAGCCGTCGATGGCGGCCTCGTAAAGGAAATAGCGGAAGTAGTTCGGATTGTTGGTGGAGTGGTCGGAGTAGGCGAAGACGAACTTCGATGCGTCGGGGTGGAGGTTCGGGCGGTAGAACGCGCCGGGCGGCAGCCGGTCTTGGATAAGCACGCGCTCGTGCGGCTGGTCGCTTTGCCACTTCGTCAGCAGCGTCGGACCTTCGCCCACGCGGCTGTGCCGGCCGAGGTACTGGTCGCAGTTGTGGCTGTACATGGTGGGCGCGTTCTTGTTGATGAGCAGCGTCTCGAAAGCCAGCTTCGGATGCGCGAAGAGAATCTTGCGGCGCAGGCGGAACACCTCGCCGAACAGTCCGGCGTCGCCGCTGGGCGCGGCGGCGATGGCGGCCGTCACGTTCGTTTCGAGCGCGGCGATCTCGGCGTCGGCCCAAGGCACGCTGCCGCCCTCGCGGGTCACGAGTTCGGCCGTCTTGCGACAGATTTCAAGGCGTTGGCGCGCCTGCTCGAGATAGTAGAGCGCACGTACCTTCGCGAGGTTCTCGGGCGTGTAAGGACGAAGCTTCTGCGCCTTTTCGCGCAGCCCGGGCGGACACGCGGAGGTGTAGCGATCCGTGAGCTGCCGCAGATCCGTCGAAACCGCGCTGCCGCCCCAGAGGTTCTCCTTCTGTTCGAGCAGTTGCTCGCAGATATCCTGCGGCGTATTGAACTGACGGGCGATGTCGTTCTGGATTTCCTTTGCGGTCTCGCTGCGAGACTCCGCGTTCGCCAGACGCGACTCCAGTTCGAGCGTCAGATGGAGGATGGTCCTCTTATTGTTCGGGTTGTTCTGACCGGCCTGCGCCTCGAACCATTCGGTACCCTCGGGCGCCTCGGCGAGCGCCTGACACTCGTTGAAGAGGTAACCGTAGACATACGTCTTGTTGCTGCCGCCGCGCAGCTTCCAGGGAGTCTTGCCTGCGGCGCGAACGGTCAAGCCAGCCGGTTTGCCGGCCAGCGGCGAGCCTTCGGCGAGCACGACCGGCGTCTTGTTTCCCTTGCCGTCCACCCACACCGGTTCGCCGCAGAAAGCCTGTCCGCGGCCGACCGCTCCGAGCCACACCTTGCGGATGCCCTTCATCGGCACGCGCACCGCAACCGACTCCGCTTCGCATTCGAGCGGCTGGTTGAAGGTTTTGAAGGCCTGCCACCCCGGATTGGCGGCACGCACCGCCTCGCGCGACTCCGCCGTCTGCTTGTTGAAAGCCTCAACCTGCTCGAACTGCGTCTGCCACCAGGTGGCGGCGGACAAGCCGCTTGCGGCCATGACCGCGCCCAATCGAATGACTCCCCCGAGTCTGCTCATAATCGTCCCCCAAACGTCTCACGACAACCGATATTTAACAGTCCATACAATACACGAAGTGCCTTGCGCGTTGGAAGGGTAATCAGTAATCGGTTGGTGGCAGGGGGTATGGCAGGTGCGTGCGAGGATAAGCGGAAATCGGATGATTCGGCAGTATCGGAGAGTATGCACCGAACGTTTTTCAGACAGGATGATGGCTTGAGCGGCTCAGCGGGGACGCTTCGCCCTACCCGCTGCGCGCCAGAAACACACGCTGTCCGAAGGCGGTAGGGCGAAGCGTCCCCGCTGAGCCGTCTTCCGTGTGCCTGTTCCCGGTTGAAATCCATGGAACAGACATGCGCCCACTTCCGCCTCACTCGCACTGAACTGCCACACCCCTGCCACCAAACGATTACGGGTAATCATTGGCGTCCGCTGGGCACGGGGCCCTGCGGCGGGTTACGGGGAACCCGCCCTACCCGGTGCGACACGACACGCACGCGCAACCGGTTCTCGAAGCCGGGACGGCTCTCGCAGCGACCCATGCCGAGGCGTTCGAGTGCGAGTCCTACAGCGACTCGAGCGCGTGAAAGAGGGAGGTGAGGCGCTGCTCGGCGCTCTTGCCTTTCAGCAAGGGCAGGCGCCCCTTGACCAGCAGGGGCGACCGCTCGCGCTGCCGATAGAAATGGATCTTCTGCTCCACGGTTTCGATGCGCCCGATCCGTTTCTGAGCTGCCTGGATTCGCAACTCCGCCATGCGCAGCAACCGCAGCACGGCCGCTGGCGGCTTGCCGTAGCGGTCCGTCAGTTCAGCGCTCAACGCCCGCACCTCTTTCACCGCCACCGCCTCCGCGATGCGGCGGTGCAGTATCATGCGGTGCGCCTCGTCCTCCACATAGGTATAGGGTAGGCACGCCGAGCTTTCGGGATCGACGGCCCCTGGCGAGAAGTCGAGGAAGTCGAGCGCGAGGTCGACGTCCACCAGCAGCGGCGGCGCCTCGCCCTTGAGCCGCGCCACCGTGCGCCGCAGCAGCTGGCAGTAGAGCCCGAAGCCGATGGCGGCGATATGCCCGCTCTGCGCCGCCCCCAGCAGATTGCCTGCGCCGCGGATCTCAAGGTCTCGCAGCGCGAGGTTAAAGCCCGCGCCCAAGCCGCTGTGCTTCTGCAAGGCCGCAATCCGCTGTCGCGCGTCCTCGTCCACATGCCCGTATTCGGGCAGCAGCAGCCACGCGTAGCCTTTTTGCGACGAGCGCCCCACGCGGCCGCGAAGCTGGTAGAGGTCGGCGATGCCGAAGCGGTCGGCCCGGTGTACCAGCATCGTGTTGGCGCGCGGGATGTCCAGTCCGCTCTCGACAATCGTCGTGCAGAGCAGCACGTCGATCTCGCCCGCCTCGAATTCGCGCATGATGCGGGCCAGCGTGTTGGCCGGCATCTGGCCGTGGGCCACCGCGATGCGCGCCTCGGGGAGCAGCTTCTCCAGCCGGTGCTGCATCAGCCCGATGGTCACCACGCGGTTGTAGAGGAAATAGACCTGCCCGCTGCGGTTCAGCTCCTGCCGGATCGCGTTGCGGATCACCGAATCCGTGTCGCGCGCGACCTTGGTCTCCACCGCCACGCGCTCGCGCGGCGGCGTCTGCAGGAGGCTCATGTCACGCGCGCCGGTCATGCTCATGTAGAGCGTGCGCGGGATCGGCGTGGCCGAGAGCGTCAGCACGTCGACCACCTGCCGCACCTGCTTCAGCTTCTCTTTGTGCGTCACGCCGAAGCGCTGCTCCTCATCGATGATCAGCAGCCCGAGATTCTTGAACATCACGTCCGCTCCCAGCAGCGCGTGCGTGCCGATCACGATGTCCACATGTCCGTTGCGCATGTCGGAAAAGACGCGCTTCTGCTTGGCGTGGGAGTGGAAACGGCTGACCACCTCGATGCGCACGGGATAGGCGGACATGCGGTCGGTAAAGGTCTCGTAGTGCTGCTCGGCCAGCACAGTGGTCGGAACCAGCACGGCGACCTGCCGCCCGTTCATGACCGCAATGAAGGCCGCGCGCATGGCGATCTCGGTCTTGCCGTAACCCGCGTCGCCGCAGATCAGCCGGTCCATGGGGCGCGGCGCGGCCATGTCGCGCTTCACGTCCGCGATCACCTTCTCCTGATCGACGGTCTCCTGATACGGGAAGGCCGCCTCGAACTCGTGCATCCACGGCGGCTCGGGGTTAAAGGCGAGGCCTTCGACCACGTGCCGCCGCGCCTGCGTGTCGAGCAGCGACGCGGCGAGATCCGCGACCGCGCGTTCGGCATCGGCCTTCTCCCGCGTCCAGCGCTTGCCGCCCAGGCGGTGGAGCTTGGCCTTGTGCCCCGCCACGCCGACGTAGCGGCTGAGCAGGTGCGCGTGCGAGACCGGCACATGCAGCTTTGCGTTCTCCGCATACTCGATGGTGAAGACTTCAGAGCGCTGGCCGTCGACCTCGACTTCCGTGGAGCCGAGAAAGCGCCCGATACCGTGGTCGATATGCACGACGAGGTCGCCGGGCTCGAGGTCGGCGGCATTCTCCACGCGCCCGCCGCGAACGGCCGTTGTCGCCGACGGGCGGCGCAACGCCTGCTTGCGCACGGCGTAAAGGTCAGGCTGGGCCGCGAGGGTGAAGCCGGGCAGCGTGAACCCGCCGGAGAGCGAGGCGCGCCGGATCTGCACGCGCGTGTCGGGGCCGAGTTCGCGCGCCAGCAGCTCGCAGGTGCCGGCCGTGTCGGCGCAGACGATCACCGTTTCGCCCGCCGTGGCCCGGCGCTCGAAATCATCCAGCAGCCGTTTTCGCGCGCTGGCCAGCAGCTCGGGATGGTGCGCCTCGCCCGCGCCCAGATCCGCGAGGCCGGGCAGCCCGGCGATCTCCAGTTCCAAGGCGGGCGTTTGCGCCGGCGGCGGATCGCCGGAGAACAGCTGCAGCCAGGGTTCGCGCGCGTCGATGCGGGCCGCGAGCTGCTCCCACGTCAGCGGACAAACCACGCCCTCGGGCGGAAAAAGCGTGCCAGCCTGAATGCGGTCGTGATCGAGCCACAGCACGGCTGCGTGAGGCGGCAGCAGATCCGAGAGCTGAACAGTCGCAAGCGCGCTTTCCGAGCACGGCGGCAGCCAGACCGCTTCACCCTTTTCGACGGAGCACTGCGTCGCGGGATCGAACGTGCGTAGCGACTCCAGCTCCGTGTCAAAAAACTCTGCGCGCCACGGCACCGGCGCAGCGGGCGGCCACACGTCCAGCAGGCCGCCGCGCACCGCCAGACGGCCAGGCGCATCGACGTCCGGCACGCGTTCATAACCCGCGCCCACCAGCTGCGCGACCAGCGCGTCGAACGCGTAGTGCGCACCGACCTTCAGGGTGACCGACGCCCGGTCCACCGCGTCGGGATCGGGTGCGGGCTGGAGCAGAGCCTGGAGCGAGGTGACGATGACGGAGGTGTGATGCCGCACGTCCGGCGTGCCGGGGCGGAGCGACCGGATGACGCGCAGCCGCGTGCCTGCGGTCTCGGTGTCATCCTCCATCTGCTGCGGGAAAAGCGCAGGCTCCACCCCGCTGTCGCGCCCCAGCGCGCAGAGGTCGCCATAGACGCGCTCGAGGTCGGCCGGGCCGGCGGTGATGGCGAGCGCAAGACGGGCCGGCGACCTGTGCGCGAGCGCGGCGGCAGTCAGCGCCGCCCCTGCGCCGGGCAAAGCGGGCGCGGCCAAGCGCGTAGCCTTGCGGGGCAAGGCGGGCGTCAGCAGATCGGTGAAGAGCTTTGACAAGGAAGACACAAGATACGTATGTTACTCCAACGCCTGCGGGATGTCGAACGGTCGCTAACCACCGGCAGCAATTCTAAATTTGGCATCTCCGTTCATTCGCATCCGCGCCCGGAGGTCGCGGGCCACCGTGCGCGGTGCATCTTTCAGGGGTGGCGCACGACCTCCGGGCGTGCCCTGCGCTCAATGTCTTGTAACAGCGTGTTGATGCGCTTCAGTGTCTTCTTGTCCTGGGTTTGCCAGAAGAGGTAATCCGCCCAGCCCTCGTCTGAGAAGACTTTGTTCATGGCTAATCCTCGATGAGCTTATGGGCTTTGCCCTTACCCGACTCCAATTACCGAATGGATTTCTTCAATACGCTTTGATTTGCCGCGGAAAAGAACCGATCCGCGTCTTTTTTTAGACGATTGTCCAAGCGAACCTGTAGCGTTGCAGTACTCATGCCCAACCTCCTTCAAGAACATCTCTATTGTACTTCAATTGGAATGATATTGCAACAGCCGTTCTTGCCGATTCTAGATTCGTGACATCCCCAATGTCAGCGACCTCCAACCACCGGTGCCGAAGGCGAACGGTCGTTGGGAGGTCGCCTAGTTCGGCTTGAGCGTTATCTTTACTCTGAGGAACGGCGCCAGCACTTCGGGTGCAGGTCGCATCCCCTTCACGGTAAGAATCCAGATCTCGACGTCGAGTGATGCTCCACCCGATAATAAAGGGCTACGAAGCGAGAGCAGGATGCCATCGGGTGACAACGCGTCGTTGGCATGTGGGGCACTACCCATGCTCTGTTCCAATAGAAAGGGTCCGCCTCCAGCACAACCGGGCTGAATTCTGCCAGCTCGGCGAGCATCCGGTGCGCCTCCGCATCGCTCCAGTTGGCCGGGTTGATCGTCTGATTCAGAAACAGCAGGCGCCCCAGCGTGCGCTCGCGCATGGGCAGTGTTTCGCCGGGCCGGCACGGTCCGACGCACCGGGGAGAGGCCAGAACGGCCTCGCGGTGCGCGCCGTCGGCCACGCGCCGCAGATGCGCGTTCAGCTTCCAGCTCTCCCGCTCGGACTGATCCCACCAGGCCTGCGACCAGAAGAGCGTCACCTGATCCGCAGTAGAGCCGCTGGTCGAGACATAGGAAACCCGTCCGCAGGCAAGCTCCGCCTCAAAGTCGACCCCGGCTGGGACAAAGCCTTCCGGGAAATGCGTGCGAATATCGGCTTTGGTCAGCGAGGGCAAAGCCGTAAACCGCTCGGCTACCGCCGCCTCACGGCCGGGGTCCGCTGACCGCCATGCGGCATAAAACGGGGTTGCGTCGAGCGCCTTATCCAACGCTTCGGCGCAGCGCGTCCAGTACGACGTTTCGCCGCCGAGCGCGTCTGTTACCGAGGCCTGCCCGGAAGGCAGCACGTGCGGCCCATCACCGGCGCTGATAGACCCGCACATAATCGACCTCCATCGCCGTGCCGTCGATCTTATCGGTAACGGGACCCGCCCATTTCATGACCGCTGAACTCAGCAGCACGGGCGCCTGGCTGTGACAGATGGCGTTTGTCTCGCGGCAGAACCCATTCGTCACGACCGCGTTCTCGCGCCAGCGGCTGCACAGAATATGCCCGCTCGGCCCGTTTTGAAAATTCCAGTTCGCGTCGAGATCGGCCGTGACGCCGCTGAAGGCGTCCTCCCAGACGAGCCCGTATCCCGCCGGGGGCTCGGCCAGAACGAGCTGACCTGCGGTGAGAACCGTGCCGACAACCCAAAGGATGCGTCGATACTGTAGAGTATGAAACATGGCTTCATGATAGAACGTGGCCCCGTGTCCCGCAAGCCCATAACCGGTGTCATTGGGCGCGGGTGGTCACTGAAACGGGAAACGTTGACGGCGGCTCAGCGGGGACGCTTCGCCCTACCGCTTGCGGCCAAGCCGTGTCCTGTGCGGAGCAGGTAGGGCGAAGCGTCCTCGCTGAGCCGCTGCGCCTCCGGCTTCGTTCGGGGGAGCCCCGGTCAGTGAAACGGGATGCGCCCATTGGGCGCTTGAAGTGGAGCGTGGGCTTTGTTACGCTTCCCATGGTTGTAGGCTTGCATGGCAGACAACCGCCAGAGACCGAAAGGAGATGCGATGACACCGTTGCCCCGAGATTGGTACGCTTTGGGTGGGCGCTTAGCCAACTGGAAGCCGCCTCAAGGTGCGTTCGACCCCTCGACCGTGTGGTCGCTCAGCTTCGCGCGCCACGCGCTTGTCCCGGAGCCGGGCGGTGCGCCCAACGGTGGGTTGTCCGGCACGCTGGCCGTCGAGCAGAAGCCGGAGGGCGACGCGTTGCGCCTGAGGGTTGTCGAGTCCGTTGTCACCGGCTTCTCGAGCCCGACCACCACGGCTGAGATCACCTGCGCGAAAGACGCCCTGCTCACGCCGCTCCGCTGGTCGCTCCGCATCCGTTGGCAGACCCATGCGCCGTCCACCGCCACAGCCGGCGAACTGGATCAGGACCGCAGCGGGCGCAGCGAGGGAGGCGACCTCGTACACAAAGCCGCCAAGGAGCGCCGCTGCGCCGCGCCCGAGCGCTGGACCTCCTTCTGGTCGCTCTTCGCCGCCGTGCCGCGGCTGCCCTTTGCTGCATCCTCCGCTCTCACCTTCGATCTGTTCGAGGACTTGGAACTGCTCAAGCCCGGACAGCGGCTGGCTTATATCGGCCCGCAGCCGGTCACGCTCGGCGAGAAAACCCTGAGCCTGCACGTCTTCGAGCAGACCGGCCACGGTGTGATGCCGTGGCGCTGGTGGCTGGACGACCAGCACCGCGTGCTGCTCGCGGCCGGCGGCCGCCGCGCATATCTATTGGATACGACCTCCAAAGGGGGTGTCGCATGAGCGCGCTGAACACGAGCCGAAGAACCTTCCTAAAATCCGGCGGCGCAGGCGGGCTCGGCCTCATCCTCGCCGCGCAACGCGCCCCCGCAGCCTCAACCGCGAAGCGTCCGCCGAACCTGCTCTTCATGCATCTGGACCAGCACTACTGGGAGGCGGTTTCCGCCTTCGGCTGCACGCACGTCCGCACGCCGAACATCGACCGGCTGGCCAGCCAAGGCACCTCGTTCAGCCTCTCCTATTCCGCGAACCCGGTCTGCTGCCCCGCGCGCACCTGCTGGTACACGGGACGCGCCTCCTCCGAGAACGGCGTGGTCATGAACGACCAGTGGCCCATCGCGCCGGACATGCCGGATCTGGGCCAGTGGTTCTCCGCCCGCGGCTACGACTCCGTTTATGCGGGCAAATGGCACGTCACCGGGCGCAATTTCACCCAGAGCTTCCGCGTGCTCACGCCCGGCTCGGGCGTCGGCGAAGTCACCGACGGCGTGGTGTCGCGGGCGGCCGAAGGCTTCCTGCGCTCACGCACGGCGGGCGGTAAACCGTTCTTCCTCAACCTCGGATTCCTGCAGCCGCATGACTGCTGCTATTGGGTCTTCGAGCATAGCGACGGCGCGACGCGCACTCGTCTGGGAGCGCCGCCTGCGGAGCTGCCGCCCCTGCCGGCCAACCACGGCCACTGCGAGCGGGAGCCCGCGCCCATCGCCCGCAAGCGCGAGAAGCGCGTGGGCGACGCCGGCTGGTCGACCGACCACTGGCGCTGGTATCTCTGGAACTACTACCGCATGGTCGAGATGGCCGACGCCGAGATCGGCCGCGTGCTGGACGCGCTGGAGGACGCCGGGCTCGCCCAAGATACCCTCGTTGTCTTGAGCGCCGACCACGGCGACGGACTCGCCCGGCACGGGCTGACCTCCAAGATGTTTCTCTACGACGAGGCCGCCCGCGTGCCCTTCATCGCGTCCTGTCCGGGCCGCGTGCAGTCCGGCGCCCGCGACGCGCGCCACCTCGTTTCGGGACTCGACGTCGCGCCCACGCTCTGCGACTTCGCCGGCATCGAGGGCTTGCCGAAGGCGCGCGGCCTCAGCCTGCGCCCGCTGCTCGAAGGCCGCAGCGACACGCCGTGGCGCGAGTTCTTGGTCTCCGACACCTTCCGCACCGGGCGCATGGTGCGCACGCCGGAGTACAAATACATCGCTTACCAAGGCGACCCCGTAACCCAGCTCTTCGACATGCGGAGTGATCCGGGCGAACTCAAGAATCTCGCGTCCGACGCGGCGAAAGCGGACACCGTGCGCGACCTCGCCGACCGCCTCGCCGCGTGGGAGAAGACGCTCGATGTCTTCCCGCTCAAGGAGCCCGGCCCGAAGAAAGCCGGCAAGCGCAAGAAAGGCGTGTAGGAAAGTCACTGACCCGCAGACCGCATTTTGTTACACTGCCTATGACTTATTATTGTGTCACTGTTCAAAGAGGAGAGTCGCCATGGATAATCGCACAACCTGTCCCATTTGCCGCACGCAGAACGTCACCCACGCCGGCGCCGGAACCAACACCTCCGAGATCATCTGCCCGCGCTGCGGCCGCTTCCAGGTGCAAGCGCTGGCCGAAACGCAGCTCATGAACAGCCCGCCCGCCTTCCCGCCGCTGCACGTGCTCTCCGGCCTCTGCCGCAACACCTGGGATATTCTCGGCGAGAAACTCCTCATCACAGTCGATCTCTTCAAATCATGGGCGGAACTCGACAAGGCCTCCAAACTCGTGATCCCGCGCGACACCGACCTGGTGACCCGCGGCGACTACCTGCTCAAGCATCTGCGCCGCCGCACGAAGTCTTTCGCGGAGGCCGTCACGCTGACGCCCAATGAACTCGCGATCGGCTTCTGCTCCAACAAGAGCGAGCTGCTCTTCTGCCTGCGCTACCTCACGGATAAGGGCCTGATCGAAGAGGACGCCGCCGCGCCGCGCAAGGGTGCGCCGCAGGGCGGGGGCCTCACCTACCGGCTCACGCCCGCAGGCTGGGCCGCGCTCGACACCGCCTCGTCCGCCAAGGCCCAGCCGCTCGCGGCCGTTAGCCTGAACCTTGACAAGGACGCCGACACGCTCTGGACGCAAGGGCTCTCCGCCGGCCTGCAGGCCGCTGGCTACGCCGCCGTACGCGTCGACAGCAAAGAGCACGCCAACAAGATCACCGACGACCTCATCGTCGAACTCCGCCGCGCCGACATCGTGGTGGCCGACCTCACCGGGCAGGCGCCGCTCGCTTACTTTCAGGCGGGCCTTGCCCTCGGCCTCGGCAAACCGGTCTTCTGGACGTGCGAGGAAGGCGAGGCGCGCGACAAGAAGCTCTGGCTCGAAACGCGGCAGTACATCGTCACCACGTGGTCGCGCGACAAGCTTCCCGATTTCGCGCGCCGCCTCACGCAGCGGATCGAAGCCGCCCTCGGAAGACCGTAGTCCCCGGAAGGAGCAAGACACCCATGGCCACATTCAAGATCGCCGTTAACATGGAGTTTGTGCGAAGCGCCGACAAAGGCTTCGAGGCGGGCGTGAAGATCGCCGCCGAGCTGGGCTACCGCTACATCGAGCCCATGGTGCACACCGGCTGGGAACTGCTCAGCGAGGTGCATTACTTCCACTCCTATTCGATGGAGCAGGACAATCTGCTGATGAAGGAGATCTGCGACGCGCACGGCGTCAAGGTCGCGAGCCTCAGCGGCCACAGCCCCCTGATGCGCCCGGAAGCCGCCGTGCCGCGCCTGACGCGCGCCATCGAGCTGGCCGACGCCTGCGGCGCGCGTTTCGTGAACACCGACGAGATGGTCAGGCCGGACTGGATGGACGACGCCTTTGCCCACGAGGTCATGCGCTACACGCTCACGCGCGCCGCGCAGTGCGCCGCCCGTCACAAGGTCTGGCTCTGCATCGAGCCGCACGGCGTCTACACGCGCACCGCCGCAGGCCTGATGCGCATCGCGCGGCTCGTGGACTCCCCGTGGATCCAAGTGAACTGGGACACCGGCAACGCCTACCTCGCAGGCGTCGAGGACCCCTACGACGGGCTGGCGCACGTGCGCGACGCCGTGTACCACGTCCACGCCAAGGACATTTCGATGCAGCACAGCGCGGCCGAGCGCGGCAAGGTCACCGGCACCCCTGTCGGCTGCGCCTGCGGCGACGGCGTGGTCGACTGGCAGAGGGTGTTCGGCATTCTCGCGCCGCTCGACCGAGAAATCTTCTTCAGCGTCGAATGCGGCACCATCGACCAAGCCGCGCGCAGCTTGGAGTTTTTGCGTAAAGAGATGGGCGCATATTTGAAGGAGTGACTCACATGACCTCTCGCCGTTCGTTCTTGAAAGCCTCGCTTGCGGCAGGCGCCGCACCGTTCATCATCCCCTGCGGCGTGGTCCGCGCGCAAGGCGCGCGTCCGACGCCCTCGAACCGCGTCACCCTCGCCCACATCGGCGTGGGCAACATGGGCACGGCCGGGCTGCGGAACCACCTGAACAATCCCGAGGCGCAGGTGGTGGCGGTGTGCGACTGCTTCAAGGAGCGCCGGGAACGGGCCGCGAAGCTGGTTGACGAAGCCTACAAAGCCAAGGGCTGTCTGCCCATACGCGATTTCCGCGAGCTGCTCGCACGCCCCGACATCGACGCGGTGGAGATCGCCACCGCCGACCATTGGCATGTGCCGATCGCGCTGTATGCCGTGCGCGCAGGCAAGGACGTCTACGTGCAAAAACCGCTCGGCACCTCCATGCGCTGGGCGTGGCTTTTACGCGACGAGGTCAAGAAGCGCAAAGCCGTATTCCAGTACGGCACGCAGCAGCGCTCCGACGGGCGTTTCCGCCTCGTTTGCGAGCTGGTGCGCAACGGCGCGCTCGGCAAGGTCCAGCGCGTCGAGACCTGGTGCCACAGCATGGCGAGCGATGTCGGCGGCATCTTCAACGCGGACAGCAAACTGCGCGGCTTCCATCTGGACACGGCCTCCGCGCCTGTGCCGGACGATCTCGATTACGACCTGTGGCTCGGTCCTGCGCCCGCCAAGCTCTACACGAACGCGCGTGTGACCCCGCACGGCATCTACCACATTTACGACTACGCGCTGGGCTTCATTGCGGGCTGGGGCGCTCACCCCGTCGACATCGCCCAGTGGGGCCTCGGCACCGACGATACCGCGCCGGTGACCTACACCGGCACCGGACGCTTCCCGGATGT
Organism: uncultured Lentisphaeraceae bacterium; assembly: GCA_964390795.1. Taxonomy (GTDB): domain Bacteria; phylum Verrucomicrobiota; class Kiritimatiellia; order RFP12; family UBA1067; genus CAYMLQ01. Next base: position 14,115 of record CAYMLQ010000016.1, read on the forward strand.
GCCGGGCCTCTTTGACACCGTGGCTTCGTGGGACGTCACCTGCACCTATGCGAACGGCATTCCGATGCGCTTCATGGACTGGACCGTCGCGCAGCCGGTGGTCGCGAAGTACCGCGGCCCGTGCGATCACGGCACCACCTTTTTCGGCGAGACGGGCTGGGTCAGCGTGGACCGCGGCTCGATGGTCGCCAGCAACCCGGAGTGGCTGCGCCTCAAGTGGGGCGAAAAGGACGTGCGCCTCTACGAGAGCCGCAACCAATGGGCCAACTTCGTCGCCTGCGTGAAGTCGCGCCAGCCGACCGTCAACCCGATCGACACGGCCGTACACGGCGACCTCATCAGCCACCTCTCAGATATCGCCATCCGCACGGGCCGCACGATCACGTGGGATCCGAAAAAAGAGCGCATCGTGGGCGACACGGCGGCCGAGGCTTACCTCAACCGCATTCCGCGCCTGCCGTGGAAGGTGGAGCGGGCGTAAGAGGGCACAGGGTTCGGAACGCATGGGTAGCCCGCGATGTCCCCATCGCGGGGCGCGTTCGGAGAACGCGCGCCACCTTCGCGAGGCGGCCGACAATCGAGCGCGAGGAGTTCATTTCATGACGAAAAGAAGTGCTTTGATCGTTTCAGGCGTCTTATCCGCAGTTTCTTTTTGCACCGCCGACTCCGCCCTTCGCTGGGACGCCGCGACCACCAACCAGCTCGCTTTGACGCGCAACGGCGCTGATATATGGCGGTTTCACTTCGATCCCGAGACCAGCACCAAGCCCTATTTCGATCCGGTGTGTGTGGCAGGCGGACCGGCGCTGACGTGGGCGCGTCCGCCTGATCACGTGTGGCACTACGGACTCTGGTTCTCATGGAAGTACATCAACGGACTCAACTACTGGGAAGAGAAAGCCGGTAAGTCGCAGGGCGAGACCTTCTGGTCCGCGCCGGCGATTGAGACCCGCGCCGACGGCAGCGCCGTCCTTGCGTGCGCTCTCGGATACCGCCCGACGGCCACGAACGAACCGGTGCTGAAAGAAGCGCGCATGATCGCGGTTTCCGCGCCCGACGCGGAGGGCGCCTACCACATGGACAGGACGCAGGTCTTCACGGCGGGCAGCCAGCCGGTGACGCTCGACCGCACCCCGCTCGCGAAAGAGCCCCACGGGCAATCCTGGGGCGGCTATGCGGGGCTGTCGGTGCGGTACAGCAAGGCCTTCACCCATCTGGAGACTGTCGCCTCGACGGCCGGGCGCGTGCCGCGCGACGCGGCAGGACGGCTTGACGTCACCGCCGCAGCCGCGGAACAGAACGGTGAGATCGAAGGCAAGCCCTATGGGATCGCGCTGCTCGCGCATCCCTCCAACCCGCGTGCGCCCGGCGACTGGTACCCGATCGAAACGCCGGGCGTGCCCTTCTACTACCTGAACGCCGCATTTCTGCTCAAGAGCGCGTATACGCTCCAGCCCAACGAGACACTCACGCTGCGGTACCGCGTGTGCGTCCACTCGGGACGCTGGGACGCCGAGGCTCTCCGCCGCGCCGTTGCACAGTATGCCAGGCTTCCGTGAGGAACCGCTTCCGATCAGGCACGGAAGGAAACACGCTTCTCACCATCGGAGTCCGGATACAGCCGCTGCTCGCACACAGGGCAGATGCCGTGCGAGAACTGGACCGGCGTTTCTTCGTGCAGATAGGTTTCGAGCGGGATCCAACGGGCGGGCATCTCCGGCGAATCCGGATCTACGCGGATTTTCCGGCAGGACGAGCAGATGGGAAGCAACCCTTCCAAGCGCTGCACGCGCCGCAGCGTGGCCTCCAACTTCGCGATCGCGGCGGCTTTCTCTGCTTCGGCCTTCTTGCGCCGCGCGATCTCCTGCTGCGCCAGACCCAATTCGACGCGGATCTCCGCGACCTCCTTCAGGATTGCCAGCACGGGCCGGTTTTCAAGCAGAAGTCCTTTTTTCGCCCTCTGCCAGTTCAGATAGGAATAGAGCAGCGGGCCGGCGAAGAACGAAACAACCAACCGGCTCGCCAGGGTTCCCTTCATGATACTAAAATAGTCTGGCGTTCCTGCGAATGCGCCTGTCGCAAAGAGCACCACATCCAACCACAGCACGCCTAATAGCGTGAGATAGGCCCGCAACCACAGGTGCAAGCCCAAGCGCGGCTTCCCCAATGATTCCCACGCCATCGCCAGAAAGACCAAGTCGGCCACGGTCGCCGTCACCGACGCCAGATTGATGCGCAGACTGGGGATGGGCACGTCGCTGAGCGCCTCAAGCCCGGCCATCGCCATCTGATAGTGCAAGACCAGTGAGACCAATGGCACCATGGCAGACACGCCCGCCACCGTCGAGATGGCGACGCGTGCGGCGCGCGGACCGTCGAACACGTAAACCACGAAAACGCCGAGCAGGAGCGAGGTGTAGAAGACCGTGGAACCCACCATGAACGTGATTCCCGCCACATGGACGCTTATACCCGCATCGGTCACCCACGACATGATCGCCGTCAGCCCGCCCATCAGCGCATAGAACAAAGCCAGTCCGTAGCGGCCTCGCAACGCGTGCGCGCCAAGGACCAAGAGGTAAACGACCAACGATTCAACAATCAGAATGCAAAGCTCGTATGACATCGTCAGGCCCCTTCTGACCTGTGTTCATTAATCCTCGAGAATCACCCTGAACCCGACGTCGAAAACGCCCTGCCACGGCGCGTACGCATACCGGACCGTCGCGCCCGCGTCGCGCGGGCGGCTGGCGAACGACCCGCCGCGCGCCACCTTGGCCTCGCCGGGGTCACCGCTGTTGCGTCCGTCGTTCTCACTGTAAGGGTAGGGACGGTAGCTGCTGCGCGTCCACTCGCTGGCGTTGCCGATCATGTCTTTGAGCCCCCACGCATTGGCAGCGCACTGCGCCACGTAGTCCATGCTATGCCAGTTGTCTTTGAAGCGTTCCTCGTGCAGCGGATAGTTCATCTTCACGTCGTAGGGATTGCGCTTCTGGATCGCGCTGCCGCCCTGCCACGACACATTGGACCAGCGCACATCCTGATCCGCGAGGTTCGCCGACTTGCCGAAGTCGTCGTCCAGCCCGCCCCAGTAGAAACGCGTGTCCGTGCCGCCGCGTGCGGCCCACTCCCACTGCGCCTCCGTCGGCAGCGCGGCCTTAACGCCTGCGGCCGTGCCGAGCCACTGGCAGAAGTCGGACGCACGCTGCCAGCTCAGGCGGATCGCGGGCTGGTCGCGATGATTCGAGATGTAGCCGGGGAAGGTGTGATCCTTGCCGTGCTGGTCCTGATAGCGCGAGTCGTGGTCGGGATCGAACGCCTTGAAGTGGCTATTCTTCACTTCGGTCTCGGACATCCAAAACGGCTTTTCGATTGTCACTACCGCACGCGGACGCTCGTCCGCCGCGCCGTCGTTCGCACCCATCACAAAGGAACCTGCCGGAATGCGCACGAAAAGCATGACCTCGCCGCTGGGCAGCTTGACCTCCCTGCGGTCAACACCCAGCGCGGCTTGTGAGGCCTTGGCCTTCTCCCCAATCATCGGAAAATTTGGAGCCGCGAGCGTGTCGGGCTTGGCCTCAGGCTCGGGTTGCGGTGCCACTGGGGCGGGCTCGCCGCGCGACTTGACCGCGGCGGCCCAGGCGTCGTATTCGGATTCCGGGTTGGACTCGACCTGCGCGAAACGCCGACTCAGCTCGACCCGGCGACCGGCCTGCGCATGGCCGCGCACGTCGGGCGGGCCCCACTTGCCGCGCCACGGCGCGTTGAGGTCGATCCAAGTGTAGAGCGTCTGCCAGGCCTGTCCGTCGAGCGTCACGCCGTGATGGCCCTTCTTCAGCATTTGCACCAGCGCGCTCGTGGAGCCGTGCCACTCCAGCGGGTTGTGCATGGGCAGCTCGCTCTCGGGTCCAGGCCTCCGCACATAGGGATGCAGCAGGCGGTAACTCTCCTCCGCGTTGCGCATCACCAGTTTGCGGTTCTTGCCCGGCTCGCCGCCCTGATCCGCCGCACGCGGCGGCGCCTTGCCTTCGTCGCCGTGGCAGCCTAGGCAGTACGTCTGCGCGAGCGGCCACACCTCGTTTTCAAAGCCGAACGGGCGCGCCGGACCCTGGAACGGCTGGATCGTCTGCATCGGACGGGTGTCCGCGACCGCGCGGCCAGTGACCACCGAGGAGCGGCTGTCCTCGTGGCAGCCCATACACGAGACGCGCTCGCCCGGCATGCCCACCAGCCACGACCGCATAAGCTGCAAGGCCGCGCCGTCCGCGTCGAGCGGCTGGAGGGATACCGGCGTGTTCGCGGGGATCTCGAAACAGGCCGAGCCGTCCGGCTCGATGTCCACGGTACCGAGCACGCGTTTGACATCCCAGCTCGACTCCACCCCGTCGAGTCCGACCGACGTGTGCCCGCCGGTTTTCTCGTAGGCGAAGTGGTAGGAGAAGATGCGGATTTTCTTGGCTGTGCCGCGCGGCACGTTGCGCAGGCCCGGGCCGTTGTAGATGTCGGCGATATGCACGCTGGCGGTCTTGGCTTTCGGGGTGATGCGGTCGGGAATCACGGGCGGCCGTTTACGCGCGGTCAAGGGCACCGGCTCCAGCAACGCCGCGCCCTCCAACTCTGCCACAAGCGTGAGGTTGTCGAACACGTCCGCGAGATAGAGGCCCCAGAGCCCGTCCCGCTTCGTCTTGGCCGACACCAGCACGTAGGAGTCGCTCAGCGGGAAGGGATAAACGAAATAGGGCTTGCCGCGCTCGAACTGGTTCTGCACCTGGCCATCGCACACATCGCCTTGCACCGGTTGGCCGTAGCCGGGGAACTCGTAGACCATACCGGTCTTTTCTTTCGAAAGCACCTCGGTCTTAATGCGCAGGGGGCTGAAGCCTTCCGGCCCCCACGACTTCGCCGGCGGGTCGTAGACAAAGGGATAGCTGCGAGCGAGCGTCGGGTCGATAATCACCATGCGCCCGATCTCGGAGTAGTCGTGGTGCCCGCTGACGATACCGACCACCTTATGCGGGTTGCCCGGCATGGGCCGGCACCCCAGCAGCGCGGTCGGAAAGTAGGAGCCGGAACCGTAGAGCGCAAGCTGGCCCGTGCCGTCGGGGTTCATGGTCATGAGGATGCGCGACCAGTAGTGCGGGATGTCGGAGTATTCCCAGCGGGTGTAGAGCACGCGCCCGTCATTCATGACGGTCGGCGTGTAGTCGCTATCCTGCTCGAAGGTGAGCTGGCGGATCGAGCCGCTCGCGGGGTCGAGCAGATAGAGCAAGGCCATCGGCTTGGAGCCATTCTCGCAGGGCAGCCCCTGATAGGCCGCCGTGCCCAGCATGATGATGCGTCCGTCGGGAAGATAGCAGCCGTCGAACCAGTCCACGTCCGGGCTGTCAGACGGCGTCACCTCGGTCACGCCGGAGCCGTCGGGCTTGCAGGCGAACAGGGCGAGGCACATGTTGGCATTGACGCCCGTGAAGAGCAGGCGGCCGGCATCGAAATCCAGTTCGATATCGCGAACCAGCTTGCCGTCAGCAGGCCTGTAAACCGTTTCGAGCTTCGGCGTGCCGCGCAAGCCGGACACGCGGACGATGTCGTTGTTCCAGCCGTCCTTCCGAATGGTGACGTGGTTGTGCGAGTTGAGGGCGATGCAGCCGATCTCGCCGTGCATGTCGCGCCGCGCCTTCTTCGCGTCCATGGTGCGGCGCACCATCAGAATCTGGTCGAAATCGAGCAGCGGGTTGGCCAGCAGCGCCGCTCGCACGCCTTCGATCAGCGCCTCGGCCTCTTTAAATTTCGCCGCGTCAGCGCCATCGAGCCACGTCTTAACCTCTTCGCTCCGAGCTGCGAGAGCATCCACCGCAGTACGATGCCGCGCGGCGTCATAAACAGCCCCGTTATGCCTGGAAAGATCGTCAATCGCGCGTCTCGCAGCGGCAGGACTGAACCGCGCGAATTCATCTTTGAGCTGTTCCACCCGTTCCGGCGGCACCCCCAGTGCAAAACATACCGAGACCAGGCACAGCCACACAAGCCCGACTCTTTGCATAAACACCTTCCCTCATGAATCAATTAAGGGAAGTATGTTAAGGGAAAACGGCGTGCAGTAAAAGGAGCAAATCGCACCCTTGCGACCGTTATCCGCCCCCGGCAAAATCAATCCGGGATATCATCCTCCAGCTCCTGATAGGACCAGACGAAGTCGGTGGCCCTCAGCCGCCGCTCGGGCTGATCGAAGACGAAGCGGAGCACGCTGAGCAATTCCTGTCCCAGCGTCGGGGTATCCTTGCCGTGCGCAACACACGCGGCGAAGGGCCGCTCAAACTTGCTTTCATTGATCATCATCATCCTGCACCGTCCTTCCCTTTCACGTGCATTAGTTAACACGGTTGCCGTGAGGAAATGATGGTTGCTTTGTTAGGACGCCGTTAACCTGTATTCGCTGACTCGGTATTTCATCCCCGCAAGATGCTAAGGCACCCCGAACGTTGGCGCTGATGTTATTCCTTCACGATGATCCGCGTGAAGGAGGCTGGCTGGCTCTCGCAGTGTACCACCTGTGACAAGGCCGCGCCGGCCTTCATCTTGCGCGTCACCGGCACGGTCTGAGCCTGACGCGGCGCCGCGATGTCGGCCGCCAGTTGCTCCGACGCCCAGAACGCGAAGCGCCGCTCCAGCGCCGTCAGATCCAGCCGGACCGTGCGCGCGTCCGTCCCCGAGTTGTACACGTACACGACCAGCGCCGAATCGTCCTCCGTCCATGCCGCCACCACCTGAAACGGCGACTGCGCCTCGGACGGCGCACCCTCCGTGAGCAGCGGCACCTTCGCGGGAAACCGGTTGACGAGCGCCAACAGCAACCCCGTTTCCGTCAGCATGCGCTTCGCATACGTTACACGGGCAAGCACCTGCTCAGGCGTGTACGGCGAGCAGACCGGCCCGCAGCCACCCCTCATCCCCCGGAGCGCGGCGTTCATCACGCTCAGCGCACCGTACCACCCGGCGTAATAGGCCCGCTCTTGCGCATCACCCGCCTCCAGCCGACTCATCACCTCGGCCACATACCGATCCCGCACGCCCTCCAGACGCGTGTCCGCCCAAGCCACCCGCCTGCCCCGAGACCGGTTAAACGCCTCGACCGCCTCCCGCGCTCCGGGCGCTCCGCACGACACGAAATCCAGAAACTCCCCCGCCTGTTGCAGCACGTTCGAGACCAGCGGGGCGTCCCCCGGTTCCAGGCCGGCGCCGATCCGGGCCGACGGGTCGGCCGCCCGCATCGCCGCCGCGTACATCCTGCAGGCGGCGCCGTGCCCTGCAGCCTCCGGCTTCGCGCCCGCGGGCAACGCCAGTTCCCACGCCACCACACCCAGCGGATCCGCGTGCCCGTGCCTCGCGCGCAGCGCGCCCAGCGGCTGGTTGCTCGGCGCGTTGCAGTACGCCACCCAGTCCGCCGCACGCTGCACGCCCGCCTCCAGCGTATCCGTGCCGCCTGTCGCGCTCCCCGGCTGGAAGACCGTCACGCGCACCAGCGGCTGCGCTCCGACCAGCCGGCAGAAGCCCGCAAACTCGACCGTTCCAAAAGATTGCCCGGCCGCCGCCCGCGCCGCCTGCGGCCCCACGCCTCCGTACCAGTTGTAGTTTCCTGCGGCTCGCTCGTCAGGCCAGCGCAACACGCCCGGATTCACCGTGCGCAACGCCTCCAAAGCCTGGCTGTCCCACCCCTCGACCGCGTCCTCCGGCAGCATCGAGAACCCTCCGAACTCCATCAGGCCGCCCGGCGAGAGCTGAAACGCGCACTCGAACGCGCCGTCCTTGTGCGGCTTCACCGCAAAGGCCTTCTCCACAACGTCCCCGCCCCTTACGGAGGACACCTTCTCCGTGCGGTCGCTCACTCCGCCCCCCACAGGCGCGAAGCTCAAGCGTACCGTCGAATTCTCCTTGGTCCGACAGCGCACGCGCACGGTGTACGACTCACCCTTGCGTAGCGGCGCCGTGGTCAAGACCACTCCGCCTGCCTTTTCTCCCCCGTTCGCGACCCAATACCTGCGCTGCCCCGTTTCGGGATCACGCAGCGTTCTGACCGTCACCTGCGCCTCCGCCGCCATCGTCTCTTCCGTCAGACGCTCCGCGCCCAGCGGGCTGACGGACCTTTCGGGAAAACCGGTCTGGAGTCCAATCCGGAACGGCTCGAGGTTGGTGCCCAGCGGCTGCGGCAGCACGCGCACGGTGAACACCACCTGCGCCGCCGCCGTGCCCGCCGCCAACACCAGGCACGCACACCCGAGACGAACTCCCAACACCATCCGCGCCTCCTTCAAAACCGCCACACTCGCCGCGCGTCCAGCAGCCGTCCCCGCACATCCAGCGGAACGCCCTCGCCAACCAGCAGACCGATCTTGCGCGCGATCTCACCCCCTTCGCGGCGCCCGTTGAAACCGCCGATCGACAGATCCGCCGCCACCACGCGGTGACACGGCACCTCCGGCGCGAGCGGGTTCTCGCGCAGCGCGCCGCCCACCGCCCGCGCCGACGCGCAGCCGACGCGCTTGCCCAAGAGCCCGTACGTCGTCACGCGCCCCGGCGGCACCTCCAGCAGCGCCTCATACACCTTGCGCCTGAACGGCGTCACCTGCGGCTCCTTCGCGATTCGTTCAAGCAGCGACGTTTTCTTTTGCTTCATGGCCCCATGGTAGCGCTTTGCACGAATGCTGACAAGCGCACAGGGGCAATCATCGGTCAGGATCCCGGCTGGTCGAGATAGCCTTCGCGGATCACGCGGTAGGCGCCCGTGGCGGGGTCGAGGTCGTAGACGTTGAAGTTGGTGCGGATGTCGAAACCTTCGAAGTGCGCGGCCAGGTTGATCGAGGCCGAGCCCTCCTGGGGACAACTGGCGATCCGGTGAAACACGTACCGCGGCCAGGTGAGCATCACCGCGCCCTCGTACGTGGCGCCGTTCTCCATGCTGACCCGGTTGGGCGTCACCGTGAAGGTCTCGATCCGCCCGTGCTCCTGCGTGTAGATGTCCACAACCCGCGTGCCGTGCAGCACCATCAGGTTGTCCTCCTGACACGAATGCATGTACCAGGGCCGCACGACCTCGCCCACACTGCCGGGCGAGAGCGCGCCCGGCCCGTGGAGCACCCGGTCGATCATGGCAACCGGGCTGAACTGACCCATGTCCAGCACGTCGAACCACACGTTGGGCGTGCGCCGCAGCACCTTTAGATCGATAATCCGGTACAGGCCTTTTACTTCTTCGAGCACCATAGAAGCCTCCTTTTGCCGAAATCACCTATTCTTCCCGACGAACCCCTCCGATGCAAGCGAATCTTGTAATCGTCGGGGTTTACAGTTACATTGTACCCACATGCACCGATGAGCGCTCTGGATACCGCGACGTGCCGTGCGGTAACCGGGCGCAAAGGAAAGGCCATCATGAGCGGATATGTGCTTGATCAACTGACCGGTCTCTCTCAGGGAGAGGTCGCCGAACGTCAGAAGCGGGATGGCTTCAACGAACTGCCGTCACAGGGGAGGCGGCGGGTACTGGACATCTTCCTTGGCGTGCTCAAGGAGCCGATGTTCCTGCTCCTGATCGCGTGCGGCGCCCTGTATCTGCTTTCAGGTGAGTTTCAGGAAGCGGTCATGCTTCTCGGGTTCGTGTTCGTGATTATCGGCATCACTTTCTACCAGGAGCGGAAAACCGAGCGGGCGCTCGAGGCGTTGAAAGATCTGTCAAGCCCTCGCGCCTACGTCATCCGCGGCGGGGAGAAAGTGCGTATCGCCGGCCGGGAGGTGGTCTGCGGCGACGTCCTGCTGCTTTCGGAGGGCGACCGCGTCCCGGCGGACTGCGTTCTGGTGCATGCCCTCAACTTCTCCGTCGACGAATCGCTGCTGACCGGCGAATCGGTGCCCGTGCGCAAATCGGACTCCGAAGACGTTTCTGTCGCGCTGGGAAAGCCGGGCGGCGATGATCTGCCCTTCGCGTTTTCGGGGACGCTGGTCGTGGCGGGTCAGGCGGCCGGCATCGTCAAAGCGATCGGCCCAAAAACGGAACTGGGGAAAATCGGCGCGGCCCTTCAATCGCTCGAAGAAGAGCGGACGCCCCTTCAGGTTCAGACGGGCAAAGTCGTCCGCGCCTTTGCAGTGACAGGAGGCTTTCTGTGCGTTCTGGTGGTCGTCGTGTATTGGCTGACTCGCGGCCATCTGCTAGAGGGTTTCCTGGTCGGGCTTTCGCTGGCGATGGCGATGCTCCCTGAGGAGTTCCCGGTGGTTCTGACGGTGTTCCTCGCGCTGGGCGCGTGGCGCATCTCCCAGCACCGGGTGCTCACGCGGCGGGTTCCCGCGGTCGAGACCCTCGGCTCCGCAACCGTCCTGTGCGTCGACAAGACCGGCACGCTGACCCTCAACAAAATGACGGTCAGCGACATCGTGTCGGGAGATCGGACGTGGACCGTCGGAGCGCAGAAGGATGCTCTGCCCGAAGCGTTTCATGAGGTGGTCGAGTACAGCATTCTCGCCAGTCCGGCTGATCCGTTCGATCCTATGGAAAAGGCCATGAAAGAACTGGGCGAGCAGACACTTGCAAACACCGAGCACCTGCACGCCTCATGGGTCTTGCAGCGGGAGTACCCCCTCAGCAAAGCGCTGCTCGCGATGTCGCGTGTGTGGACTTCCAGCGACGGTAACGAACTGGTCATCGCAGCCAAAGGCGCGCCCGAGGCGATTGCGGACCTGTGCCACTTCGATGAAGCCCGCAAGAGACGTCTTGGCGCAGACATCGACCTGCTCAGCAACCAGGGCAAGCGCGTGATCGGCGTGGCGCGCGCGCACTACAAGAAGGCGGAACTGCCGGAAAACCAGCATGACTTCCAGTTCGAGTTCGTCGGACTGCTAGGGCTCGAGGATCCGGTCCGCCCGAACGTGAGGGGCGCCCTCGAGGAGTGCTACGCGGCGGGCATCCGGACGATCATGATCACCGGCGATTATCCGGGCACGGCCAAGAGCATCGCGCGGCAGATCGGACTTCAGAATCCGGACCGGCACATCACAGGCGCGGAGCTGGAGTCCCTTTCTGACAGGCAGCTCGCGGAACGGATACGGGATGTCAACATCTTCGCCCGCATGGTGCCGGAACAGAAACTGCGGATCGTCAAGGCGCTCAAGCTGAACAACGAGGTTGTGGCCATGACCGGCGACGGCGTCAACGACGCGCCGGCTCTGAAAGCGGCGCATATCGGCGTGGCGATGGGCGAGCGGGGCACCGATGTCGCGCGCGAGGCAGCCTCTCTGGTACTCCTGGACGACGACTTCAACTCCATCGTGACGTCCGTGCGCATCGGGCGGCGCATCTACGATAACCTCCAGAAAGCGATGATGTTCATCCTGTCTGTCCACATCCCGATCGCCGGGCTTTCGCTGATTCCCGTTCTCATGAATTGGCCGCTGATCCTCTCGCCCGTGCATATTGTCTTTCTCGAGTTGATCATCGACCCGGCCTGCACCCTGATCTTTGAGGCGGACGAGGAGGAAAGTGACGTCATGAAGCGGAAGCCTCGCAGCATCAACGCGAAGCTCTTTGACGCCCGAACCCTGCTGAACTGCTTCTTTCAAGGCAGCCTGACGCTTGTTGTCACGCTGGCCGTCTACCTCTTCGTCAGGCAGGATCACACCGACGAGGCTGCACGCGCCCTGGCGTTCCTCACGCTCGTGGTCTGCAACCTGGGAATCATTTTATCAAACCGCTCCCTATCCCGCTCGGGGTTCAGCATGCTGCGGGTCAAAAATGCGGCCTTCAAATGGGTCGTGACTGGAACCGTCACGGTCCTGTGCCTCATTCTGACCGTGCCTTTTCTTATGCGACTGTTTCGCTTCGGAACGGTCACTTGGGTTGACTTGTCCCTGGCCCTCGGCGGCGCGTTTGTGACCATCCTGCTCATGGATCTCGTGAAGGTGGTTTCCGCGCACTGGCGGACAAGGCCCGTTGTTGCGTAGCGAAAGTTAGGGTTAGAACGCGACCGTCACGGCGCGCGGCCCGCCCTTGGCGAGCGGCACGTCCCGAGTCAGTGTCTTGCCGTCGCGCGTGACGGTGAACCGGTAGGTGCCGTAGAACGCGTCGATCGACGCCTGCCCGTTGGACGGTTTCAGTGCGGCGCGCGTCTTCCACTCGCCGTTGATGAGCGCATCGAGCGCGTCATAGGCCGGCTTCCTCGTGAAGTCGCGGTTCAGCAGGCCGCCGCGGCAGCGGTCCTCGCCGCCCGCCGCCGTGTTGTCCACCAGGTTCCACCAGGTGATGCACGCCATGTTGGGATAGCTGAACCACGCGCGGTAGAACTGCCGCGTCAGATAGGCCTGCCACTGGTCCGCGTCGGGCGTCACGCTCTTGAAGCCCGGAACGGTGATCTCCGTCACGTGGAAGGGACGCTCGAACGCCGCGAAGCGGTCCATGATGCGGAAGAGCTGCGACGGCGTAAACGTCTTGCCCGCCAGCGTCTGCCTGAGATCGCCCTCGCTGAAGAGGTGGTACTGCATCCCGATCACATCGACCTTGGCCTTCTTGAGGATCATGTTCTCCGTCATCAGGTAGTCGACGCCGTACTCGAGCCGGTCGCGCTCCCAGATGCCCGTCGTGAAATTCAGCGTGAAGGCCACGTCTGACGGGAAGTGCTTCTCCGCCAACTTGAACGCCCAGAAGCAGTAGTCCTTGGGCATCACCACGCGCATGTCGTGATCGGTCACCTCGTTCACGATGTCCCACAGCTTGATCTGGCTGCCGTAGCGGGCGCAGATCTGTTCGATGCGTTTCTCAAAGAGCCGCGTGCGCGACTCCTGATCCTCCGGCAGCCATTTGGGAATCGCCCAGCGGGTGTTGCTCCACACCAGCGGATGGCCCTTCTTCGTCAGCCCGTGCGCATTCGCAAACGCGATCACCGTGTCCGGCGGCGGGCGGCGGTACATGTATTCGCTCTCTTTCCCGAAGCGCAGCTTGCCCGGCTCCGGCTCCAGCTCGGGCCAGTAGAACGGGATCGTGACTTGGTTGAACAGACCGAGGAACATCTCCTCGTACTTCGCGTCCTCGACCGCGTTGGTGAAGCCTTTGACCATGAAGCCGTTGCAGCCGAAGAGGAACTCGTGGCGCACCAGTTCCGCCTTGACCTCGGCGTTCTCCAGCGGCTTGCCGTCCGGCCCGGCGAAGGTCAGCGCGAACGCGCCCATGCGGTTCTCGCGGATACCCTTCTGGATGCGCGCCTCAACGGCGGGGTCGGACCACAGCTCTTTCACGGCCGTCCCCTGCGCCGGCGGCTCAAATTTCGCGAACGTCGCGGGCGGCGTCGTGACATAGGTCAGGCTCGGCCCGGTCATGTGAACCTCCATGCCGTTCTGGTTCGCGACCTCGTTGTCCGGGCAGCCGCCGTCATAGCCGTACAGGGCGCGCTTGAGGTTTTTCACCGCCGCGCCGCCGTTGAACGCGGCCAGCGGCTCCTGCGCCACGTAGCCGTCGCCGCCCTCGGCGTGGTACGACGCGAGCGCGTACTCGCCGGGCGGCAGCATCACCGCCGTCGGCAGCGGCGCGAACCGGTAGCCGGCCTTGAGCACCGACGTCTTAGGCTCGATCTTCAGGGCCGCCGCCTGCCGCTGCGCGCCGAGCTGGTAGAGCCGGACAGTGAGGGCCTGCGCCAGCCCGTCGCCGCCCTCGTCGAACGCGCCCAGTTCGGTCACGTAAATCGGGGTCACGACTTCGAAGACCTGCCCGACTGCCACGTTCTTGCTGCGGCACTCCTGAGCCTTCGCGCCTGGCCGGAGCGCGATCAACTGCACCGCCTCCTGCGCCGACAGCGCCCCCGCGATAAAAAGCGCCGCACCCGCAATCGCACCCCGCCTCGTCATCTTCACTGACATCGCTACTTCAGCTCCTTGATGCGGATGTTGCGGAAGAAGATCGTCGCCGCACCGTGCTTGCCCTGCAGGCCGATGCGGCCCTTGGTGGGCAGCTCGGCCCACGGCCGGCTCAGCCACGGCGGGATGTCCGTCCCGTCCGGATTCTTCTTGGCGGAGGTCCACTGTGACAGGTCGGTATCGACGGTGATCTCGCCGTTCACGGCCACCGTCACATGCTTGCCCTGCGCGGTGACGGTCATGCGGTTCCACTCGCCCGCCGGCTTGACGTTGTTCACCTTGGGCGGCAGATGGCCGTAAAGCCCGCCGTTCTTCGCATGGGGCGCTTCCTTCGCCCAGTGGGGGTTGTTATCGTCGAGGATCTGGATCTCCACCGCGTTCGGGATCCAGTTCGCCATGTCGCTGCAGTAGATCAGCACGCCGCTGTTCGCGGCCGGGTCGCACAGGTACTCCAGATCGAGCGTGAAGTTCTCATAGTCGCGGTTCGTCCAGATCGCCTCGTCCTTATTCGCGGTCAGGTTGGCGTTGTTATCGATGAACCACACGCCTTTGGTGTAGACCGCGTTTGTGAGGTCCAAGTTGAAGAGCGAACTCCAGTTGCGCGAGTCCGGATGAACCGGCTCCTTGGCTAGCACCGGGCACGCCGCGCACGTCTGCGCCTTCCTCTCACACGCCTCCGCGTCACACGCCTTCTTCGCCGACACCAGACTGCACCCGCTTGCCGCGAGCAGCAGGCCAGAAAGAGAGACCCACGTCATGTTCTTCATCTTGCACCTCTTGTTCCGTTTAAAAACCGTAAACAGCTTACGAGCCCGCAGGCGGAAACACAACCGCAAAATCCGCCACGCTCACAGGTCAGCAGATGGATGCGGGGGCTCGTTCGTTTTTTTCCACCCCCGCTGGCGGCGGGCTTGTCGGCCCCTTTGTTTACGCGTGTCCTTCGGTTGCGGCATCCGCGTCCTCCCAGTGCGTCGCGCGGGCCACCGCCTTGCGCCAGCCTGCGAGCAAGCGCTGCCTCTGCGCATCTCCCATCGAAGGCACGAACACTTTCTCCGCCGGGCGGGAGCACAGGCTCTGCTGCGTCTGCCAGCCCAGAGCCAGCGAGGCCAGCGAGGCGGCGCCCAGCGCCGTCGTTTCCATGCAGGCGGGTCGCTCGATGCGGCAGCCGAGCATGTCGGCCTGGAACTGCATCAGGAAGTCGTCCGAAGCGGCGCCGCCGTCCACGCGCAGCGCCGTCAGCGGATGCCCATAGTCCGCCTGCATGGCCGCCACGAGGTCGCAGTTCTGATAGGCGATGGCCTCTTCCGCTGCGCGGATGATCTGGGACCGGCCCGTCCCGCGCGTCATGCCGACGAGCGCGCCGCGCGCATACATGTCCCAGTGCGGCGCTCCCAGCCCGGCGAAGGCGGGCACCAGATAGACGCCGCCGGTGTCGGGTACCGACGCGGCGATGAGTCCGGCCTCCTTCGAGTTCGGTAGAAGCTGCACCTCGTCGCGCAGCCACTGCATCACCGCACCGCCCATGAATACGCTGCCTTCGAGCGCGTAGGACGGCGTGCCGGCGCGTGTCTGCGCGTTGAGCGTGGTCAGCAGTCCGTGGCGCGAGCGCACCGGCTCGGCATCCGTGTTCATCAGCAGGAAACAGCCGGTGCCGTAGGTGTTCTTCACCTGTCCGGGCGCGAAGCAGCCTTGGCCGAACAGCGCGGCCTGCTGGTCGCCCGCCACGCCCGCAACGGGCGGCTGGTGCGCACCGAATTCGGGCAGGCGGCAGACGGCCGCGGCGCCGGACGAGGGCACGACCTCCGGCAGCATGGAGGCGGGGATCCCGAACAGGTCGAGCAGCTCCTCATCCCAGCTCAGCGTGTGAATATTGAAGAGCAGGGTCCGCGAGGCGTTGGTGTAGTCGGTCACGTGGCGAGCGCCGCCCGAGAGCTTCCAGAGCAGCCAGGAGTCGACGGTGCCGCAGAGCAGTTCACCGCGTCGGGCGGCGTCCCGCGCGCCGTCGACACGCTCGAGGATCCAGCGGATCTTCGTGGCGGAAAAATAGGCGTCGAGCACGAGGCCCGTCTTGGCGCGAACGCGGGACTCCAGGCCACGCTGCTTCAGCTCCCCGCAGTGGTCGGCGGTGCGGCGGCACTGCCACACGATCGCATTGTAGACCGGCTTTCCGGTCAGGCGGTTCCAGACCACGACCGTCTCGCGCTGGTTGGCGAGCGCGAGCGCGGCCACCGCCGACGGCGCGCACCCGGCCCGTTTCATCACCTTCGCCATGACAGACCGCTGCGAAAGCCAGAGCGTCTCCGGGTCGTGCTCGACCCAGCCCGGGTGAGGATAGAGCTGCGGGAATTCCTGTTGGGCCTTGGCGACGACCTGAAGGGAGCGATCGAAAAGCAGCGCGCGCGAGCTGGTTGTGCCTTGGTCGAGGGCGAGAATGAAAGCTGAGTCAGACATAGGCACCTCCTGTATTTCACGTGTTATGGGCGTGTCACGCCTCCGGGCTACGGGCCAACAGGGACAGGAAGGTATCCGCGAGCGCCGTGCGAGTGGGCGTGAGCGACCAGCCTTCATCCCCCTCGGCGACCAGCGCTCGCTCCGCCAGTTTCGTCAAATGCCTCAGAAGCGCGGTGGGCGAGATGCCGCTTCTGCTTGCTAGAACCGAAAAGGGCAACGGGCTGCATCGTTGCAAACAGCGCAGAACCGTCAAGCGCCTGGGGTGCGTAAAGGCCGTCAGGCAGCGGATGACCTGCGTGTCTGACGCCCGTTCTTTCAGCAAGGCGCTGCTCACCCCGGCAAGGATCGGCGTCGCACTTTGGACGAGGGGGTCCGGGCTGGGAAAATAGTGTACCCAGCGGCTCTCGCGGCTTGCGTGGATCAGGCCGCGCGCCTGGAGGGCCCGGAGACACAGACTCGCTTGATCTTGAGGCAGTCCGGCGTATACGGCGACCTCTCCGACCGTCTCGCCGGGGTTCTTAAGCACGGCGTTGAGGCACGCAAGCCTCCTCTTATTGGCCAGTACCCGGCAGGTTCTCCAGATTGTCGGATGGTAACTCACGTTCTCCACACCTTTCAATATGTGCTAATATGACAAAAACGTGTTGTCGTCGTCAAGTGTTTCTAGGGTGCCAGAATGATTGAGGATTTCTCTCAGATCGGAGTGTCTTTGCCGGTCACTCGGGGCGCTGAATCTCCACATATTGAAAGGTGTGGAAACGTCAATTCCTGCCTCGTGCGCTTCAGCGCGAGACCGTGCCGTCGGCGGCTACGACGGAGTAGCGGCTTCGCTTCCTATTTCATGCTCGGCAGCACGATGCCGCGCAAGATGATCTTCTGACACGCAATGAACACGACCGCTGTCGGAAGCGATACGACGACGAAGCCCGCCATCACCGCCCAAGGCTGATCGCTCATCTGCTGGCTCATTTGATACATCCAAACCGCCAATGTCCAGTGGCTCTGCCTCTGGCATACCAGTAAGGCCCACTCCCAACTGTTGTATGCGCTGATAAACGCGTTTAGCGCATTGACCGCCAGAATCGGCGTGGTCATCGGCAACGTAATCTTCAGGAGAATCTGCCACTCCTTCGCCCCGTCAATCGCCGCCGCCTCATACAGCTCTCGCGGCAAACCGTCGAAAAAGCCCTTGAGAATGAAGATCGACATGCCGCTGGCCAACGTCGGCAAGACGAGCGCCGCAAACGTGTTGAGCAACCCCAAGTCACGGATCAGCAGAAATCCAGGAATCGCTGTCACCGCCGCCGGAAACGCCATGGTGGCCAGCAGGAAGAGCAGAATCTTCTCCGCCACGCGCAGTCCGAAACGTGAGAGCGCATAGGCGGCGAGCGGATTGACCGTGAGCGTCGCCAAAACCGATAACACGACCAGCAGCAGCGTGTTTCCAAACGCCTGTCCTCTCAAGAACAGGAACTCCCCCACCATCCGGTAGTTGGCGATCATGCCCGCGAAGAAATCGCGCCAGCCTCGACGCTCGAACGTCACCGCCATCGCCTCCCGCAGCGGGAAGCGAGCCTCTTCGATGCTCGCGAGCGACCAGCCGTAGGCGCGGTTCACACCGCCGACCGCCCCGTACTTGCCCAGCAGAAACGCCTGCCACGCCTGTTCCGCACTCTGCACCTCCAGCTCGTCAAGCGGCACCGACGGCACGAAGTTGCGCCAGAGCGTGCTGTTCTCGTAGGCCGGCAGACGGATATCAGCAAAATCCGCGATTACATGCCCGGTTAGCCGTCCGTAGCCCTGCACTGTTTTGCAGGTGTTCCGAACGTACGCCTGATACGCGCGCTCGCGCTCGGGCGTCACGCGCACGCGCAACAGCCGGCGCGGATACGCCTCGCGCACGAACGCCGACCATTCCCGCCGCAGGAAGTCCGGTGCGTCCTGCGGCAGCGGAAACGGCACATGCTCGAACGCTGCGCAGGGCCGCCCCGCAAGCCGAGCGTAATCTTCCGGCGCAAAGGCGTGTCCTTGAGAAAGCCCCAGCCGAGCCTGCACATCCGAACGCTTCAGATAACCCAGCCACAGCGGCCGCGACTCATAGGGCACTGTGCGCGTCATGGGACACTCGCGCCCAGCGTAGGCCTTGAAGCGCGACCATGCTTCTGAGGTCGGAAGTCGGAGGTCGGCGATCGGCGGTCGGCGATCGGCGGTCGGCGATCGGCCCTCTGACCTCTGACCTCTGACCTCTGATCTCTGACCTCCGTCCTCCGTCCTGCACCCAGGCGTAAAGGCCAATTCGCGGTACGCGCGTTTGAACGCCTGATAGAGCTCCATCTTCGGGTCGTCCGCCGGATAATCCCACCCGGCATGGTGCAGCGGCGCACGCTGCTGGGCGATCATGCGGATACCGAAAAACGAGTTGTAGCGAATGAGCCATTCCCGATTGAGACGGGCCAAAGCCGCCTCCCGCAACTCGCCCACGGAGAACGGCCCGCCCGCCCGAAAGCCATCGGCACGCACTTTCGCCTCAAAGTGTTCGCGAACAAAGCCCGCCACGTCCCGCGCGTCGAACGCGCAGACGCTGTTGCGGATGTCGTAGTCGAGGTTGAACGCCGCATAGTCAGCCGCCGCGCGCTGCCACCGACCGCGCGTCACCGGATCGTGTAGCCCCTTCAAATGAGCCTCGGCGAATGCGCGGCAGCCCTCACCATCACGCGACACGATGATCCAACTGCCCCAGTGCGCAGGCGCGTCGGGATAAACCTCCGTCGGAAAACGCGGGTAACACGTCGCCACATAGCGCATGAACCGGTCCGGCCGATCCCACAGCGCGCGCACCACCGGCGAGAAGCGGTAGTAATCGTAGGGGCCGGTCAACGATGACGCGAGCATGACGAGAAAGGGCCATATCATCGTGATGCCTCCGAGCGACAGGACGGCGTAAACCAAGGCCAAGAATACTCGCGCCTTCGCCGTCTTTCGCTCGACTGTCAGAATCACCGCCATGCGTATCAGCCCTCTTCCCTTTTGCAAATGAATCGGTCATACCATATCATAGGATCGGTCAACGCGCATGTCCCAACCTGTAAGAAACGTAATCGGTCAGTGACGGGAAGATGCGAGCCTGATGCGTGTTGTGCACCGAAGGGACTGGAGGGACGAGCGTCTGCTCGTCTGGGCAAGCAGACGCTTGCCCCTCCCGCCCGGTTCTAAGCCAACCGGTCATCCGAAACGCGAAAATCCTCGCACCCCCCGTCACTGACCGCTTGCCAAGAAACGCATCCGAACGCGGGTTCGCGCCTCCGCGCGTTTTGCCGATCGACGGCAGCGTGCGGCTTTCGCTAGACAAGGGGCACGGCCGCCGCCTGCGCGGGTTCTTCGCTCGACTTCCGCTCGACCAGCAACCGGATAATAGTCGCGAGGTTGACGGCGGCAATAATCGTTTCCAGCACGGTTCCGCCGACTGAGCCGCTGAGGATATTGTTCACCAGCCACAGCAGCGTGCAGACCAGCAGGGCGATCCGCATGACGACGCCGTGCATCCGGAAGATCGCCACCGTGGCCAGACAGGACGCCACGACCGGAAGCCAGCCCGTAAGGCCTTTGGCAAACAACACGCCGATGGCAACGTTGAGGGTGATGAACACGCCGATCCACCAGCCCGAGCGGGACTTGAGCGAGACCAGCATGCGCAGGCACGAAGACAGCGCGCTGCCCGACGCCGGGTAGTTTCCCAGCAGGAGGAAATGCGCGACATAGGCAATGCTCTCCGCCGCGATCAGCACTTTCAGCCGCGTGTCGCTGCGCTGGAGAAAAGCCGCGACGCCCAGAACCAGCGCCACATAGCCGACGAGCTGCGCCGGCGTGAATAAGGAAGCCGTTGTCATGCCATTCTCCGAAAAAGAAAAACCGGTATGATGCGGTTTTTTCGGAGCGCTGTCGAGCGCGACTGTCCGTCAATTCGTGTTCGCGCGGCGGAACTCGACCTTGCGCAGGATGCGGATCTGAAGGTAGGTGAAGCCGATCAGCGCGACCCCCAAAAACCACGCCATCGTCGTGGCGGTGCTGAAGCGCAAGTTGTTGTAGGCCTCTTTCCAGATCGCCAGGCTCAGTACGTTCGTCGCGTCGCCGGGCCCGCCGAACGTAAGCAGGAAGATGCTGCCCATGCCCTGGAACGCCGCGATGAACGCGCCCACGAAGTTGATGACCATCAGCGGCAACAGCTGCGGATAGGTGATGTGCCGGAAGCGGCTGAGGATGCCCGCGCCGTCGATCGCCGCAGCCTCGTAGTAGTCCGGCGGCAGCGCCTGCAAGGCCGCCACGTAGATCAGGCTGGCCATGCCCGCGCCCGCCCACACGCCCGGCAGGATGCAGCACAGCATCGCCAGCGCCGGATCCTGCAGCCACGTCTGACGGCTCGCGCCGAAATAGCCCAGCACCTGATTCAGCATGCCGTTCTCGGTGGGGTCGTACATAAGCTTCCACAGCAGGGCGATGACCAGCGCGCTGGTCAGATGCGGCAGAAAGTAAAGCGTGCGGAAGAACACCTTGCCGCGCGGGATCTCCGCGAGCATCAGCGCCAGCAGCACCGGCGCAAGAAAGCCCAAGAGCAGCGTCAGCCCCACATACTCCAGCGTCCTGCCCCACGCCCCCCAGAACCCCGCGTCCGTTGCCACGAGAATGAAATTGTCGAGCCCGGCCCAGCGCGTCTCGCCCACGATCTTGTACTCCTGAAAGGCCATCACCGCACCACGGATCAGCGGGTAGTAGCTCCAGAGCGCGACCGAGAGTACGGCCGGCGCGAGCATCAGCCAAGCGGCCGCGTTGCGGGGCCGCCTAGCTGATGAGTTAGGAGGGAGGAGGGAGGAGTTAGGAGTTACCGATCGGAACAAGATACATGCGCAGACGATCACCACGATCACCGCAATCCCAAAGATCACCCGAGCGGTCGGGCGCTGGCGGTCCAGCAGGGTTTTTGACGCCCGGAACATCAGGCCGCGGTTGGCGTCGTCGTTGATGCTGCGCAGCGCCGCCGCCGTGTCGAAGTGCTCGCCCGTGTCCGCCAGCAACAAGCCCAGCAAACGGCGGTCGATCAGGTCCGACACCCCCTGCCAAAAACCCGCGTAAGGCTCCGTCCGCGCCAGGATCTCGCCGCTCCCGATGCGCTCGTAGTTCTTGCGGATTCCCGCCGGAACTTCCGCGAGATATTCGGTGAAGCCCAAGCGCGTCAGCTCCGACGGCGTACACCACCGCGCGTGCCCCTCCAGCACCTTCTGCTTCACGGTCTCGTCGTTCACCGCCTCGCTCGCGAGTTGCTCGACGCATTTCCACACCAGGTCGCGCTCGGCCTTCGGGCGCCGCGCCACGCCCTCGGTCATGCTGTAGAAGTGCTTGTGCGCCTGGAACACCGGCTTCATCCCGGACCGCACTGCGGGAAATGGCATGATGCCCACCATGTCCGGCGGCAGGTTCAGGTCGCGCGTCAACTGCTCCACCAGCTCCGCCCCCGAGAAGAGCGCCGCCACCTCGCCCTGCGCGAAGAGCTGCGGCAGATCCTGCGTCAGGCGCGGCAGCGCCCGCACCACGCCCTTGATCACATCCGCCTCGCCGAACTCGATTATGCGCCCGCCCTCCAGCGTCACGCGGCCCGCCGCCAAGTCGGCGGGCGTCACATCCACGGGCGCCTGCGTCTGCGGGTCGCGGAGCCAGGGCGACCACGTGAGCCGCTGAAAAAAGGCCGCCGCCTCGAGCGCTTCCGGCGAGTCAAAATTCGCCTGCCACGTGCCCTCCACTTTGGAGAGATCCTCGCCCGTATCGGGAGCGGCGAAGCGCGTCTCCTCCATTGCGAAGCGGTAACTCTTGCCCGTGGCTGGCGAGACGCGTACGTTCACAACAGGCGAGCCGCCCGCGGCCTGCATCCACGGCAACCAGCCCCACGGGCGGTTCTCCGCGCCGAACGCGCGCTGGCCGCGCTGCACCTTGGCGCCCGCGACCTGCTTGCCTGGGAAAGTGAGCCGCTGGCACCAGCGGTAGAACTCGTCCCACGTGGCGGGAATGTACTCGGGGTCGAGCCCCGCCTGCCGCACCAGATCCTTGCGGTAGACGATGCCGTAATACCAGATGCCGGCCATGGGCACGCCGTAGACCTTGCCGTTGCGCGTGGCGACCTGCCGCCAGAGCGGCGGCACGTTCTTCCAGCCCGGCCAGCGCGCCTCGGTGTCGCTGATCTGCCCGTCGCCGTCCGCGTCCTCGCCGATCCACTCGTTGAGGGGATAGCAGAACCCCTGCTCGATGTCGTGGCGGATGATGTGGAACCAGCAGAAGTAGATGTCCGGCGCGGTGCCGCCCGCCAGCGAGAGCATGAAGGGCGCCCGCCCGCCCGCGCCGGGCAGCGAGAGCCCGCCCCACTTCTGCGGGTTGAGCTGCGACTCCCGCTGCGCGAGCTTCAGGATCTGGCGCGTGACCGGCCCCTCCGGAAGGTCGGGGTCATAGCCTTGCAGGAAGGTGACGGTGACCGGCTCCGCGGCCGACGCGAACCCGCACGCGAGCGCCTGGATGAGAAACGCGGCGAAAACAGTGCGCCTCATAGCGTGTCCACCGGGCTGACGACGCCCAGCGGCCCTTGTTCAGAACGTGCGTGTAGATCGTCGCATGTATAGCCGATGTACAAGCCCGCATCGCACTCCGAGTAAAGCACATACACATAGTACATGCCGTGAATAATACCTCAGCTTGCCGCGTGAGACAAGCCGCGCACGGCTTGTCTTTTAAGCGGACCCAGCCAACATAACTCTGCTCCGTGTCGTACGCGTAGTGCCCGACCCGCAGGCAGTCCCGCAGCCGTTCCTCCAGCACCTCCCAGTTGCACGTGCCTGTCTTGGGAGCGGGGACGCCCCCGTCCCCTGCATCCGCGTTTCTCACTTCTGCGTTCAGCGTTCAGCATTCGGCATTCTCCCACACTTGGGAGTTGAGCGTTGAACGTTGTGCGTTCTTCCCTTTCTTCTCTCTTCTCTTGAACGCTTGCCCTCCGCAACTTCAGCGAAGGAAAGTTCGATAGTGGCATGGCCCCAGGTACTGTTGTACCTCGCGGATGTTCACGCCCCACAGCAGGAGGTTCGTCGCGAACGAATGCCGCAGCGTATGCACATGCGCCGGCTTCGCGATACGCTGCAGCCACCGCAGGCAGTACGGCCGGTGCCGGTCGTCCACTAGATTCCGACTTTTTCAATAGGCGTCAACGTCATGCAGGTCAACGGCTTGCGTCGCATTCATATCGTTTATCCCGTGTTGAAGCGGAACCGCTATCGCGGAGTGAGACTCCGACGCGAGCGGTTCCTTTTTATCGTGGTGGAAGCGTAAACTGACTCCCTTGGCTGCTGCAATGTGCGGTGGCCGTCCTCAAACAGGGAGTCAGTCATGGGAGAGATCGGAAGGAAGTTCCGCCAGCACATGCTGGTGTGCGGTTACTTGGAAGCTACGCGGGAGAGCTATGAGCAGGCCGTGGTTGCGTTGGTGCGGGACTATGGCGTCGCCTTGCCCGTGATCCAGCGCTTGCTGGGCCACAGCTCGCTGAGCACGACGGCAGTCTACTGCCATGTCTCCCGTGCGTTGATGGCCAACGTGCGCAGTCCGGGCGACACGCTCGCGCTCGACGGTCCGCGGAACAGGCCGGCGGTCGAGGTCTGAGTGGCGCCGCCCCGCCACCGGGTGGCGGAGGTGTTCCGGTCGGGCTGGAAGGAGTACAGCGGCGCCCATCGCGTCGGCTGCCGTCTGGCTCAGGTCGTGCGGCATATCCTGACGTGCCGCACGGCCGCGCTGGGCGGCCGCCTGCACCGCTGCGATTCGTGCGGCGCCGAGGTGCCGCTGTACAACTCCTGCCGCGACCGGCACTGCCCCACGTGCCAGACGCTACGCAAACAGCGCTGGCAGGAAAAGCGCCGCGCGGAAGTGCTGCCCGTGCCGTACTTCCACGTTGTGTTCACCCTGCCGCATGCCCTGAACCCGTTGATCGCCGCCAACCGCTCCCTTCTGCTCGGCGAGCTGTTCGGCACGGTCAAGTGGGTGTTGCAGCACTTCGCCGCCGACCCGCAGTGGAAATTGTGCTGCGTGCTGGGCTTCATCGCCGTGCTGCACACCTGGACACAGCGCCTGACGCTCCACTACCACCTGCACTGCCTGGTGGCCGGCGGTGCGTGGGACACGAAGGAAAATGTCTGGCGCAGTGCCAACGGGCGCTTCCTTTTCG
>CAYMLQ010000017.1:0-35985 GCA_964390795.1 uncultured Lentisphaeraceae bacterium
TCTCGAAAAAGGGGAATAGAACACAATGGACACATCCATGACAGGTGCCGGGTTAGCCGTTATCGCGGGCATTGCCATGGGGCTATCGGCCGCGCCGATCAAATTCATGACGAAATACCGTTATGAACACTGGGCGTTTATTAATTCCTTTTTGTCGTTAGTCGTGTTGCCGTGGTTTTTGGCCCAGCAGAGAGACGGGTGGTTTGACACAAGTAGGAAAAACCCGGCAAGATGCGGCAAATCAACGGGTTAGGCAAAAAAACAGCCCCGAATCTGGTTTGACACAGATCGGGGCTTGAAACGGGCATAATGCCCTAGGTTTAACACAACTATCAGGCAGAGGCCGACAGCTTGCGCACAGGCGCGTCAGGAGGGCTCGACGTGGCGTCGGCTGGCAATCCGGCATCAACCCTAGCCTTGACCATTGAAAGCGCCACAAACGCCGCATAGCGCTGGGCGTGAACGCCACGGAAGCACCACGGTGCGCCCGCAGTAGGAAGCAGCCGGAGCGCGATCCCATCCCGCTCGCAAAGACGCCGGATGCGGGTGTCGAGAATCTGAAGGCAGCACCACAAGCGGGGGGCCGGAGCGTCGGCAAACTCAGTCGGCTGCAATCCGGCCTGCCGATAGATCCCGGCGATGTACTCAGACCCGACCCCTGTCTTCTCGATGAATTGCAAGTCGGTTGCAAGCCCGGACAAAACCCACCTCAGACGACGCTCGGCGCACGAGGTGAAATAACCCACCGCGTCCATGTCGAAAGCGAGCGTCGCGAAGTGGAGCATGAGCGCCTCGTAACCCCAAACCTTATCGACCAAACTGGTGGAGGCCGGATAGCCAGCGACCACCATCTGGTGTTTGCGCCACTCATCGAACGGCATGCGCGGCGACTCACGGTCATAGGCCGCACGGGCAAGCTTGAAAAACTTAGGTCTCTGCGCTGATGTTAGAGGCATGGTGTCACCTGTTTTGAATGAGCAGTTCCGTCACGCGTTGCTTGGCGTCCAGACCTGTCGAGTAGCTCGTCTGAGTCTCGCTGATCTTGAACCGCTTGAACGTCTCCCGGATCTGCGGGTGGTTGTTTAGGGTGAGAATGAAGCGGCCCTGAATCCCGGCGAGCAGATCGGCCAGCTCGTCGTAACGTTCCTGCGGGAACGGAACCTCGTACCCGGCCACGTTCAGGTAAGGCGGGTCGATAAAGAACAGGGTCTCTTTGCGGTCATAACGCCGGATGCAATCCAGCCCGTCAAGGTGCTCGACGTTCACGCGTGCGAGGCGCATGTGAACGTCCAGCAGATCGGATTGAATTGAACCGATGTCCAGCTTCGGCGAGGAGGTCGCAGAGTAACCGTAAGTGCGGCCCTTGACCTTGCCACCAAAGCTGAGACGCTGGAGGTAATAGTACCTCGCAGCGCGTTCAAGATCGGTCAGGGTTTCCGGCCGTTCAAGCTTGTGCCACTCGAACATCTGCCGTGAAACGATGGCCGTGCGATACAGGTCAACGAACGGGAGGTAGTGCTTCTGGATCACGCGCCAGAAAGACACCAGCTCGCCGTCCGCATCATTGATCACTTCGCACTCGGACACCTCCGGATCTTTGCCGAACAGAATCCAAGCGGCTCCACAGAACGGCTCGCAATAACAGACGTGCTTTGTCTTGTGGATCATCGGAACGATGGTCTTAACTAAACGGCTATTTCCCCCCATGTAACTTAGTGGACTTTTCATTGCTCTCCCCCTTGTGAGATAATGACCGCGCAATCTGATCTGCCACTGGCAGCGATGCGCGGCATCGGTTATAGCGTTCGTGCGCTGTTTCGTTTGGCGGGGGTGGAGCCCCGCTAGAACATCGCTGCCTCTACTCCTCGGTGTTGTCCGCGCCGATCAAATGGCGGGCCTCTGTGAACGCCTTGCCGGGCTTGCCGCGATACGCGTCGGTTTCACACAAACGGATCGCGATGCGCAGTTGCTTCTTGAGCGTGCGCAAGTGGCCCTGCTTGCGGGCGGTCTCGCGGGCCAGCGGCCCGATGTCGGAAGCGGCCTTGGGCCACATGGCCGCGATCATCTTGTCGCTGGCCTTGTCCAGCCACCCGCCCCGGTCGAGCATCTCGGCAATGTCCTGTTTGAAACCGATCCGGCTCGTCATCTGATCGTTCCCGCGCATCCGGTCAAGAACCTCCGGGTTTCCAACAAGGGCGATACTCACACCCGTCGCGTCGTGGAAGTCGAACAGCCAGCGCAGGCCGCTCATGTTCAGGCGCTGCGCGTTGTCCACGATGATCAGCCGTTCTGACCCTGTCAGCTTTTCCTTGAGGAACTCGCCGCGCTTCTGTTTCTTCGGGTCGTAGAACCGTGTCTCGATCTTCGCCCAGATCCCGGCGATCACCCCGTAAGCGTGTCCGTTGCCCTCGTCGGCCACGAAGTGGATCACCGTCTTGTGATCGTTGGCGTAGCGCTCGCACGCCGTGGTCTTCCCGATCCCGGCCGGGCCGTGGACAAGCCCGATGTCAGCGGCCTCCCGGATGATGTCGAAAACCATGTTGCACATCTTGATCGCTTCGGTGTCAAAGTAGATCTCTGCCCACGTCCGTTTGCGCTGGGCGCTGTCGAGCATGTCCAGCACGGCCCGCTCAAACTCTTCAAGATCACCGACAGGGGTGTCGCCGAAATACCGCGACACGAACGCCTCCGACTTTCCGACGCGAGCGCCGAGGCGCTTGAGCGTCAGACCGTTCAGCTTCATGAACTCTTCCAGACGCGCCTTGATCTCCGGTGTAGCCTGTTTCTCGTTACCATTCATTGCCTGATTCCTTCGTTGATTTTGTGCTGCTGGACGCCTTAGCCAGGGCGACCAACGCACGGCCTGTTTCTTTGTTGTTAACCTGCTGGCGTTTGCCCGGCTTACGCGGCACGGTCAAGCCCTCCAGCAGCAGATTGGTTTGTTCGCGGCGTGCCTCCATCTCTTCGGAGCGCTCGGCGTGGCGCTCGCGCAGAGGGGCCGCTTGTGAAGCAATCATGCGGGCCTGAGCCTCGACCATGATTCCCACCTGTTCATCGTTCATCGGATCGACTGAAGACCACGCCGGGGCGATGCCGAGAACCGCACGCGTTCCCTTCTCCACGATCACCGCCTTGGTCAGATCCTGCGGCAGCACATAGAGGCCGTACTCGGCTCCGGGTGCCAGCTTGCAACCGCTACCGCCCGGCTGGGCCACCATCGCCACGAACCGCAGCTTGACGGCGCACCCGGTCAGATCCTTGTCTTGGAACTCAATCAGCCCGTTGTTGCCGACGCGCACGCTGCGGTAACACTCCTCGCCGAGGAAGTCGCACACGGCCCAGTGCGGCAGGCGCACAAGGTTCGCGCTGTTGGCCTTCCACACCTCGGCCGGGGACATCCGGCGCAGGCGGTAGAGCCCCGGCGTCATCAGGGCCAGCTTGCCGATCTGCTTCATGCTCTCCGGCAGCGTGGCGATGTCGCCCGCAGCACGCCAGTCGCCACGGCCGTCGATTGACCACTCCTGAACCATCCAGTCGTTCTGCTCCCAGCCCTCCATGTTGTGCTCTTTGCGGGTATAGATGGCCTCGTACAAGTCGCGCATGATCCGGCCGTAGGAGTTGATCGTCAGCGCCCCTCCGCACCAGAGCTGCTCGCGGTCAAACTCCGGAACCTGATCCCAGACCTTCATGATCTTCTCGACGAACCGATCCAACCCGTAAAGCTGCTCCGGCTCGTCGACCCGGCTGAGACCGCCCGTCTGAGCGGGAAGGTTCGCGGCCTCGTAATGCGGCAGGCGGTGGCTCCCCTCAATCAGACCCTTGACCCGGAAGTTGCCGTGTCCCTGCCCGGAGAACATCCCGCGCAGCACCTGCTTGCCGAGGATCTCCGAAGTACGGAAGGTCACCGCTCCATCCGTCAGGCGGGTGATAAGCTGCTGATCCTCCTCGCTCAGACTGGCCGTGCCGTGCTCGATCACGAACACGCAGCCTTCCGGATGCCACCCGACGTTACACAGGATGTGCGCGATCAGCGCTTTGAACTGTCCCTTGGACAATCCCTCCCGGCTCCCGTCGTCGCGCTGGATCTGCGGCTTGAGCCCCCAGCCCACCTTCATGGTGCTGGCCACGTCCACGCAAGAGAACTCCAGCGGGCGCAGCAGCTTGCGGTTCACGCCGGGAACCAGCACCTTCACGTCATGCCACATATCATCGAACTGGTAGATCCGTCCCGG
This sequence comes from uncultured Lentisphaeraceae bacterium, assembly GCA_964390795.1. GTDB lineage: Bacteria > Verrucomicrobiota > Kiritimatiellia > RFP12 > UBA1067 > CAYMLQ01. The sequence continues at coordinate 4,233 of CAYMLQ010000017.1, forward strand.
AGCCAGCCCGACGCGGGTCGAGTAGACCGCAGGCGCGAACTGCCGTGCGGCCGTCAGACCCTTGCGCATGGCCACCAGCTCAAACTTGGTGGACTTGAACTTGCGCATCGCGTTCGAGTAGAGCCAGCCGACCGGAGTCCAGTCCGTGGGACATTTCTCCGGAAGGCGCTCGTTGGGGTACTGCTTGGCCCACACTTCGCGCCACGTCCCGACCCCCGGTATATTCACCCCCCGGCGCAGGTCGCGAATCATGGCCCTCCACGCGGGCTTGCTGGCCCTCTGGTTTTCCTCGCAGTAACGTTTGAACGCCTCCGCAAAGCCCTTGCGGTCTTCGCTCGGCGTCTTGGGAACCTTGGCCCAGTTGACCAAGAACGTCCACGCCCGGCCGCTGGCCACCCAGCCGTGGTACTTTGCCCAGATCCGCTCCGGGCTCCAGCCACGGCGGTGGCCGTTGCGCATGGCCCATTCGCGGCACACGGCAGACTTGTTCTTGGCCGTGTCGATCTGAGTCATCACATCTTCCCAGACCACCACGTTGGCCCGCTCCTCGGCGGGCAGCGCGGCGAACTCCGGGCATTGAATGCGGACTAACAGCGCGGGCGTTGACATACCTGACCTCCGTTACTTGTTCTTGTTACGGGCCTTCATCTCGCTGCTCAGCTTATCGGCAGCGGCCTTGAACCCGGCCCATGTGCTCTCAAGGTCGTCATCCGGCAGCAGCGTCCACGTCCCGTCCGCGACGTAATCGGCCGCGACGTTGACGACGCGGTTGGCCTCGGCGATGGAAGCCTCCACCTTCTCACGCTTGGTGAGGGGCTTCGGCGGCTCGGCGGGCTTGACCTTCTTGCGGTTGCGCTGCTGGATGTAGTCGGCCAGCATCTGGCTGAACGTCTGGCTGCTCTCGTCGGGGCTGGGGGCCGCTTCCTGCTTGGCCTTGCGCCCGCGCTTCGCGGGCTGCGCGGCGGGCTCCTCGTCGCCCGCTCCGAGTTGCAGGGGCTCGGGCGAGGCGATCATCAGGTTCATAACCTGCGTCGCGTCGTACTTGCTCAGCTCGGCCCAAGCCTGCTCCGGCGTCACGCCCTGCGTGTCCATGAAGTCGCGTGCCTGCGCCATGTAGCGCTGAAGCGTGCGCCCGCTCCGGTTGGGAAACAGCTCCATCATGCGGGCTTCCCACGTCGAGTGGTCGCTGAGCTGCTTGATGCACGTCAGCCCCACCCCGGCCCGCAGCATGCAGAACGTTCCGATCCCGGCCTGCGTCAGGTCGCTCGCCACGCTGTCCACCATCGAAGGGATATCCTTGACGGCCAGCATCGAAACTGCCGCGCCCGCCATCACTACCGCCGTCGTCACTTCTTTCTTCTGCTTCATTGATCAGGTCTCTTTCTGTTTGGTTTTTGTTACGCGATCACATCGGTCTTGGGCTCGACCCAGAAGGTCTCGCTCTGTTTGATCCTCATGCCGTGCTGCGCGAGCACCGGCTCGCTCAGCTCATCCTTGGCCGCATCCTTGGAAACCTCTTCCTTGGTGCGGATGAACCCCGTCAGCCCGGCCTTGCGCAGGCTGTCGATAACGGCCTCCCAGCTCCAGCGGTTGGACAGCAGAACCAGCGTCTTGTTGCCCCACCTGAACCCGAAGTTGGCGAGCGGCGTCTCGGCTCCCTGCCGTCCGGTCGGCAGCAGCTCGGCCCGGTTGTCTTTAGCGTAGGCTTCGGCCTTCGTCATGAGGGCGTCGATCTCGCTCTTGAGCATGTCGATGCCGGGGTTGTGCTCTTCCTGAACCTTCTGGATCAGCGCGTCGCGCTCGCTTTCGCGCCCGCGCCTCTGCACCTCCAGCCGGGCAATGCGGTCAACGGCCGCATCGAACTGTTCCCGCGTGTCGAAGGTCTCTGTCTTTACTCTGGCCATGTTTCTCGGTCTCCTTTAATGCGCCTTGCAAGGCGCGTGTTAGTTGCCACCCACGTTGCTGCGCTTCACGCGCAGCTCGGCGAGGGTCAGAAACTTTGTACGGTTCGGGTCATAGGGCCGGGTGCTGCGCACCACGATCCGGGCGTGCTGCCGCATCGCCTCGTCGTGACGGTTGGCGTATACGGCCAGCAGCGTCCCGTCTTTGACCCAGTTCTCAACCGTCCTGCGGCACACGCCGAGCATCAGGCGCTGCGCCTCCGGAACGGTCACACTCTCTTTGTCGGGCAATCCGTCTGTGAGCAGGCGCACCGCGTCGGCCGTCTCGTCGGCCGCGACGGCCGCAGGCGACATGCCGGGGAAAAGGTACGCCTGTCCGGGCAGGTCTTTAGCGAGCATCGGCATAGGTCACCTCCCCGGCCTCGCACCGCGCATGGACGTTGGTAGCGTCCAGCAGCAGCCCGCAGCCTTCGCAGATTGAATAGGCCGCTATCGCCTCGTCTTCCCGGTGCTGGAGGTAGGCGCAAGTGGCCCAAGCCACCACACCGACCACCAGCATCACGAACAGCAGGCAGCCGTAACCGACGATCTGCATGTCCGCTTTCTGATTGCCCGCCTCTTCGTATGCCTGCTCTCCGTCCATGATTGCCCTCCTGTTACTTCTTTGCGTAAAGCGTCTCGAACGCCTGCCTCGCGGCGGGTTTCCCCTTGCGCGGGCAAAACTGCGTGCGGCACACATAGAGCTGCTCCGCATCGCCCGGCTGCATCGGAACCTTCTCTCCGGCCTCGTCGCACCATGCGCAGCGCACAACGCCGTCATCGGCCTGCGCCTCATCGGAAGACGCGACAAGGTTAACCGTGATCTCTTCCGTCACTTCAGGATCTTGCGTTTCCGGATGCACGTCGGCTTCGGCCTGCGCGGCCGCATCGGTTGCCAGCGCCTTGCGCAGATCCTCGCGCAGCCGTTTGCACGGGTCGCCGCAAGCGTCCCCGTATGTCTCCAGCGTGGCCAGTAGCATCACGCACGCGGAGCGGTTCAGCACGTAGCGCGTCCTCGGCATCTCCACCGTCATTCGGAATTCAACGTTCACGGTGCTACCTCCTAAAATGGATACAGGTTGGGGTTCTTGGGAACATCGCAAGCCAGGTTGTGCGGGCAGATCCCGCAGCGGTCAACGTCGAACCAAGGCGAGCTGTCGCACGCACAGTCATCGTCGCCGCCGTTGTGACTGGCCGTAGCGCACGCGAAACAGATGCATTCTTCGGCGACGATATACTTGAACTCGATCCGGTTCACGAAGTCACGCGGTTTGCACTTGTTGTGTCGGCAGAACATTTCAACGAAGTCGGCCGGGCTCATCACGCAGAACCCTTCCCGCAGAACCTCGGCCGACGTGATAGAGCAGAGCATTTCCTTGCGGTTGCTCACGCACTCGATCACACAGATCCGCTCGACCTTCTCACCCTTGGGGATACCCTGACCCTTGACCACGGCGCACACGCGGTCACCCGGCTTGAGGTCATCCCAGCCGAGGCGACGCGTCACATCCTTGATCTGCGCCCGTACCTGCGGCGTGGTCAACGCGAACGACATGTTACGCATGGGCCACCTCTTTCATGCCGTCGCGCTCCAGCCTGTCAACGTCATCTTGCGTGATCACGCCGCGTGCTTTAAGCCCGGCGAGGATCTGCGCGAACTCCGTGCGCTCGCTTTCTTTCGCACGGCTGTTCCATATGCTGATGGCCTGCTCTTGCGTATGGCGGTCGATCCCTGTCAAGACTCCGCACCCGTAGCACTCGACCCATGCTTCCCCGCGCTGCGTGTGCAATCCGGCTACGCCCCCGCAGAACGGGCACGGCTTAAGCGCCTCGCCCGCCTTATTACCTGTGACCTCTGACTTCTTACTTCCGCTCATTGCCTGTTACTCCTACTTGGTTGTTGCTGCCAACTCGGCGAAGGGCATAGCCGACTGCGCCGAAAAGTAAACGTGCCCGCTGACCGCGCTCGCCCTCGCGATCTCGCGCCACAGCTCGCCGCCTGACCGCTCCAGCACGCGCCACGACCAAACGCCCGCATGCCGGAAGATCTGCGCCTTACGCCAGCGCGACACCGCGTACTTGCGCCGGATGATGTAGAGCCGTTGAAACCGTCCCTCGACGACTTCCCACGGAGTCCTCGCCCGCCAGCCAGCGTCGGCCAGCCCGTAATGCGGATGCGGCCTGCGGTAATCGGTGAGTGTGCAGCTCATTCGGCACCGCCTTTCTTGCCGTCCAGCAGCTCTGCCGCATCGCCAAGTTCCATCCATCCGAGCACCGGGCCTTCAAGCGTGGAGGCGTCGGCGCTGCACCACGTATCGCCGTCATGGAACCCCGGCCACACCGGGTACTCTTCTCCGCTCAGCCGGATCAGCACGGTCATGTCTGAATCGGGAAGGCGGTCGGTTATCCAGTTCTTCATGCCGTCAGCTCCTTCCTTCCGCCTGCCAGCTCGGTGGCTTTGGCCGCGTCAGACACCGGGCGGTCGATGCGCGTTGACCTGCCGCTGTGTAGCCCACCGAGATAGTCCAGAGCGTTGCACCGTTTGGGCGGTTGAGAGGATTGCGAACGGATGTCGAAGTTGTCGCGTGCGTAACGCTCGACCGCCTGCATGATCTCGTCACGGTCGTTACGCACGGGGCGCTTGTTGAGCACCTCATCAATGCCGTGGTAGAACATCAGCTCAAAGACCTTTCGGCGCTCGCTGGACGTGCGTGGCTTCCTGATCTTGTTCGCCTTAGCGTGCGCCGTCCGCGCCGTTGAACACTCGCGGATCAGATAGGCCTCGACGTGCTGCGCGATGGCGATGTTCACGGCAGGCCCGACGTAGAGCACGCCGTCACCGCTTCCGATAATCCACACCGAGAAGTGGCGCTTCAGGATGTTGTGGCAGCGGAGACGCGAATGCGTGCGGGCCTTCAGGCTTCCGCGCTCATGCGTAATGCGGGTCGCCTCTTGGTCTGCGTCCACGCCCTCTATCGCAATGCCAGCCTCCTGTGCCAGCTCATGGGCCTTGGCAATCGCCGCCTCTGCTTCAGCCTTGTGGCTGCTGCGCCCGAGACGCAGCAGCTTGCGGATACGGTCTAGGATGCGAAGTTGCTCGGCGTTCATTCGGCACCGCCTTTCAGCAGACGGTCAAGGTTCGTCTTCTGCTTGATCTCGATTCCGAGCGTGTTGATGCCTTCGATCAGGGCCAGCACCTTATCGGCGCTCGGCTCATCGAGACCGCAGCGTTTCGAGTCCGCACCGATGTTCACCCATTCGGGCATCGCCAAAGCAATGAGGTCAATCATCTCTGACAAGTCGAAGTCCATGATCGGCTCGATAGTCAGGAACGTCGTGGCCCCGTCGATGAGCTTGAAGTTCCACAGGCCCTTTGCCCGGAACTCAGGTTGAGGAGCGTAACCGGGTGCCTTGCGGTTCGTCTCGATGGTCGTTCCGACGAAGCACCATGGAGGGAGCTGCGCCGCGAAATAACAATCGAGACGCAGCGTGTTGCGCGTCTGGAACACATAGCTGTTGTACGGCGTTTCCCGGCAGTGCTTGAGGATCGCGCTGATCCACTCGTCTTTCACCCCGTTCGCGCACAGGTCGTGCGTGTGTTCGATGAAGATCGTCTTCGGCACATGACCTACCGAACCGTAACCGACGTTCAGTTCCTCGCGCCGGAACGTGAGAGGCCCCTGCGCGAACCGTTGCGCCCTCCCCTTGGTGGCATAGCAGTAAGGGCAGGCGTGTGGACACGCGCCACGGAGGTGGCTGTGCATGTGCGTAACCCACGGGTACATGTTGCCGTTGGATTTAGTCAGGCTCATATCGCCACCGCCTCTCTGATCTGGGGCTTCAGCCCGCGCCATTCAGACTGGCCGCACCAGCCCGCGCTGTTCCACTCCCTGCGCAGCTTGGCCCGCTTAGTGTGGACGCCCGATGCGTTTCCGCAGAACGGGCAGACGACCCGCTCGTGGATGTTGTCGCGCATCCGGCCCATCCGGGGGCGCAGCGGCTTCGGCCCCGGAACCTCGACGACCTCCGGCTTGGCACCGCACTGGCAACGGTTGAGTGTTCTCATTGCGCCTCCTCAATGATGATCTTTCCGAAGTGCGGATAGGCTGCCGTGTCGAGCAGCGCAGCGATCTGCTGAGCCCTAGCCCGTTCGATGGTCGTATAGGCGTCACGGATATTCGACACCCAAACGAGCTGGAGCCCTCCGGCGTCCAGCACGCGCACGTCGGCATAAGCGCCGTCCGTGATCCGCTTGACGTGGTAGCGCTTGGCGGTGCATCTGACCATGTTAGGCATGGGTCACCTCCTCGGCTACGAACGTGCGCCCGGTCAGTTCAGAAACCCAGCGAGCCGCGCCTTCGGCAGCGGCCAGTGTCGGCATGCGGGCTGGCTTTCCTGCGCCCAGCTTGGCACGGATATCCTTTAGCGCCTCGCCCGAATCAGGGCATCGCACAACGTGGTTGCAGGGCCGCTTCGAATAACAACGCGATGCGACGTGCTCGTCTTGTGGCTCGCTGCGCGTGTTCCAAAGCTTCATTGCCTCGTCTAACGTGTCGGCTGTGGACATCGGCATAACCGGACAACCCACACCGCGCTTATGGTGATAGCTCGTACCGTGCGAGCACTCGACAATCCACCAAGGATTAGGCTGCTCTGGAGGATACGGCTCTTGCTGTTTGGCTTTCGCCTTCGCTCCGCAGAACGGGCACGGCAGCATGATGGGGTTCTTAGCCATGGGTCACCTCCTCGCCCTGCTCTTGAAGGTAGTCTTCCAACTCGACCCGCGCTTCCTCGGTGGTCTTATCCGTGGGTACGGCCTTGGCGATCATGGCCGCAGCCGTCGCCTTCGCGTCGGCTGCATCATCGGTGAAGTAGTCGCCACCCGGCTGATAGACGCCGTCCAGAAACAGGCGCACGCGATACTCGCCATCCTTCTTGCTTGTCTTGGTGGTCGCCACGGGGGCCGGGATCTCGGTCAGGATCGCGAGGCGCTCGGAGCCAGAAGCGAACTCGCCTCTGAAAGAAGGATGCACCGCGATGTGACTGCCACCTTTGTACGTGGCCAGAGAAGGGCAGAGCATGCGGATAAACTTTACCGCCTCATCAAGCGTCTGGCATTTCTCTGCCACGCGCTCAAGCTGGCACAGGGTCGCCTTGTTGGTCAGGGGGCCGCTGTCCGGGATCTCGATTACGAGCTTAAGCATGGGCCACCTCCCCGCTCACGCGCTCGTAGCAGGCCACGGCGAGGCGTGCCGTCTCGCGGGCAAAGTCGTATTGGGTGACGAGCTGCTCCGTGGTGACGCCAGCTTCGGGATCGAAGTACGGCATCTCGGCTATCATGTCGAGCGCCTCCAGCAACTGCCCCACCGGGTTGTCGCGCTCAAGCGCCTTGAGTTCCAGCTCTGCCAGTTCGATCTGCGCGGTCAGATCCTCGACCTTCTCCCACTGCTCGTCGTACTGGCCCGTCTGCCGACCCACCGACTCGCGGATCTCGCGTGCCAGCCGTACCTCTTCACCACGGCGCAAGTGCAGGTCGTTGACCCGCTGCCGTTGAACCTCTATCGCCTTGCCTGTTTCTTCGCTCATTGCCTGTTACCTTTCCTGCGTTGTTACCGACCCGCCGCTTGCGCGGCACGTTTCTTTTGCCACAAAGCCCACGCCTTCGTTACGTTGGCTCCTACGACTTGCCCGGACAATGCCCGGAGCACATGCTGCCGCGAGTATCCGTGCTCGCGTGCGAACTTCGTGATGCCCTTGAACGGCTTAGCCAGCGTGCCGTAGTGCTTGCCGACCTTGCGCAGCCCGACCTGCCACTCGGCCTCTGCCGCCATGCGCAGCGCCGTCTCCGTCATCAGCACGTCCGTTCCCTGCCTGCGCTGGGTCAGGTCTGCCGCGTTGCTGATCTGCCGCGCACGCCTGCAAACGTCGTCCGCGCTCACCGGGCCGAACTCGCCGTGCGCCGCCAGATATTCCTTCACCGTCATCAGTGTCTCTGTCATCGCCATTTTCCCTGCCTCCTGTTAGTGTGCCCGCCTCGTCTGCCACGCCGCCCAGAGCCTGCGCACCGGAGCGGATGTTTCTCTTCCCGTCAAAACCCTGCGCACATGCTGGTGCGAGTAATCGTGTTCTCGGCAGAAAGCGGTGATGCCGGGAAACATCGCCTTCCGGCCCTTCGGCCTGCCCGCTCTTCTTGTCCTATTGACCGTCTGCTTCATTCGGCGTATCCTTTCATTTGCTGAATCACCGTGATTTGATACAAAGTGTAACCCAAGGGTTTACAGTATGCAAACAGAAAAAGAAACTTTGTTAACCGATGGTGCTCGGCTTGGAAACCTGTTAGACAGGCCACGCATGACGGCAACCGAACTGGCGAAGTTAATGGGAATTTCACGCACGATGCTTTACAGAGTCATTCGCGGTGAAAAAAGGCTTGGACGTGATAAGCTTGAAAAACTCATGGAGCTGGAAAAGCAACCGAGCACTATGGGGTTACACTCTGTTTCCGTTCCAAATGCCTATGAGATCCGAGAAGGATCTAGTCCACCACAGATTGATCATGCTAAGATCGCTGTGCTTGAGAAGCAGCTCGCCGAGGTTAAGGAAGCCTATGCATTATCAATTGTTGAGCGGGATAGACTACTGAAGGTGGTAGAGGATCTGGCCACCAGTATTGCTGGGCCACGTCCATCAGGGCAGGGGCGATCAGACACGGCAGCGCCAGCAGGTGTACCTGCCGTCCCTGCCTCTGGTGCGCTTTACAAAACCCGTCGCTCAAAATCTGCGTAGGAGAGTAATCATGAAAGAACTGTTTTCAACTTTGTTCGGACTTGTCGCCTTGATCGGAGGCGTCTGGCTGACGATTGTCCCGGTTCTTATTCTGAATGAGATCAAGCGTCAGGGAGCGGCCCGCGAGGCAGAGGCCATGCGCATAACAGCGCTCCTGAGAGTCATCGCACGCGGGGACAAACCAGCCGCATTCCCCATGCCTGACGAATCCGCTGAACCGCTTCAATCAATGCTCGACGACCGAGCCAGTAAATTCGGATAAACCAAAAACGACAGTCTGTCGTTTTTGAAAAACTGACCGCCTGCAACCAGCTTGCATGGCGGTCTTTTTTTGTGCCCGAATCCAAAAACGACAGACTGTCGTTTTTGCTGTCGCCTGTAAATTCTCCGCGCACGCATGGCACGCAGTTGACCCGCATGAACTCCGTTCATGCATATACTCCGGGCCATGAAGAGCGCATCACAGGCAAAGCGGAAAAGAGACGATTTCCAAAAACGACAGTCTGTCGCTTTTGGTTTCCCCTGCCGTAGCCAACGCGCCGGGCTGGCCGTGTCACCACGGTCTCAACGTGTCCCTTCGGCTGTTACCCGAAGCGCCCAGACTCCACCGGAACGCCTGTTACCCGCTGGCGTCGGACACGCCCTGATTTTCAAAAACGACAGGCTGTCGTTTTTGGTTTCCGCTAACCGTCAGTCTCTCCGCACGGGGTCTCCCGACCGGGCTGGTTTTCAAAAACGACAGTCTGTCGTTTTTGGTTTCCATGTCACCGAGATCGCGTCACAGATCCCCCGTGCGGAGGGCGTTTTGCAAAAACGACAGACTGTCGTTTTTGGTTTGGAGTGCCGCTCATGACGTCATTCACCCCGCCCGTCGAGATCGCCTCATGGCTTGCCTGTGTCGCGTTCATGCTGTGGATCTTCAACCTCGCAAGCAAGGCGTGGTTCACGCTGCGCGGCAAGCCGACGCCCATTGAGCAGCAGGCCGAGACTAACGGCATCGCCTCCCGCGTCTCCAACATCGAGCTGTGCATCGGCAAGTGCAAGCTGGAGCAGGATCGCCGTCTGGAAGAACTCGAACAGGGACAGAAGGAACTGCGCACAATGATATCGGTTGAGAACGGCAAGATCTACAACCGCGTCAACGAGGCAGCGGAAGACACGAACGTGATGCGGGGCGAGCTGAGAGGCATCAAGTCGAATCTTGACCTCTTGCTCTCCCGGTCACTCGCAAAGAGGTAACAGCCATGCAGGATATCGACCCCAACGTTTCGCAGGCCATCATCAAGGTTCTCCAAGAGTGCGGCAAGAACAAGCCCCTCGCGGTTCGCCCGTTGACCACCTTCGCCAACGGCAACCTGCGCGTGGAGGCCAGCGCTGAAGACATCCAGCGCCACGTCAACGATCTGGAGCGCAAGGGCTACGTCGAACGCCGGGCGAACCCCTACAACGCCAGCCAGCTCCAGTGGGCAATCACCGACTCCGGCATGACGCTGTAGCCTTTACCTCACAGCCTAACAGCCTAAACCGCTAACAGCCTGAGCACACAATGAACCAGAAACCCAGCCCTCTGTCAGCCCTGAAGAGCATCACGCCGGAGCAGTCCGATCAGCTCTTTGAACTGCTGCGCGTCTCGCCTTACTACGTGGCCGTCAAGTGGATCGCCGAGCAGTGGAACCTCACCGTCTCGATCTCCGGACTTCGCCGCTGGTGGAAGCGGGAGACGGCCCGGCGTGCGCGGGCCGACCTGCGCAGCGCCATCAGCGCGTCTGAGAAGTTCGACACCAAGCTGGACAAGCGGGCGCTCGACACGCGTGCGGCCAACGCGCTGCGGGCCGCGTTCTGGAACGCCATCGCCAACCGCGACGTGGACAGCATCGAGACGCTCGGAAAGATGGTGCTGAACTACAACGCCGATGACCGCGACACGGAGAAGATGCAGCGCCTGCTCGTTGCCGAGAAAAAGTTTGAAGAGGCGCTCAGCCAGGTGGAGATCTACAGGCAGCAGATCGAAGAGCTGAAGGTCAAGCTGGCCGAGGCCGGGAAGTCTGTCGCGGCCGATCCCGCGAAAGTGAGCGATGAGGTTGACCGCATCCTCGGCGTGAAAAAATGAACGACTCAACCGCCATAGAGCAGCAGGCTTACTTCCTGCCGTACCAGCTCGACTGGATCAACGACGACAGCCCTTACAAGGTCGCCGAGAAGTCACGCCGCGTCGGCTTCACCTACGCGTCGAGCTACCGCATGTGGCGCAAGTGCATGAACCGTGGCAAGGGCTTTATCCAGTGGGTCTCTTCCCGCGACGAGATGACGGCCCAAGAGCTGATCCGCGACTACGTGCGCAAGTGGTGCGAGCTGGGCAACGTCGTGGCCAAGGGCATGTACGGAGAGAACGTCGAGATGATCGACCCTGAGAAGAACATCCGGGCGTTCGTGGTCGAGTTCCCCAACGGCGCTCGCCTGATCTCGTTGAGTTCCAAGCCGGAAGCCTTCGCGGGCAAAGGCGGGGACGTGTTCCTTGACGAGGTGGATCTGCATGACGACAGCGGCAGGCTGATCGACATGGCTTACCCCTGCATCCTCTGGGGCGGTCAGCTTGAGATCGTTTCCGCTTACCGCGTCAACGGCACATCGTCCAGCCCGTTCGCCCAGCTCGTCAAGTCGGCCAAGGGCGAGAACCCGATGGAGATCCGGCTGCACCGCGTGACGCTCACCGACGCGGTGGAGCAGGGGCTTGTCGAAAAGATCAACGTCGCCTCCGGCCGCAGCCAGACCCGCGACGAGTTCACCCGCAAGGTTCGGGCGAGCTGCCGCACGCAGTCTGCCTACAACACGCAGTTCCTTTGCATCACGGATGACGCGGCCGGGAAGCTGATCACCTTGCAGATGATCACCCCGTGCGAGCTAGACCCTGTCGAGCTGGCCGCGATCATCGCCCGCAACCCCACGGCCCCGCGCTTCGGCGGTTACGACGTGGCCCGCAAGCTTCACGCCTCTTCGTGGCACGAGTACATCCAGCTCGGCGTCACGCTCTATCTGGCCCGGCGCGAGATCTGGCGCGACGTTGAGTTCGAGGTTCAGGAGAAGTGGATACGTTCCCGCCTCACCGACAAGGGCCAGCCCCGCATCGCACGCATGGCCATCGACGCGACGGGCCTCGGCATGAACATGGCCGAGAACCTGACCAAGGCTTTCCCCGGCCGCGTCGACGCGGTGAACCTTGAGAGCAGCAGGCGCACCGAGCTGTGCGTCTCGCTCCGGGATCGCTACGCCTCCACGCGGATCTACATCCCGGCCGACGATCAGTTGCGTGCGGACATCAACGGGCCGGAGAAGCAGCTCGCCAAGAACGGCGGGCTCAGGATCTACATCCCCGCCTTCGATAACGACGCGGGCGAGACAAGTCACTGCGACGAGTTCGTCGCTTCCATGCTGGCCTGCTCCGCAGCCGAAGAGGGCATCGTGTGCGACATGCCTCCGAGGGGCGGGCACGGCCGCAGGGCATCGGCCCGCAGGATGCGCCGGGCCGAGATCCGCAACCGCCGAAAAGATTGGAGTGAGGAATGAAGAACCCCGCACAACAGATGGTGCGCGTCCTGACCACGGTCAACAAGTGGCGCGACAACAACAACCCGCTGCGCGGCCTCACGATGCCGCGTGCGATCTCGCTGATGGAGCAGGCGCAGCGCGGTATCATGCCTGAGCTGCAATGGCTCTATGCCGCAGAGACGGGCATCGAAGCGACTGACCCCGACCTGATGGTCATTATCGAACGCACCCTCGCGGGCGTCGCCGATTGCGAATGGGAAGTCGCGCTGCTGCCGGAAGACTCGACGGGCTTCGACAAGGTCTTGGCCGAGGAGCAGGCCGCTTTCTTGCGCGAGTCATACGCCCAGTGCGACAACCTCGACGATGCGATAGAGCATCTCGTGATGGCCCGCTTCCGTGGCTTCGCTCATCTTCAGCCGCACCTGTCCGACGATTGGTCGCTTGAGCACTTAGAGATCATGCCGCAGTGGAACATGCTCCGGAACGGCACGCGCAATGAGTGGGCTTGGAACCCCAACGCGACGCAGGCGTCTTACACGGCCATGCCGCTGGCGAACCGCCTCAACCCGGATGATTACATCCTGCTCGTGTCGAAGCGCCCCGTGAACAGGATCGGCCTGATCAAATACGTGCGCAGCACCACGGCCGAGAAAGACTGGGACGGTTACGTCGAGATTTACGGCATACCCGGTGTGTTCATTATCATGCCGGAGAAGGTTCCGAACGGCAAAGAGGATGAGTACCGCGATCTGGCAGAGGATGCGTCCGAGGCCGGAAGCGGGGCTCTGCCTGCTGGTTCCGATGTTAAGACGCTTTCCGAGGCGCGTGGAACGCAGCCGTTCCAGATGCGGTTGGAGTGGCTCCAGAAGCAGTTGGTTCTCGCCGGGACGGGCGGGCTATTGACCATGCTCACCGAGTCGGGCAGCGGCACGCTTGCGGGCGGGGCTCACACCAACGCGTGGGAGCAGATCGTCAGGCGCGTGGCGCGTTCGGTTTCCAAGCCGATGCACAACCAGTATGACCGCCGTGCGCTGGCCGCGCGTTTTCCGGGTCGCCCGGCGCAGGCGTTCTTCAACTTGAGAGCCCGGCAGGAAAAGGACGTGGGCAAGGTGGTCACCAACGTGACGGCCCTCGTGAACGCCGGGTTCGATCTCGACCCCGCGCAGGTTCAGAAGGAAACCGGATACACGATCAACTCCTTTGCCCGGCAGGCGCAGGCGTCAGCGCCCGGCCTCGCTCCCTCACCCGCGATCCAGCAGCCTGCCGCAGCTCCGGCCGCTCCCATCGCCCAGGTTGCGGACGTGGCCGCGACGGCGCTCAACGGAGCGCAGGTTCAGAGCATGGTCGAGCTGTTGCAGCAGGCAGCGGCCGGGGCCATCCAGCGCACGTCTATCCTGCCGATCCTCAAAGCGGCCTTCCCGATGGTGGCCCTTGAGACCTTGCAGCAGATCGTCGGGCCGCTGGAGACGTTCGCGGCTCCGCAGGCCATCGCACGCTTTCACGCCATCTGCCGGGTGCAGGGGCCGGACATCCGCACGCCGCAAGAGCAGCTTGAGGATTCAGGCACGGCCGTTCTCATGCAGGCGCAGGCCGCAGCGAACAGGCCGCTCGCCCTCGCCATCGCCCGCGTGCTCTCAGCGCCCGACCTAGCGGCAATGCAGATCGCGGCCCGCAAGCTTCGCGAGGAGCTGCCGCAGATCGCCGCGAAGATGCTGTCCGATCCCGCGCAGGCCGAGGCGTATCACAAGATCATGTCGAGCGCCTTCTTGCAAGGCGTTTTAAAGGAGCCCCAACAATGAAAACAGCAGACCGCATTTTCTGCTTGTGCCGCGCCGATGTGTCCGAGTCCGCTTCGTGGTTCCACACGCTGCCCGCTCCGGGCGAATACCCCGGAGGCACCGTCATGCACAAGGGCAAGCCCGTGAAGGATGCCGTGATCGTGATCGACCCCGAGGCATACAACCGGATCTCGGAAGCGTTCAAAGCCGACGCGCTGCGCCCCGACTGGCCGGGCATCCTCGTTGACCGCGAGCACTTCTCTCTAGATCTCGACAAGGGATCAGACGCGCTCGCTTGGGCGAAAGAGATCCGCATCGCTGACGACGGGATCTGGACGCGCTGGGATCTGACCCCGCCCGGCCGGGACGCTTGGCAGAACCGCGTGCTTGTTTCCCGCTCGCCCGTGCTGGATCTGGAGCGCATGGACGGCAACCGCTTCCGGCCCGTGCGCATCGACAGCATCGCGATGACCAACACGCCCCACTTCGACACGCTCTCAACCATCGCCGCCGCTCGTGCGGCGGAAGAACAAGGTACGGCAACACCTGACGTTGCCCCAAACAAAGGAGACGCAATGGACAAACAACTCCTCGCCGAGTTGGGACTTCCCGAAACGGCGACGGTGGCTGATGCCATCGCCAAGGTTCAAGCACTGAAGAGTGCAGCGACCACGTCCGAGGCCGAAATGAAAAAGGCTGAGGCCGCGTGCCGCAAGGCGAAGTGCGACGCGTTCATCGCTGCGCACAAACCCCAGATCGCCGATGAGGCGAAGTTCCGTGAGGCTTACGAGAAAAACCCCGAAGCGACTGAGTCGGCTTTCGGTGTGTTCCGTTCAGCCCCGGAGAAGGCACCGAGCCAGACGCGCATCAGCGCCCGCGACGCGAAAGCGCCGGATGGCAAAGGTGGCGACGAGGCTGCGGCGACGCGCCGCACCAAGCAGGCCGAGGCCGTTGCTGCTTACCGCAGCGCGAACCCCGGAACGACGTGCCGTGAGGCTGAGGCGATCTGTCGCCGTCAGCAGCCGGCTTTGTTCAGCTCACAGGGCGACGCGGAATAACTGACCGTCCCCGCAACCACGAGGAAAAGCAATGGACTCGAAAGTGTTCTCCGTAACCGGGAAAACCGGAACGGACTATTCCGGCAAATCCGGATACGCGGTCAAGCACGATGGCACCGACATCGTCGTTTGCACGGCGACCACCGACCTTCCGGCCGGGGTAATCGATAACGTCAATGCCATCGACAACGAGCTGGGCGTTGCGCTTCCGGGCGCGATCCGTCCGGTGAAGGTGTCGGGCACGGTCAAGAAGTTCCAGCGCGGCGTGCTCGCCGCTGACGGAACCGCTACGGCCGAGGCCGGGGCATCGGGTGAGGTCGCGTACTGCCAGTTCCTTGGCGACGGCGTGACTGGTGAAACCGTCAACGCGCTGATCCTCGCCCCCGTCAAGCGGGCGTAAGGCAGAGCACCAACTAGGAGATAGATCATCATGGATCTGATCATCAATCAAGAGATGACCGATTACGCGCACCTGATCCTTCCGGATTACAAACGGAACATGCAGGAAGCGCTCGGCCTCGCTCCCGTCACACCGACCGGAACGATGGCGGGCCAGTACATGGCCTTCAATGACAAGATGGCGTTCATCATTCCCACGTCCGGCCGCGCTGCCGGGGGCGAGACGAACGACGTCCAGTTCAACGGCGAGTTGAAGGACTACGTCCTGAAACCGAACGCCCTCAAAACGTTCATCGACGATGAGATCGAAGTCCCCCTCGCCGGAAAGGGCGCGTCCCTGCTGGAGAAGGCCAAGATCGCGAACCTCATCTCGCAGGGCGCGAACGGCTTCACCGTGTCGGTGTTCGACACGATCCAGAACGCTACCACGGCCGTGGCCGGGAAGGGCATCTGGGACGACGCTTCGGTTGATCCTCTGGAAGAGATCGACGCGGGCATCCTGAAGATCGAAGAGCAGTCGGGCATCAGCCCGAATGTGATCACGATTGCCAAGCCGATGTGGCGCACGCTGTTCAAGCACCCGAAAGTGGTGAAGCGCTTCCCCGGCAAGGTCGGCCCCCTGACCCCTGAACTGATCGCGATGGAACTCGGCCAGACCGATATGAAGATCGAGATCGTCAGCGGCCGCGGTTTCCGCTCCGGCAACCTCGGCGCCTCCGGTGCCGTCACGGTTCCGTTCATGGGCAACTCGTGCCACATCCACTACCGCGAGCCGAACCCCGGCCCGCTGTCGGCATCGTTCGCGGCCACGCTCGCTGAGAGCGAGGACATGATCGAGAACGTGTACGAGTACACCAGCGCTGACGGCACCCGCCGTTACTTCCGCATCGCGTGGAAGCTGAAGACCGTCATCAAGTCGCTCCTGTTGGATTACCGCATCGACAAGTCGACTGCGGATCCGGCGGCTTAACCTCACGTCTGGGGTGAGCGCTGTCTGCGACTCACCCCGGACACAACCGCAAACTCCGAAAGGATAATGCAATGTTCAGAAAGATGATTCTGGCCGCGCTCGTCGTGGCCTCTGTCGGGCTGGTCGCCCCGCCGAAAGCGGACGCCCAGCAGATTCCCACACGCGACTCCATGAGCATCAGCAATGCGACCGCCAAAGCGTTCCAGATTCCGGCCCTCCAGAACGGAACCGTTGACGTGGTCAGCATCTGGGGGTGCAACCCGACGAATGCGACACTGACCGTGAAGCATGTTTACTCGACGGGCGGGATCACCGTGACGGGAACGCTGGGAACGGTTACGGGTGCCCTCGGCACAGGTAACGGCTCGGCGACCATCAGCAACGCTTACGTGATACCGGGCGACTGGCTCTTGTATCAGTTCAGCGCTGCCGCTACTGGCACCGTGTCTACTGTGAGACGGGTGCCTAACTGACGCAGCGCCTGCGCCTCTGTTGACAACGAGCAGAGGCGCAGGCGATCAACCCCCAACGGAGACAAGGCCATGTGGAGAGAACCGACAGTTGACGACTTCCGCGACGCGATCCTAGAAGACGAGCTTCAGGCGTGGCAGGAAGCTTCCGTCGCCGATGGCAAAGACACGACGGCCAAGGCCATCAAGAACGCGGTGGGAATCTTCCGTGCCGCTCTGCGCTCCGGTTACAAGGGGATCATGGGTACGGCCGGGACGCTGCCCGAAGATCTCATCCCGGAGGCGATGCACATCGCCGTCTACTATTTTCTAGCAGGGCGCGGCGGGGCCGACGTGTCAGAGGGCCGCACCAAACTCTACGGCGACGCAATCAGCAAGAGCAACAAGATCGCCGATGGCAGCTTCGCCTATACGAACCCGGAAGACACTGAGGCCGAGGCCGTCCCTTCCGACTCTTACCCTAAACCGTCGTTCCGTAAAAAGACCCGTGTTCTGCGCAGGCAGGATCAGGCCGGAATCTAGGAGGGCACCATGCCGAACATCGACCTAGCAAAATGCTGGCTCAATGCCGCACCGCCTCTTGCCGCTCCGGACGCTGCCGACATCGAGGAGCACGGCTCGCTGATCGCGTTCCAGATCCACGTCGTGCGCTTCCTTTCCGAGTGGCTTCCGCTCGCTCCCGTGGTTAGCCAGGCTAAACCCGGTTCGATCACATACGCGGACAAGAAGACCGTCGCCAGCGACACGCAGAACGCCCTCAAGTCCATCGGCATCAGCTTGGTGGTCGGGCTGGACAGCGGGATACGCAACGCCTCTCTCCGCAACGCCGTCACTTTCGATCCGTTCACGTTCGTGGTCAACGTTGCCGAGTCGCCCATCACGAACCGTGGATCGAAGGGAACCGGCATCACGGCATCGCGCTGCGCCGAGCACATCATGTTGTGCTTGTCGGGCGCGTCGCTCGGCAACGGCTGCTGCGCCGTCAAATCGTTTTCGACGGGCGGGGAGCTGGGCGCTCTCCAGACCGCCGAGGTTTCGTTCTCAACCGCATACGCAATCATCCCGTCAGCCTCGCTGCTGGCGGTTTAAGGAGTCTCATCAATGAGCTACGCACCGACCATCGACCGCACAACCCTGCTTGAGGGGCCTGCGCACATCATCTTCTCCAAGCCCGCAACCAAAGCCGACTGGCTCTATTGCTGGTGCAAGGATAACGTGACGGTTCACCTTGTCCACAAGGCCAAGGAAATGCCCGTCGCGGGCTTCGGCAACATCGACGATCCGCGCATGGATGAGATCATCGAGATTGATTTCACCCCGGCCAACAACTTCAGCGAGGCGCTGTTCGACTGGATGTTCTCCGGCGTGTTCTCGCTCAAGCCGGGACAGTCGATCTTCGCCAGCACCGACTCACCCGTCTACGTCCACACGTTGGACGGCAAGCTGCTGACCATCGCGAACGCCCGCGTCACGCAGTTCCCGACCATCCGCTTCGGCGCAGGCAACGCCCGCTTCGAGGGCTCGTGCAAGATCACGGGCGTCATCAAGAAGAGCACGGCACGCACCACGGCCGGGGCGCTCTTCACCGCAGCCACCTCCGAGGACTTCACGGCGATCCCGGCCGTTGCGAGTTGGCAGCACCTGCCTTGCCTCGCGACGTGGGGGCTCACCGCTCCCATCACGATCATGACGGATGAGAAGGGCTGGGCGCTCAAGGCCGCTCACACGATCAGCCCCCGATACAACCCCGATGTGGGGACGTATGACTTCCGCGTGGATCAGGCGGTTGTCGAAGCGAGCTGCCGTCCGATCAACGTCACAGACACCGACCTCTTGAGCGCGGCCATCATCGGCGCGTCGCGGGCGCTCGGTCAGTCGAGCGTGTCGGCATCCCTCACGCTGGCCGAGGATAACCCCGGCCTGACGGCGGTGCTCTACGGAGCCCGGCTCGTCAGCAAGCCCGCCGTGTTCGGCGAGAAGGAAGCCCGTTCCGGCGAACTCGTGTGGCGTGCCTTCCCCGTGGCCGGGGCGTTGGCCGCTGTCGACATCACACCCGCAGCCTAACGGACAACCGCCATGACCATCACGTACAAACACACCTCTGGCGATATCGTTATCTGCCACGGCGTAGGCAACGCCGGGCAGGTCGACTATTACACCGGGCCGCTCGGCCAGAGCGACGATGTTGATACGGAGTGGTCGGTGGAAGACATCAAGCCCATCGGCGCGGCGAACGCCACGCCCGCCGATAGGGGCTGCGGTGTCCACGTCTTTGACCTGTGGGTGGAGCGTCGCTTCGCCACGGAAGACGAGGCACGCACCTTCGCGCACGGTCTGGCAGGGACGCTGCCACGCGGCGGGGTGTCGCTTGAGGAGAGCGACACGGTCGCCGGGAAGCTGACCACCTACGCGACGGCAGTGCTCCAGAAGCTGACGTGCCTGCGCAACGGCTGCTCGGTCGACGTGCGCTTCCACTTCAAGACCTCAGTGCCAGTGATCACCACAATTCCGGAGTGACCATGAAACTAGCAGCACTCTTCTTTCTCTCTTTCACCGTCTGCCTGCGGGCCGCGATCCTCACCGACGCGTGGAGCCTGAACATCAATGACCACACGTCCGTTCAGCGCACCTACAAGCAGGGCGAAAGCATCGACATGCGCATCATCCTGCGCAACGGGCTCGCGCCTCTGGATCTGACCGGGGCGACGGCCCGCTTCTACTGGTTCACGAACACCACGGCCAACGTGTGGTGGACAAACTCCGTGACGATCTCAGCGCCGAAGGCCGGGCTCGTGCAATCGACGTGGACGCCCGCGATGGATACGGGAGCACCGATGTACTACTACTGGATCGGCGTCTGGCAGGCCGGATCTACCTCGCCGCTCTGGCGCGTGACGGGAAACATCCGCATGCTGCCGAGCCCCGGCTTCACGCCTAACGCCCTGCCCATGCCCGTGCGCACGCTGGACTTCTCCGCGACGGCCGTGACGAACGCCCCGTGGGTGACATCGGCCGACTGGGCCAGCGGAAGCAACGCGCTTTCAAGCGCCATTAATGATCTCAGCACAAACACTGATGCAAGAATTGAATCTGTCCGTATTTCGACTGGTTCGATTGCTTCAGGCATGACGAACGTTATGGCTCAGGCCGAATCAAACCGAGTCGCAATCGCCGCTATACCACCGCCTTCAACCGACGCGCTTCGGCTGGTGAACAGCAACGCCACGCAGTGGATCGATTCGACTGGAGGAGTATGGGCCGTCACACAGAGGATTGCTGAAAACAAACTGCTGCTCGACTTCTCAGATAACGCATCGTTCTTCTCAGGGCAGTGCTCAGCCATCGACACCGTCGTCGATGTCCCGTGCATCAATGTCCCTTGCGGGCAGATATTAATGAGCGTCGGCGTCAACGGATGGACGATGAAGAACCTGTTCAACACCTCTTCGCAGATAGCCGGAATGTTCACCATCCCGGTAACGTTTCCGAAGGTGGTCAACTTCAGCGGTGCGCATCAGGGTTCTCTCACCTTCAATGAGATCACCGAGCACCTGACGAACTGCGTCGACGCAGTTGTCTTTAACTCAGCGCTGACCGGAGATGCCCAGCGCCTGATCAATCCCACTAACTCTGCCGAGTGGATCGACGGGAACGGCGACCGCTGGAGGATCACGCAGCAGGCCGTGACGAACGATTCACTCATCGCCGTCTATGATTCTGATTACTCTGCGTATGGGATTCAGATGTTGAGCCGAGAAGGGGTTGCCAACAAATGGATAATCCGGGAAGACACAGAGCAGTTGTATGAGGCTGGTGATTTGAATGATGAAGGGATCTTCTATCTTTCGGGCTGGCAAACCGGAATGGAATTCAGATGGACGCTAACCGCATCCCCGACAGACATGGTGACTTTTCCTAAAACATTCAGCCATCCAAGTAATGGACACACAGGATGGGTTGATCAAGTCGTGTCCTATCAGGCGGTCACATCCAAGTGGGCAGAGGTCGCCAACAAGGCTGATCTGTCCGCTCTTCCGGTTGTTCCGACCAACGCCGTGTCCGGGTGGCTGCTTTACGACGCGGGATCTAACGTCTGGCTTCAGGTTTCGGTCTCTAATCTGTCATTCACCGTTTGGGAGGTTCACTGATGCGCACGCTCTTCATCCTTTTGACTTTGGCCTTTAGTCTTTCGGCCCGCGCCCAGCTCGCCGGGCTGGTGACCGTTCGTCCGGACGGCAGCATCTGGCCGAGCAATACGGTCGCCACGATCAACACGCTGGCGAACAACGCGGCCGGGGTGCAGGCTGCAATCGCCGAGGCGCAGGCCAACGAGCTGGCCGCGACGATGGTCTCCAACTCGGTGGCCGAGATCAAGGCGCTTGAACGCGCCCGCAACGCGACGGGTTATATCCGTCTGTTTGCCGAGTCCTTTTCCCCAGGTATCGAAGCGGACACGAATCTACAGGCGAGCATCGTGCGCTTCGATCAGAACGTCGCGGTCAGCAACAATCTGGCGTGGCACAGGATCTGGACGTACTTCACGAGCGACCCCGGCACATGGCCTTACGTGCGCAGCTCGGACAGCCTCGGCCGCACGAACGCATGGGACGCCTTGGAGAGCGCGTCCGTGTCGCTCGGTGAAGTGCTCGTCGGCTCCACGTTGTACGAGGCCTATTGCAACACGGTGTCGATGCCGCTCAATACCACCTCGGCGTTCTTCCGCGTGCATGCCGACATTCAGGGCAGCGGCACGAACCAGATGTACTTCCCGGTCAACAACGGGATCGCTGTCAACGGGGTCGCTCCGCTGACCGCGACGTTCACGCAGGGGACAAACGTCATGCAATGGATCGGAGGCGTCCGTGTTAGGTAGCCCGACAGCATACGACTGGTTCTGGGTGCTCGTGATCATGGGGTTCATGCAAGCCTTCGTGCAGATCCCCTTTGTCGCACGCAGCCTGTCCAAGATTGCCCCTTCCGTGTTCGGCCGGATCGTGGTCGGTATCGTGCTGGGCCTGTCGGCCGTTTACGCCGGAGCCAAGAACGGCATCAGCCCCCGCGCTTACGTGTGCCAGTACATCACGGCCATGAGCAGCGGCGTGATCATCGACGAGAGCGGGGCCGTCGCCAAAGCGTCGGAGGCCGCAGTTCTGGACGCCTTCCTTGCTCTGGCCCAACAGATCAACGCCGGGGCGTCCAACACCGTGGTGGCCGCAAGCAATGAGTTTGCCGAGGCCGCTGACATGGTGACCAACAACACACGCCGGGTGATCTACGTCGCCTCCTACCTGCCGCGCAGCGGGGCGGGTGGAACCACGAACCACAACATCGCGGCCACCGTCGAGCGCGTGCGGCAGAGCGACAACGGCCAGACGATCAGCGCGTGGATCTGGTTCAGCGAGGAGCCGCTCGTGGCTCCGGGCATCGCGGCCGACGTGGACGTTGGCGGTGGCCCGTTTCGTCTGACGGCCGTCACGAACTATTACCCGGCCACCGAAAGCATCGGGGGCGCTCCCTGCGTGCGCTATGACTTTGCGGTTCCTGCCGAGACAACCGGAACGGTGCTGATTCCCTCTTACGAGGTGGCGTTCGGTTCGGACGCCGCTCCGCTCATCGTCCCCAACGGAGGGGTCAGCGTGATCACCAACGGCGTGACGCGCCTGCCGTTCTCAGGCACGGACACGTATTTCAGCAACCGCGTACAGGTCGTCTACAAAGGCGGGATCGCGGTGTCAGCAACCATCGACGGCGGGGCCGTCACAAACGGAGTGTACGAGCTATGATCAAGCGCATTGCCATTATCGCCACGGCGGTTTCGTTCAGCGCCATTGCCGAGCTGGGGCCGCACCCTGTGGAGCGCATCCGCATGGGAGAGACCGAAGCGGCCGTGAACTACAAAGACAAGATGAGCGACGGCACCTTCCGCGACTCGCAGATCATCAAGCCGGAGACGCCCGTCTATCCCGTGCGCATTGCGCTCGTCTCGACCAATGACGTGCCGGGCATGTGGCAGCTCTTCTATGCGGCCTATTACGAGTCGGGCAAGGTGTTCACTAATGCGCAGTACGTCATCAAGACGCAGGCGCGTGACCGCCTGAAGACAGTCCCCGTCGTAGAAGCACCTCCGATGCCAGGCACAAACGCCCCGCCCATAAAAGACGCTCTTGCGCATGCCAAGGTTCGCGCCTTCGCAGATCAGGAACCGGCATCGACCAACAAGGTCGTGAAGATGGGCAAGAAGCAAGCCCGCGAAGTGTCAGCGATGATGGCCAACGGGAAGATCGTGCGCACGCTCAGTGACGGGACGGTAAACGTTGAGCCCTTGCGCGTGGCGCACACGGCCCGCGTCAACGTGAAGTCGGTGGACGTGAAGCCCCCGGCCGGGAACAAGTACAACGCGAAAGAGCTGGCAGCTTTCGCGGCCGGGGTCGCCGCGACGCTTGCGGCCCTCGGCATTAAGAAAGTCGTTTAAAGGAGATCAACCATGCGCATCCTGTTGCTTGGAGATTCCATCATGGCCGGGCGCTTGCCCGGAACGAAGATCGACGCCGGGGTCGGTGCCGCTCTCTTTCTCACGCCGGAGCTGCGTCAGGCGATCAGCGGTTCCACCGCCGTGCAGTGGGCAGACAACGTAGACAACCGCCTGCATCAAGCGTGCCTGACCTATAGCGACGTGACCGTCATCAGCCTGCTGGCGAACGACGCGTTCGCGGCCCTCGCCGATGGCGTGATCACAGACGCTGAGAAGATCGCAGCGCTCGCAGCCTTCGGGCATGTCATCCGGGAACTGCGCGACTACCACCCGCGCATCCTCGTGGTGCTCTACCAAGACCCGTTCTTCGGTGCGCGTCCGGACGTGGCCGCTGGCGTGCGGATGATGAACGACGCCATCGTCGCGGCCTGCCCTTCCGGGACGGAGCTGCTTGACCTGCGTTCGATCCTCAACAATCCGGCCTTCTACGACGGCGTGGACATCCACCCTAACCAAGCAGGCTATGACGCGGTGGCCGCTGAGATCCTGAAGCGGGCCGGGCAGCAGTAACAGTGTGCGGGCATCCACGGCGGGTGCCCGAAGAAAGGAAATAGACCATGGACATCACACCAAAAGACTCAGTCGAAACCAAGGCGCTCGGCCACGGCCAGCGAATCTCTATCGCCATCGGAATCCTGACCACCATGTTGCCTGCCGTCATGGCAGCAATCGGGGGACTCGATTGGATCACGGCGAACCTTCCCCTGCTGCTCGGCAGCATGGGTGGCATCGTGACGGGTGGCGTGGGTGCGTTCATTGCGATCCGTCGCATGCGCATCGATGCCGCGAAGTCAGCTCTGCTGCTGTTGCTGATGATTCCGTTCTTTCTGCTGACGGGGTGCAGCACGCCGAGCAAGGATCAGATCAAGGCGGGCGCAGGCTGGGCAAAGGACTACTACCAGCAGCCGAACACGGCAGAGATCATCAACGCCGAGGGAACGAACATCACTTGGACGATCAGCGGTTGTACGAAGCTTGTCTTCTCGACCCCGATCCCGACCAAGTCGGTGATCCCCAGAGAGCAGACGTTCACGGACGGCCTGTTCGACACGTTTAAGACCATCGCGCCTTGGGTGTTCATGGGATGGGCCGTTCACGACGGCGCGTTCTCCGGTGGAAGCCACACCACAACCACAACCACGGCCGCAGCCACACCTTAACTGAGGCGGGGCGCACGCGCATGTGCGCCCCGCTGCCCGGAGACCACCATGAAACGTTTACCCTTCATCATCGCGTGCGTGGCGACGCTGGCCTTCTCGCTGGTGTGCTCGCGCTTCTCCGGATGCGACACCCTGCGCGGCGTCACACACAAAGAGGGAGACGCGTCGTTCGTGACAGTAACAAACGGGTTTCACGCACCCACCTTACAGGAGTTTCCTAAATGATCAGCACCGCCGTTAAAGTCCCCGCTCTGCCTTACGAGAAAGCGCCGGGCGGTTCCCCCGACAAATACCGAACCACGCGCACCGTCGTGTTCTACTGGACAAAGCCCCCGGCCAAATACTGGGACATGGTCAAGTGTCCTGTCGAAACGGCCGACGGAGCGATCTGGAGAGAGCTGTCACCCGAAGGCGACAAGCGCATCTGCCTGCTCGTGAACGCCGGGTTCTTTTTCGCGATCAGCGTCGCGCCGAGTTTTCCCCGCGCAATGGCGGGTGGCTGCGCCCATGACTTCATTTACAAGTGGGTGTCCACCCTCGCCATCGCATGGGGCGTCCAGATGAAGCAGGTTCTTGAACTGGCCGACCATTGGTTTCTCGCGCTCATGCGCTATACCAAGTTCTGGCTGAAGTCGACTTACTTCACGGCCGTGCGTGCAATCGGCTATCCGTTCAACAGGGTCAACGCGTGGTTGGCCAGCTTCAAAAAGAAGTAACCGCCGTGGCAAACACACCCTCCATCCTTCTTGATCCTGTGACCTTTGCTGAGGCCTTGCAGGATCGCGACGTTCGCGCCCTGCTTCCGACCTCGCTCACGTCCGAAGAGATCATGGCGCTTGATCCAATGATCAGGAAGCATGGCGTCTTCAGCGCGAAGGTGGAGGATGCCAGGCACCTGACCGTGCTGGACAATATCATCGGCATGGTGCTAGATCCGGAGCACAACCCTGACGGGTCAAAGCGCCAGCCGGGCCAGTACATGAACGAAGCCCGCGCACGCGAGCTGCTGCGTGCGCACCTTGAGCAGATCGGTTACCAGCCCGCAGAGGGCGAGGCGGGCGGGATCAAGGATCTGCGCAGCGAAGCACGCATCCGGGTGCAGCTCGACTATCCCGTGTCGTTCGCCAGAAACTTCGGCCACTCGAAGCAGATGAACGATCCGGCGATCATCGACGAGTTCCCCGGTCAAAGGCTGCTGCCATCTTACGCTATCGAGCCGCGTGACGATGGCTGGTGGCTGGCCCGCTGGAAAGCGGCCGGGTTGCCCGGCCCGTTCGGTTCCGACTGGGTCGCCCTCAAGTCAGATCCCGGCTGGGCCGTGCTGTCGATCTTCGGTTATCCCTTCGCCCCGTTCGCTTGGGGATCGAAGCGCGAGACGGAGGCCGTCGACCGTGAGACGTGCGAGGCTTACGGTCTGATCCAGCCCGGAGAGAGTGCGCAGCCGATGGATCTCGGCGAGAACAATCCGCTCGTCGCCTCTTTCCCTGACGGCTCGCCCGACCTCATGTCGGCCATCCTCGCGCAGTTCCCGGAAGCGTCTTTCTCAGACGGCATCCTAACCCAACTGTAGGCAAGCCATGCCTGTAACCGTATCCATTGATCTTACCGAAGCCCGTCTATTATCCGACTGGGCAGGCCCGATTACGCCCGCCGAGAACAAGTCTATTGCAGCCGAAGAGGCCCGCTTGGTTCAGCGTCACTTGCGTGCTCGTGATGCTTCCAATGCACATACCTACCCTGATGGTGGGAAGCGCTCTCACTTCTGGCGCAAGGCCGCTGAGTCGGTGTCGTTCTCAACCGATGATGACGGCATGTCAATTTCCGTCTCGCATCAAGGCGTTCGCCTGCGCTATGCCGGAGCACCTGACGGCATCGGCCCTTCCGGGCGCACCTCTGCCGTCACAGGTAAGAAGATCACGAAGCTGGCGATCCCGGCGACGGGTGAGGCTTACGGCCGCACGCCCGGAGAGTTCGCGGATCTGCGCCTCGTCGTTTTCAAAGGAAAGGGCAAGGCCGCTCTGGTTCAGAAGCCTGCCGAGGGCATGTACCTTGGCAAGATCATGTTCTGGCTCGTGAGTCGGACTAAACCGATTGCGGCTGACCCTACCGTTATTCCCCCTGCAAACGTCATGCTCGGACTCGCTGTCATGCGTTTGCGCAATCTACGAAATAGAAAGGCTGGACTAAATGTCTGATCAGGAAACATCCCTTGTGATGCGTATCCGCTCCATATTTGATGGCAGCGGAGCGAAGGAAGCAACTGACGCCCAGTCAAAACTAACTACCGCAGCCAAGTCTGCAACCGATGCCACAGGTCAGGTTGGAAAAGCCACAGGCCAAGCAGGTCAGGCCGCAGGCCGCGCCGCTGAAATGGTTGCGTCATTGACCGGGGCGATGGGGGCTTCAAGCCCTGCCGCCGCGCAGATGAGTTCAGGAATACGCGTTTTAAAAAGTCTCTTAGAAGGATCATCGGCTGGTATTCTTGGACTGGCAACGGTTATCGTTGGCATTGGTATTTCTGCGTGGTCTGCCTACCAGAAAAAGATTGAAGAATCTAAAAAGAAAATCGCGGAAATGCTGGATGAGCTAACCTCTGCGAAAATAGAGACTGGCAAGAGGCGCATTGATGATATTACCGACGCATTCGGTCGGGTAGAAAAGTCGATCAATGCCGTGCGAGCGGCACAAGTAGATCTCGCTACCGCATGGCAGGATCTCAATAAGGCTGGGCAGGAAGTTTCTGACATGGAACTTCAGCGCATGGAAAAAGAGCAAATCGCTAGGCTCTCTCCGAATGACGAGGCCGGAGCCGTTGCCATTAAAAACAGATTCGCTCAGATCCGGGATGAAGGTTCAGTTGCCCGCCGTCAGGGCGATGCGATCCGCGCCGAGCAGGCCGCTAAAGATGATCTTGAAACTGCCGCCGCACGCCGCATCAATATAGAGGGAACGCTGTCGACCGCATCCACGGCCCGCGATGTGTTGGCCTCTCAGATCGAACGTTCATCGCGCCGGGCAGATGCTGGATTAAATCCAGATGAAAAGGATCGTGACAGAGCAAAAAAAGAAGTTGTTGAGTTTACAGCCCAACTCGTCGCCCTCAACAAAAGCATTCTTGATCTTACCGATAGCCTTTCAGCCGCAAAGACGAAAGAGACCGCAGCAGGGATTACCTTGCAGGCTGCTCAAGTACGCGGCTCAAAGGGCGTGGCCGCTGCCGCCGCACTCGCCGCTCAGAACGCATCAGATCTTGATCGGGATACTGCTCAGGCTCGTTATGGTCAGAAGTTAGGTGACCTGCGCAGCCGGGCATCAGCTGCGGCGTCGTCTTGGTCTGTTACCGCATCTGAATATAGAGCCCGCTCAAACGCCTATGATCCACAGCGCCGAGATTACGAGAACCAGGGCGAATGGAATAAGTCAAAGATAACAGACAAGCGCTTGGAGTCATCCGCGAAGGGAGCTGAGAAGCAAGCCGCAGCAGCAGAGAAACTGCTCGACCAACTTGAGCGCACGCCGCCTGAAAAGATTGCCCAGATATTAGATTTGATTACGCGCCAGCTCGTAACTCTTGAACAGGGATTAGCGGCTACGAAAGAGCACGTTAAGAACCTCCCCAACAACTGAATTGAAAGGCGCTTGCAATGGCTATTACTTGGCTCATCAAAAAGAACACCGACGCACCCGTTACTCTGGCCGACGCTGGCGTGACAGGATGCCTGCTTACCCTTCGCGCCAACGGCGTCGACTCGTTGGTGTTCACGCAGTCGAACGATTGGGTCGCCGCTCCGACGTGGCCGTGGTCGACCAAGGTCTGCCTGATCCGCAGGGACAGCGACGCGAGCCCCACAGACCGCTGCGTGTTTGTCGGCACGGTGGAAATGACACCACGGCAGGCTGAAGGCGGTGGCCCTCAGTCGATCACGTACACGGCCCTCGGCCCGACCTATGCCCTTCAGCTCTGCGACTACATGCAGGAATGGGCATACACCACAGACGCCGGGGCTGCCTCAACCATCTACGAGCCCACCGTGGTGCTGGGCGAGGATAACAACGGCACGCGCCTTGCCTCCGGAGGCGTGATCAATCACGCCGCAGCCTATGCCGTAGCCCGTGGCGTGAGCATCGACATCGGCACCATCGCGGCAGGCGTGACGGTGCCTTTCGACGAGCGCAGCAATATCAAGGTCTGGGACGCCATCGTCGCGATGCTCCGTTACACGCCCGACTATGTCGTGTGGTGGGATTACAACCATCAGGTTTCGGGCGCTTACGTCCCCGCGCTGAACGTCACAGATCCTGCCACCATGACGGCCGTCTCGCGGGCGCTCGTCAACGGCGCTGCCAGTGGCGCAAGCTTCACGCCGCGCTATGACATCCGGGTGCCGGGCATCATGATCATTTACCGCTGGACGGGAGACTGGGACGGGCGCACGGTCAAGAGCCGTGTCACCGAGACGGCCGGAGCGTCCACCGATCCCCGGCGCGTGGCCTTGGTCTACGATCTTGACGGCGTTCATGCTTCGTTCATTCAGCAGGAAGTCGAGGTAGAGGATTACCCGGCCGACTGGACGGGAACGGCGGGCAAGGCCGCGCTCGCTGCCAGAATACCGTGGCTGTCGAACCTCACCAGCAGCGATTGGTCTGTGGTCTCTGTGACGCGTGGCGCTGGCAGTCACAACTATCCGGCCCGGCTTCTCAACGGGGCGGTTCCGTCGTGGACAACGAAGCACTCCGAGAACGACACGTTCACGGCTAAGGTGGCATACGAGATCAAGGCCACCGACACGGGTCACACGCTCGACAAGGGCACGAAGGATCTGACGTTCAGCGCCGTGTCCACGGACGCCGTCACGCGCACCTATCGCAAGATGACCGAATGGGTAGAGCCGGAGCCAGTCCCCACAGGAATGGCCGCTGCGCTCTTCGCGAGTTGGAACCGGCTTCACTACGACGGTCAGGTCACGTTCCACGGTCAGGAGTGCGACTTCGGCATTGGGCTGGCCCAGCTTCTTTCCTGCACGGGCGGGCTGACCGAGTGGGCAACGATGGCAGCGGTTGTGCAGGATGTGACCTATGACATCGGGGGCGGGAAGGTGACCGTCAAGACGGGAACCTGCGGACGCCTTGAGGCTGATAACCTGATGGCCGTCTACCGCGCTGCGCGGGGCCGTCGCTTCTCCTATCTGC
This sequence comes from uncultured Lentisphaeraceae bacterium, assembly GCA_964390795.1. Taxonomy (GTDB): domain Bacteria; phylum Verrucomicrobiota; class Kiritimatiellia; order RFP12; family UBA1067; genus CAYMLQ01. Next base: position 34,062 of record CAYMLQ010000017.1, read on the forward strand.
GCCTCGGCCGGGACAGTGCCGACGCCTCGGACGGCAACAAGATCGACGGCGCAAGCGCCACGCCAAACGACAGCGTCGCTGATGGCACCCCGGCGTGCCTGCGCAAGCGCTTTGCCGTGGAGGCCGCTGACAGCGGTTCACGCGTCCACCTCGTGGACATCAACCCTGCCGCTATCGCCTTCGCCACGGCGGGCAACGCGGCCGCACAGACGCTTCAGCTTCGCGAGGTAATGATACCCTATGACGATAGCGGAACCATCAAGGCGAAGCTCGCACAAGCCCTCTGTGGAGCGTTGTACGGCGACCCCGTAACGCTGGGAGGTGGACGGCCAGCCGATCCGGCTAGCCCGGCCGTTCTTGGACAGGATTCGGAAGGGACTTCTGACGCTGCCGTCTCAACAGCTTATAACGGGGTCTCTGCAACCACGGGCGTTTCAGTTTGGGTTTGCACGCGTATCAGGTTTGACCACAGCGCGGGGACTCCAGTGCTCTATGCCTACATGTCTAAACTTACTTGGCCCGCAGCCATCGCCCCGACCGTTTCGGGTCAGACGCGTGTCGAGATCGACACACCTCAAGCGGCGACATAAGGGGGTCTTCAATGGCACACATTTTCAAGAACTCAGACGGTACTCTTGGCAGGGTTACAAGCGGCCATCTGAGGCTTTACGCGGCACCCGGTTGGAAGAGTCAGTCTGTCGCGTCAACAAACTGGGGAAGCACCGCTACGGTTGACCCCGCAATGACCTTGCAGAACATCCATGACGATCCCACGTCTGGCAGCTATTGGGGAGCTGCCGTGTCTGCTGCGATCAGCGGTTTTGCATCTGGGTCAGCATATACCTGCGGGGGAACCGTGGCCGTTGGCGGGCCTTACAATCATCCGGGTGAGGCGCGTGCTACGGCGCGGGCAGGCGGTCAGGTTAAATCATTCTCACCGATCTACATCTGCACCAACGCCCGGATAGCCCTCAACGTCACGGCGCGGGTGGGAGTGTTCGGATCAGCCCCCTCGGCCAGCCAGATCCTCAATGCGACAGAGCAGACCCCAACGGGTGGTTATCTGACGCTCGCGTCTGGTGATATCGGTGTTATTAACCAGTGTGCTAGGGACAAGACGACCTGTTACATCTCGGTCTGCATTAAGCCAACATCGACCTATCCCTATTCGATCTCGCTGGCTGAGAACTCGATCACCAACGACACGGAAGAACCGATTGAACCGTCTTGGTGGCCTCTCGGCCCGATCCAGCCGGGAGTGACCCATACGTGGTACTACATTGCTGACGGCACAACCGATTGGTCTGCCAGCTTCACCTTCGGGGTTGTTCAGCTCTATTACTGAGCCATTCAAGTGGCTTGCAAGAACACCCCCAAGCCCCTCCCCCAGACCCCCACCCCTGACGCCCCTCCTGTGTCAAACCTCGGTCACTCTGTGTCAAACGGGGGGGCGTAATACTAGACGGACTCCGGTGCGGGCGGCGAGACGGTGAGGGACACCGAGAGCCCGGCGACACGGCGGAGCACGTTCGCCAAGACGAGGCGGGTGTCGCCCGCGATGACCATGTTGGTGCCGGACGGATCAAAGAGGACGGAACCGCCGAGCGTATAGACGCCGAGGGCGCCGCTGACGGCGTAAGACAAGGCGGCCTGAGGGGTGCCGATCCCCGAAAACAGAAGGATGCGCGTGGCGGGCGTCCAAGATCCCCCGGCCGAGTAGGATACGGGGGTGAGGCCGGCGGGCAGCGTCTCCGAGAGCTGCCACGCGGAGGTGCCGGGAGGCGGCCGGACGGAGAGCACCACGTTGCTGCCCGAGATGGCGCGCTCGGCCATAGGCAGGAGCGGCGCGTAGGTGTAGGTTTCCGAGCGCGAGGTCGTCAGCGCGGAGAGCACCTGTACGCCGGCGAGGCTGGCTGGCGCGGTC
>CAYMLQ010000018.1:0-35724 GCA_964390795.1 uncultured Lentisphaeraceae bacterium
GGGTTAAACGAGATAGTATAGACGGTTCACCCCCCGCTGGTCAACGCGGAGTTTTATGGCGTTTCAGACAACAGGATCTTCAGGTCATACGACCAACTGAAGCCATACGGCACCGGCTTGCCCTGCGGGTTGAGGGACTGGCTCTTGTCCGCCCACAGGAAGAAGCCGCGCCCGGCGACGCCGTCGCCCGTGTCCTCGCGCTCGGGCGTCAGCACGCCTTCGTAATCGACGGTCTTCGACGTATGCGTCTTGGGGTAGTCGAACCAAGCCTTGAACGAGCCCTTGAACACGCCCGTCGCGCGGGTTAGGCCGATGGTCAGCCCGACCGTGTTGGTCGCGCCGTAATCCCACTCGCCGTCCTTGTCGGGATCGACGGGTACGCCTGCCTTGGGGGCCGCGAGGCCGGTCATGACGCCCAGCCGGTTGGTCACCACCGCCAGCGCGAGCCCGTCTGGACTCCACCAGGCCGAGTCGTAGCGGTTGGTGCCGACCAGCAACTCCGGCACCGGCTCGCCGTCCGCGCCGACGCTCAGCGTCCCGTTCTTGTAATAGGCATACAGGTTGCCGACCGTGTCATACCACCCGCCGGTCAGAACCAGGCTGCGGCTGAACCCGCCCGCCTCGGGGTTAACCGTCGCCTGCGGGTTGAAGCTCTCCCAAAGGAACGGCCTGGAATAGACACACACGAACATGCGGCCGCCATCGTCCGGCCTCACAAACTCGGCCAGCCCGAACAGGCCGCCGCCCTTGTAGGCCGCCGGCGCGACGTACAGCACCGTGAAGACGCGGCCCGCCTCGTCGAGGATCAGCGTCCCGCTCAGCGACAGCGCCATGCCGTCAGCCAGTTTGCCCGTCGCCTTCACGCCGCCCGCCTTGTCCACCGTAAGGAGCAGGTACCCGCTGCCCGCCTCGGCGTTTTCGGCGATCAGCCCCACCGCTTCGTCCGCCTGTGCCGGCACCGCCCAGGTCTGCCGGGGCAGGACGGGCAGCGCCGCCGTGTAGTAGCCCGCGTAGTTCGTCAGCGCCGCCGCCATCCCGGCGTCCTTCCAGACATAGCGCCACAGCCGCGCCCAACCGTCGCCGGCCAGCATTCCGTCGGCCCGGCCCAACGTCGCCGGAACCGTCCCGGTGACGTCGCTGACAGCGGGCAGCCCGACCGCCAGGGAGAGCGGCATCGAGGCCTTGCCCACCGCCGCCGTCACCGCGACAAGGAACGCGCCGTCCGCAGCCCGCGACGCGTAGTTCTTCGCGCTGAAGCTGAAGTTCGTGCCCCGCAGCGCCAGCTTGCCCGACACCGCGCCCAGCGCCGTGACGCTCAGGGACGCCGAGCCGGCACCGTGCGACTCCGTGACCGCCGCCCCGCTGAACGCCCCCTGCGCCCAGGCGGGCAGGACCTCGACCGTGAACGTGAAGGTCTGCGAGGCGGAGGTCTTGTTCACATTCTTGGCCGTGATGGTCACGGTCTTGTTCGAGACCGCGGCCGTCGGCACGCCCTCGATCGCCTTCGTTACCGGCAGATACTTCAGACCGGAGGGCAGCCCCGTCACCGTCACGGCAGGCAAGCTGTCGGACGTGATTTCGAGAGGCAAACGGAAGGGCACGCCCACCATCGCCCGCTGCGGGCCGGGATTCACGATCTCCGGCGGCGGCACGTTGGCCGTGAGGCCGAACCACGCCGAGACCGTCACGTTGGCGTTCGGCATCACAAGGCTGCGCACAGGCGACTGCGAACCGTCCTCCCAGCGCAGGAAGGTGCTGTTCGCGGCTGGCTTCGCGGTCAGCGCGACCTTGGCCCCCAGCGCATACAGCCCCGCGCCGGTCACCGTTCCCGCGCCGCCGGAGACTTCAGCCGTCAGCCGGGCCTTGACCGTCAGTGTGTTTTTCACTGGAATCGCTGCCTTGAAGTCGAAATTGCCCGACTGGCTGGCCGTAATGACCGCCATGCCCGCGCCAACAATATGAATCATTTCGCCGACAACCTGCACCACAGCAGGATTGGAGTTAGAGTAAACAATAGACAAACCTGATGAAGCCCGCGCTCCAGCCGCGAAATCCGGATCGCCAACCACCTTCCCCGGCCATACCGGAAAGGTGATTGTCTGAGCAGCCGGCACATTGTTGACCCGCAACGTCCAGTTTGTCTCGGTTGTGCCACACTGCTTATCCATAGCGACGGCCACAACCTGCAAATCTAGGAACGCCACGCCTCGCACTGTGTTCGTGTCCGTCTTGAGTTTGAACGCGCTCGCAATGGCGTTCGGCGCACCCGTTTGCGTCTCCTGTTTCCGAACACCGTCAACATACCAGACGATGTTCGACATCCCGCGCCAAAGCGTGTTAGTGTCGGTGCTGTCGTCGGCTGTCACGCTGAAGGCCGCCGAGACACCCTCGTTGACCGTCACCTGTTCGTTAGTCGGCGACCGCATCGTGATTAAGGGAGGTCTGTTGGGGATCTCGACCCATTGGGCATACAACGTGTGGCTCGTGCTGGCCGTCACAGTGGTGTTCGTCGTGACCTGCGTGCCCGTGCCGTTGACTCCCGACCACCAGCCCGCGAACGCGTACCATGGCCGCACCGGGTTCGGCAATGTGCCGTACGCCGCACCGAACGTCACCTGCTTCGAGGCCGGGTTGACCGTCCCCTCCTGCGCGTCGAACGTGATGGTGTTCACACGGTCAACGCTAAACTGAATAGAGCCTGAATTATCGTGGAAACAATTGTGGGCGTCGTCAATAATTAAGATGACATAGTCACCGGCACTTAGAAACAGGTCGACATACTGACCAGAGCCTACTCGCGCCGCAACTTGGGGCGTAGGCTGGAGAGTTCCGTCTCCCACCTCTGCATCAGGATTCGTCGGATTGTTGTACTCCCCGCCCGTTTCCCACTGAACCGCCCGATTTTTGTAGATCAACATTTCTGTTTTCCAACCCCACCACTCAGGGTGGTTGGGCTGCGAGGATTGCGGGCACACTTCGACTGCGCCCCCTGTAATTGTAAAACGATATGTGCAGTCCGTGGGCGCAACGAATGTGGTTCCCTCGACTAGCGCGGACACGGAAATTTGCGAACCCCACAAGGACGGGGCATAGCAGGCGACAAGGATGCATGTTCCAAGAATTGCTTTCATAGTTGCTCTCATACGGTTATTGGTGAAGAAAGTGATGTGTCTTTGAGTGTGTTAGATTGTAGTAATTTTGAAAAACGTATTCTCCTATGCTGGTAACTGGCAGGCTGATGATGTTATCCGGAATGGTGACCGCGCCACCCGGACCGGTGTACCCCGTGATGGTAACCGTCGTATTGCCGGGATTCAACTCGTAGGTGAAATCACCGGACTGTAACGCCAATGCAGGTGCAACGCGTGTTAGCAGACATAGTGCGGACAAACAAATAATCCTGCCGCTCCGTGTTTGCGAACTCGGCAGTCCGATTCCGTTATTCATTTCAGTCGTCAATAATGTATTCATTTCAGTCCTTTGTTAGCGATTCAGAAATCGTGTCGGGAAGAGAGCGGCTGTCCGCGCCTCACGGCATGCTGAGTCGATAGAAGCGGGCGGGGTGATTCGTCCAGGCCGGGTCGACGAACGAAGCCGTACCCCCTGTGAGCGTGTTGGTTCCAACCGGCGTCCAGTCGGAAGCGCTCAGATCCGTGCAGGCTTCCACCACGACAACCGGGCTGCCGGCGTTGGTGATGCAGAAGCCGAAGTGATTGGCCTGTACGCCGAAGGTGGCGTCACCCTGAATCTGCGGTCTCCAAAGCGCGGTCGGGCGACCGCCGAATTTCGTCCCCCACCCCGTCGTTCCCGGCAGATAAAAGACGGTCGCAGGGTTGCCACTTGGGAACACAGACAGACCGAGGCTGGGAGCATCCCCTTTAAAATAGACTATCGTCAAGCCGGAACAGCCATCGAAAGCATCACTCCCGATGCTGGTGACGCTGCCGGGGATCGTCACGCTGGTCAAACTGAGGCAGTAGCGGAAGGCATTGCGTCCCAAACTGGTGACGCTGGAGGGGATCGTCACGCGGGTCAGGCTGCGGCAGGAACTGAACGCGTAGGTGCCCACGCTGGTGACGCTGCCGGGGATCGTCACCTCGGTTAGGCTGCGGCAGTTGTTGAATGCGGAGCTTCCGATGTTGGTGACGCCGCTCCCGATCCAGAGCGTAACCAGACCGGTGCAATTATTGAACGCGCTGCGCTCAATACTGGCGACGCTGTCCGGAAGCGTGACGCCGGTCAACGCGGAACAGAAGGCGAACGCAGCGCCCCCGATGCCGGTCACGCTGTTTGAAACAGTATAGTCACCCGCTTTGCTTCCGGGACACTGCAGGAGCAGGGTTTGACCCTTGTCGAACAAAACCCCGTCGACACTGCTATAATAGGAATTGGACACCGCCACCGATATCGCGGTCAGGCCGGAGCATCGGGAAAAGGCCGAAGATCCGATGTTGGTGACACTGTGGGGAATCGTGACGCTGCCCAGGTTGGTACACGAATAGAACGCACCGCTCCCGACGCTGCAGACACTGTTGGAAACCGTGTAGTCGCCAGTCCTTGCCCCCGGACACTGGACGAGACGGGTCAAGCTCTTGTCAAACACGATACCGTCCACACTGCAGTAGAAGGGATTGAGCGCATCCACCGTGATCCCTATCAGACGGGGACACCAAGCGAACACAAAGGCGCCGATCTGAGCGACTTTGGCCCCGATTGTTACATTTGTGAGGCTGGTGCAGGACTCGAATGCAGAGTCGCCGATGTTCGTGACGCCAACTGGAACCGTCACGCTGGCCAAGGTGGCACAGCCAGAGAATGCCGAGTGCCCCAGGCTGGCGACGTTCGTACCGAGCATGACGGTGGCCAGGCTGGCACAGTCAGCGAAAGCGCCCTCCCCAATGCTGAGGACACCGATCATGGCGTTCGTCAGACTGACACAACTTTGAAACGCATAGCTGCCGAGGTTTGTGACGCTATCAGGAAGCGTGACGTCCGTCAGGCCGCTACAGCCGTAAAACGCAGAGTCGCCGATGCTGGTGACCGGCAAGAAATCGATCTCGTTGGTGATGACCACCACACCGCCGGAGCCGGTGTAGCCGGTGATCGTAACCTCGGCCGCCGTTTTCTCATACGTGAAATCACCGAACTGTTCCGCGGCGGCGGGGACTGCGGTTGCCAGCAGGCCAAGCGCCGTCAAGCAAATGCCGTTGCCCAGCCTTGTCTGCGCGAGCACGTGTTTCACTCCGGCTTGCACACGCGTCACCCAAGATATCATCATAAAACCTTGTACCTTTTCTTAATCCCTTCGAAGAAACTCACACAACCCGTGGACGGCACCTTGTCAACAGGATCCACCATGTGAAAACATACATAATTCAAAATCAAATTGTGAAGAATAGCCGATCTACTGAACTGAGCGCAACTGAAAAGGGTTCTTGAAAAGAAATCGGTTTGTGATGGGGGGTGCGAGGATTTATCACGTTTGGTTCACCTTTAGGCGTAGGAGGGGCAAGCGTCTGCTTGCCCGGACGAGCAGACGCTCGTCCCTCCCGTGCCTTTGTGCCCTCACACCTCAGGTTCGAGGTCCTCCGTCATCTCTTGACAGAAATTCCACACCTCTCGATGTGTGGAATTGAAATGCGGCACTGTTTCAAGACAGGCACGCTCACCGTGCCCGCAACCCATGGGCGGGACGCCCATGCCACACGGGATCTTGACCTCACGGGAAGAGCGCCAGCAGCGCGTCGGCAAAGAGGCTCATCCCGTACGGATTGGGGTGGTTGATGTTGTTCATCAGCAGCGTCGAATACGGGATTCCCTGCCGCCACAGCCGGCCGTAGCGCAGCGACCCCTCGGCCAGGGCGATGGCGTTTTCTGACGTGAATTTCCGCAGCGCCTTGACGTAAGGCCGAGGATCGTCGTCGATGTCCTTCTCGGCTTTCAGGCCCATCCAGTCGGGCCGCACGTAATGCGGCGTCAGGATGATCCACTCCGCGCCGATCGCCTTGAATTCGTCGCGGATGCGCCCGTAGCGCTGATACACGGCCGCCTCGTTGAACCCCGCGTCATTCACAAACTCGGACACGATCAGGTCGGGCTTGAGGTCCAGCACTTTCGTTTGGTAATTGTGTGCGCTGCCGGCCGGCTCGCTGCGGTAGCTGTCGGTGTTGCGGCCGCCCCACGCTTCGGTAATCAGTACGATCTCCGCCTTGGGAAAGCGCGCCCGCAGCCGCCGCGCGAACTGCTCCTGCCAGCGGTTCATGTCGCGCTCGGGCAGATAACCGCCGTCGGTCACGCTATCGCCCCACGCCAAGACGCGCACCTTGCCGCCCGCGTTGAGTTTGGCCATGGTCTTAGGCAGAAACTTTTCCGCGGGCGTTGGAGAGGTCTTCGGCGCTTCAGGGTACGCCGCCTCCAGAGCCGGGAACAGGTTCGCCTCGCCCAGCTTCGTCAGCCGCGCCGTCACCCAGATGTTCGCGAGCCGCGTCTCGCCCGCCGCCAGCGCGGGCGGTTCGGGAAGCGACACGTGCGGCACGCCCTTGCGCAGCACGATCGTCTTGTCCGCGGTCAGCACCACCGCATCCAGCCGCATCGTGCCGTAGGCGTAGCTCACGCACACCGGGGTCGCCTCGCCGATCTTCCCGCCCTCCAGTCTGCCCACGCAGCCCCACGTCAGTTCGGCCTCGTAATCGTGGCCGCGAACCAGCGGGTCGCCGCCGGCGGCAAGCCGTACAACGAGCGACTCAGGATCCAGCGCATGCCGCACCGAGCACTCCTGCGCCCGCACTGCGGCGAGCTTAGCGCCCCGCGCGTACTCCGCTCCCTTCGCATTGAAGACCGGCAACTTCGCGATCTTCTCGTCGGCCACCTTCAGCGTGTCGGGCCCGTCCAAGGTCACGGTCGCCGCCGCGCCATCCGCCGCCACCTTCACCTGCCAGTCGCCCGCCAGCGTCAATACCGCAGGTGCGGCCGAAGCCGCCATGGCCGCCGCCATCAGTGCCGCACAGAGGACTGTTCTCATTACATGCTCGCTTTCTTTTTGACTGGATATCGTTCGTATCGTGACACAGCCGACTCCGGTTTGCAATCTCTGACGGCGCGAATCACCGCACAGCAATTCTAATTTTGACTGTTCCGTTCGCAACCAGGCGCGAAATCATGCCCAGGGCGCGTCCGGAGGCCGCGCGCTACCCCTGAAAGACGCGCCGCGCAAGGTGGCCCGCGACCTCCCGGGCGCGGATGCGAATGTACGGAGATGCCAAAATTTGAATGGCTGAATCTCCGCAAGGTCCGCGTTTCAGAACCGTTTCAGAAGCGTGTTGCAGAAGCGCAGCATTCAGCGTAAAATGCGGGCTATTGATAGGTGCGAGCAACATCACCGGAGGAGTCAACGATGACCGCAGCGGAAACCAGCTTACAGAGTGGCAGTCCAGACTTGTTTGGAGCGCTCATGGACAATTTCCCGGACATGATCCACTCGGTGGATGAACAGGGAAACCTGATTTTCTTTAACAACAAGGCGATGGAACTGCTCGGCTACCCGGCGAGCCAGCTGAAAGGGATGAACATCCGGCAGCTCTACGCTCCCGAGATTCTGGAGGCTGTCGAGAAAGGGTTCCGTGAGATCAAGCAGACCGGCGAGAAGCGCGTCGAGAGCCAGTTCGTCGCCCGCGACGGCACGCGCATTCCGGTCGAAATCCGCACGCTCGCGATCCGCGATGCGCAGGGCGCGTTCGTGCAGACCTTCTCGATCTCGCGAGACCTCCGTAAGCTAAAGGAGCAGCAGGACAGCCTGCTCCAGTCCGGGCGTCTGACGGCGATCAGCGAACTGGCTTCCGGCGTCGTCCATGACATCAGCAACCCGTTGGCGTCTGTCTCGCTGGCGACCTCGTTATTAGATCAGCTGCTCGTCAACTGCGCGGCCCTGCCGGACGCCGCGCGCGACCAGGCGTCCGAACTCTTGGCGATGGCCAAGGAGGCTGCGGAGACGATGGGGCGGGTGGTGTCGCGCCTGCGCGACTTCGCATGCGCCGACAAGCAGAGCTCTGTGCCGGTGGATCTTTTCGACGCCATCCACGACGCGCTCTTCACCCTCGGCCAGCGCCTGTCCAGCGGAAACATCCAGCTGACCTGTCCGTTTGTCAAAGCCAGGCACTGGGTCTTCGGCGACCGCAATCAGATCGTGCAGGTGTTCCTCAGCCTGTTTGCAAACGCGTGCGACGCCATGGCGCAGAGCGGCGTGCGCGAGCTGTCCGTGGAGATCACCCAGGCCGTCATGGATTCGAGAGCGTATTGGCGCTGCGCGGTCCGCGACACGGGCGCAGGTATCCGGACGGAAGATCTGGAGCGCGTCTTCAAGTCCTTCTACACGACCAAGCAGGGCGTCAAGGCGACGGGCCTGGGTCTCAGCATCGCACGGTCAATCCTCACCGAACATGGCGGGGAGATCACGGTGGAGTCCGAATACGGCAAAGGAGCAACCTTCATTGTGTGGCTGCCGGTCTATGCGCAGCGCATGCCGTTCGGGCAGCAGAGCGCGCCAGCGTGAAAGATCATTCGCCGTCCAGCACCTCGCGCACTTTGGCGGCGATGTCGCGCAGTGAGATCGGCTTCTGGATGAAATGCACGCCCTTGTCGAGCACGCCGTGGTGGGCGATGACGTTGGCCGTGTAGCCCGACATGAACAGGCGCTTGAGACTCGGGTTCAAGGACAGCAGGTTCTTGGCCAGTTCCCACCCGTTCATCTCGGGCATGACCACGTCGGTCATGAGCAGATGAATCCGGCTGGGGTGTTCTTGGGCCATGCGGATCGCCGCGCCCGGGGTGCCGGCCGCCAGCACGGTGTAGCCCAGCCGCTCGATCACCCGCGTGAGCAGCTTCAGCATGGAGGGCTCGTCCTCCACCAGCAAGATGGTCTCCCGGCCGAGCAGAACCGGCTCGGCCGCGCCTTCGGGCCGGCCTTGTTCGGCCTTGCCCACGTGCCGGGGAAGGTAAACCTTGACCGTCGTGCCATACCCAGGCTCGCTGTAGGCGCGGATAAACCCTTTGTTCTGCTTGACGATGCCGTACACCGTAGCCAGGCCGAGACCCGTGCCATGCCCCACCTCCTTGGTCGTGAAGAACGGCTCAAAGAGGTGAGCCAGCGTCGCCTTGTCCATCCCGGCGCCGTTGTCGCTCACCGCCAACAGCACGTACTGGCCGGGAATTGAATCCGCCTCGCACGCGCAGCAATCCCCGTCGAAAACGACGTTGGCCGTCTCGATGGTGATTTTGCCGACATCGGAGATGGCGTCGCGGGCGTTGGCGCACAAATTGGCAAGAATCTGGTCGATCTGCGACGGGTCCACCTTCACCTGCCACAGCTCTGACTGAGGCCGCCAGAACAGCTCGACCGCCTCGCCGACGAGCCGCTCCATCATCTTGAGCATGCCGTCGATCGTCGGGTTCAGGTTCAGGACTTTGGGCGCAACGGTCTGCTTGCGGGCAAACGCCAGAAGCTGCCGGGTCAGGTCCGCCGAGCGCTCGGCCGCCTTGCGGATTTCCATCAGGTCGCCATGCAGGGACTCGCGCGGATCGACCTGGTCCATCGCCATCTCGGTGTTCCCGAGGATGACCCCCAGCATGTTGTTGAAGTCATGCGCCACGCCGCCCGCCAGGCGGCCGACCGACTCCATCTTCTGCGCCTGCTGGAGCTGCTCCTCGAGCTTGGCCTTCTCCTCCGCAGCCCGTTTTCTGTCTGTGACGTCGGTGAAGATGCAGGCGAACTGATTGGGGGCCGGCCGGAAGGCCGTCACCTCGAAGTGGCGCTTCAGTTCTGATGCGTACTCCTCGAAGAAGGCCGGCTCGCCGGTGAGCGCCACCTTGCCGTAGTTCTCGATCCAGCGGCGCTCGGTGCCCGGCAGCACCTCCAGAACGGTCCGCCCCACGAGCTTTTCCGCCTTCAGCCCGGTCAGCCGCTCGAAGGCCGGGTTGAGGGCCAGGAAGCGGTAGTCCGACGGCTGGCCCTTATCATCGCAGATGATCTCGTGTAGCGCGAAGCCGTCCAGCATTTCCCGGAATAGCATCCGGTATTTCTCCTCGCTCCTGCGCAGCGCCTGCTCGCTCGCTTTTCGAGCCTCGTTCTCCGCCTTGAGTTCCTCCAGAAGGCTCAAGGCTGCGGTCTGGCTCTGCTGGAGCGCGCACGTGCGCTCCTCAACCAGACCGACCAGCCGCGCGCTCGCGTCCCTCTGCTGCAAAGCGGCGGCTTTGATCTTGGCCATCGCCCGGATCTGGGCGATCAGTTCGGACTCGTCGAACGGTTTGGACAGGAAGCCCTCGGCGCCCGCTTCCAACGCCTTGACGCGGCTGTCCCGGTCTGACCGGATGGCGGTCATGAACAGCACGGGGGTCGATTGCTGCTGCGCGTCGGCTTTCAACGCCCGGCAGACCGCAAACCCGTCCATGCCCGGCATGACGATGTCCAGCAGGATCACGTCCGGATCCTCGGCCTGCGCGAGCGCCAGTCCCTCCGCCCCGCTCTGGGCGGCCAGGAACCTGACGCCGGGCAGCCGGTCCGCAAGCACCGCCTTCAGCGTCGTCAGGTTGTCCCTATTGTCATCGATCGCCAAGAGCGTCATGTTACATCCTTCCGTTCAGAAATTCGCCCAGCAGCTTGAACAGCGCCTCGTGCTCGACCGGTTTGGAGATGTAGCCGTCGAAGCCGTGCGCCAGAATCTCCTCGCGGTTGCCTTTCATCGCGCTGGCCGTGACGGCGATCACCGGGATGTTGCGCAGAGCCTCGTCCCCCCGGAGCGCCGCGAGCGCCGCAAAGCCGTCCATGACCGGCAGCGCGATGTCCATCAGGACCAGATCCGGCTGATGCGCCCTCGCCTGTTCGACGCCCGCCTGCCCGTCCGTCGCTTCGACGAGCTGGTAGCTGTCGCCCAGCAGCGCCCTGGCCGTGCGCAGGTTGTCGGGGTTGTCCTCCACCACCAGAATGACGGGCCTGCCTAGATGCGCCGACCGCCGGCGGCGGGACGGCAACGGGGTTTCCTGCGCGTGCGACGGGGCGACCATCCGCGCGACCGAGTCCAAAAGCCCGGCCTTGTTGATGTCGCCCTTCTGGATCAACTGGTGGATGTGGTTGCTCTTGAGGAAGCTCAGCTCCTCCTTGGTCACGTGCTTGGCGGTCAGGATCAGGACGGGGAGCTGGGCTGTCCTCGCGACCTCCCGGATCGTCTTGAGCACGTGGAACCCATCCACTTCCGGCATCATCAGATCGAGAATCATGGCGTCGGGCGGGGCTTGCCCGATCTGCGCCAACGCCTCCGTGCCGTTCCGCGCCGCCTGAACCCTGTAGCCCGCAGTCTCGAGGATGTCGGTCAACTGAATGATCGCAGGCTCGCTGTCCTCGACCAGCAGAAGGCGCTGGCCCTGACCGCCCGCTGCGGGCGCAGTCCCAGCGGCACGCTCAACGGGCTGGCGTCCGCAATCAGGCGCGTGTGAGTCGTCCGTCACCTCGAGCACCAGCGGCAGCCGGAGGGTGAAGACAGAGCCTTTGCCGGGCGTGCTTTCAACCGTGATGGCTCCACCGAGCATCTCCGCGTATTTCTTCGCGATGGCCAGGCCCAGCCCGGTGCCGCCGTATTTGCGGGAGGTGCTGTCGTCCGCCTGGCGGAACTCGTCGAATATATGCGGGAGCTGATCCGCGGCGATGCCGATGCCGGTGTCGGCGACCCTGATGAGTATCTCCGACCTCTGACTTCCGACCTCCGCCCTCCGAATTTCAGCGGTGACCGTGACCTGTCCCTTCTCGGTGAACTTCACCGCGTTACCGACCAGGTTCTGCAGAATGTGGCGGCACTTGTCGGCGTCGGAAACGAACGGCGGAAGCCCGTCGTCGACATGGCTGGTAAGCGCGACACCCTTCTCGCTGGCGTGCGGGTCCAGCATGGCAACGATCTCTCCGACCAGCGCGCGCAGGGAGAAACGGCTGGCCGTGACGTCTTCGCGTCCCGCCTCGATGCGCGAGAGATCCAAGATGTCGTTGATGAGCGCCAGCAGGTTCCTGCCGTTGCGTTCGATGACCTCGAGGTAACCGTGCTCCTCCGCCGGAAGAGCCTTTGCCAACCTGCGGCTCAAGACGCCCGACAGGGCGATCACCGAGTTCAGCGGCGTACGCAGCTCGTGGCTCATATTCGACAGGAAGGCGCTTTTGAGCCGGTTGGCCTCGTCCAATTGCCGTTTCTGCATATCCAGTTCGGCGTTCTGCTCGGTTAGCTCGCCCGCCTGTGCCGACAGCTCCCGTTTCTGGGCCTCCAGCTCCCGGTTCTGCTGCTCGAGCCGGCCCGCCAGCTCGGAGATCGTGCGGAAGGCCAGCACGCCGTTCACGCGGGCGGTCAACACGCTCCAGATCTCGTTCACCAGCCGGAGTGCGTTCTCCTCATAGGCGCGCACGCAGGCTAGTGAGATCACCGCCGTGACCGTGTGATCGGAGAGAACGGGGATGGTCAGGATTTCCCTCGGGGCGATCTCCCCGCTCACCGCGGAAAAGGTGAAGCGCGTGGCAGCCGGGATGTCGGTGACGAGTTGGATCATGCGCGTGGCCACGGCCGCGCCCAACTCGCCCTCCAGTTCCGTTGCGGAAAAGGCGGCACGCCGGCACGCACCCAAGCCGATGGACTCGAAATGTTCGTAGGCGGTCTTCGCCTCGTTCAGGAAATAGACCGCGCCCACCTGCGAGCCGGTGTGCTGGAGCAGCGCCTTGAGCAGCTCCCTGCAGAACGCGTGGACCTCTTCCTCCCGGAGCATGACCCCGGCGAGCTGGGCCGCGTTCTCATTGATCTGCATCTGCGTCTGGAGAGCGTCCGCCATGACGTTGAAGGCGGCGGACAGCGCCCCAAACTCATTGTCGGAGGCATACCTGCTGCGCGTGTCCAGTCTGCCCTGACGGAACGCCACCGTCACCGCCGTCAATTCCGCCAGCGGCGCCTTAATCATTTTCAGCAGGTGCCATGCGACGGCCAGAAACAGCAGCAGAATCACGGCGGTCAAGGCGCCTAACTGGCGACCGAGGGTGCGCTTCTGGCCCTCGGCGTCCCGGTAGAACCGCTCCGCCCGGTCAGCGGCAAAGACGCTGATAGCGCTGAGTTCGCCCAGCATCCGCTCCACGTGTCCGCCGCCCACCTCCGTCTTCCGCGTGCGTTTGAGCGCTTCGTCAGCCTTGCCCTCGCGCAGCAGGCGGCAGGTCTCGTCGCGGATGGTTTTCCACTGTGTGAAGGCTTTCTCGGCATGCTCAAGATCGCTGCGCGGCCCCAGATATCGGTCGTAAAGGATCGCGAACTGCCGGTAGACGTCCACCTCACGGGCGTCCATGTCCTGAAGGAGGGGTTCACGCTCGAGCCCGCTCCCTTCCAGACACAGGTCTTTCATATCTCGGTGCATGGACAGCACGTGGGCCTGGATGTCGCCCAGCGCGCAGCGGACCGTAAACGGATGTTCGTAAAGCCCCTCGGTCTGAAGCCAGAGCTGGCCGGTCTGCACCCAGGCCAACGCGGCCAGCAGCGCCACGAAGAACAGGATGGCACCCAGGCCGACGCGCAATTGCGTGCCTATTTTCAGGTCTTTCAGCTTCATGGTTTGCCTCTCTTTTGAAAAACGGATGACGGCGGGGCGACGGGGCGAAACTCTTTTTGCCGAGACACGGCGCCCCGCTCCGCCTCGCCGGTCACGAAATAACCACCCGGCGACAGGGCTCGGAAGAACTTGTCCAGCATGCGCTGCCGTATGCCCTGACGGTAATAGAACAGCAGGTTACAGCAGAGGATCAGATCGAAGTCGCCGTAGATGCTTGATGCCGGAGAGGCCGAGCGCTCATCCAGCAAATCGTACGCCGAAAAATCAACCCGCTCCCGCAACCGGGGCGCGACGGCATAGGACTCGCCTTGCCTCGAAAAAAAAGCGTCCAGATGCCGCAGGCGTACGTTACCAACAGCATCAGCGCCATACACGCCAGCGCTCGCAAGGGTGAGATCAGCATCCGACTGGTCGGTCGCAAAAATTCGGTAGGGAGTCGGCTGCTCCCCTGCTCTAACCGCGCACTCGAGCAGCATGGCGACGGACCAGGCCTCCTGGCCGGCCGCACACCCTGCCGACCAGACCCGGATCTCTCCCCTTCCGCAGGCCCCTTTCTCTGCGACAAGGCCGGGCAGAACCAGTTTCTCGAGCACGGCAAAAGCGAGCGGGCTTCTGAAAAACTCGCTGTACCCGATGCGCAGCGAACGGCAAAAGGCCTCCGCGTCCGCGCGGTGTTGCGTCAGGTGCTCAGTCAAAGCCGCAAGACTTGCGCCCCCCCCTCCTCCCGTCTCGCTTCGGCCGACTTGTCCAGAAACGCCGCGTCAAAAGGTGAGAGATCCAGTCCGTGTGCCTCCTGAAGCAACCGGATCAGCGTATCCGCCCGACACTCTGACTCTGGCTCCCGTTTCTTCACTCATCTCCTTACAAACCTCAACGTTTGCTTTTCGGCGTTAGGCGTTCAGCGTACACCCTCTGTGGCTCTTGCAAATCTCCTCTTTCTGGAAATAGTTACAGAAATCCGCGTCCGATGCAAAGCTTTTAGCGCTCATGGGGAAAAATAAGAAAGGCCGCCCTAATCCGGGCGGCCTCCTTTGCTAGCGGGTCAGTCAGGCGCCTAGCGCACCTTCCCGTCCTTTTTGCGCTTCTCGATGATCGCCTCGGAAAGCTCGAAGGGCACGCCCTCGTAACGCTCGAACGTCATGGAGAACGTGGCACGTCCCTGCGTGACCGTGCGGATCGCGCTGGAGTACCCGAACATCTCGCCGAGCGGCACAAAGCCGCGAACCAGCTTGACGCCCGCCTTGTCGTCCATACCCTCGACGCGCCCGCGGCGCGAGCAGATCGAGCCGGTCGCGGTACCCATGTACTCTTCCGGCACGGCCACCTCGACGCTCATGATCGGCTCCAGCAACAGCGGGTTGCCCTTGAGGAAGAGGTTCTTAAAGCACTGGCGCGCGCACTCCACGAACGCGAACTCGTTGGAGTCGACCTCGTGGTACGAGCCGTAGTGTACGACGACCTTGACGTCCACCACCGGGAAACCGCCGCACGGGCCGCTCTCCATGGCCTTGATGACGCCCTTCTCGACCGCCGGGATGTACTCGTTCGGAATCACGCCGCCCTTGACTTCGTTGACGAAGGCGAACCCGTGCCCCGGCTCCTGCGGCTCGAGGCGCAGACAGACGTGCGCGTACTGGCCGCGTCCGCCGGACTGCTTGACGTGCTTGTACTCGCCGTCAACCATGTGGCGGATCGTTTCGCGGTAGGCAACTTCGGGCTTGCCCACCTCGCACTCCACATTGTGCTCGCGGCGCAGGCGGTCAACGATGATTTCGAGGTGCAGCTCGCCCATGCCGGAAATGATCGTCTCGCTCGTCTCCGGATCAAACTTAACGATGAAGGTGGGATCTTCCTGGGCCAGGGAGTGCAGCGCGACACCGAGCTTCTCGTTGTCGCCGCGCGAGGACGGGCGGATGGAAATCGAGATCACCGGCGCCGGGAACTCGATCGACTCCAGCACGATCGGGTTCTTCGGATCGCAGATCGTATCGCCGGTGCGGGTCTTGGAGAGACCGACCACCGCGATGATATCGCCCGCATAGGCCTCTTCGAGGGCCTCCTGGCGGTTGGCGTGCATGCGGAAGAGGCGCCCGATGCGGGCGTCGGCTTCCATCGTGCTGTTGAAAATCGGATCGCCCACCTTCAGCGTGCCCGAGTAGATGCGCACAAAGGTGATTTTTCCCATGTGCTTGTCGGAAAGGATTTTGAAGGCCAGCCCCGAGAAAGGCTCTTTGTCGTCCGGGCGGCGCACATGCTCCTGATTGTCCGCCGCGTGAACCGAGCCCACGTCGAGCGGCGACGGCAGATAGTCGATCACGCCGTCCAGCAGCGGCTGAACGCCCTTGTTTTTGAACGCCGTGCCGCAGTAGGCCGGAACCAGCGTGCGGGAGATCGTGCCCATCCGGATGCCCCGCTTGATCTCGTCAAGGGTCAGCGCTCCGGTCTCGAAGTACTTGTTCATCAGCGCTTCGTCCTGCTCAGCGGCCCGCTCCATCATCTCGATGTGCAGTCGCTCGCACTCCTCGCGGTACTCCTCGGGAATCTCGCTCTCAATCACCTTTACGCCGCGCGACTCCTCGTCGAACGTCATGGCCTTCATGGTCAGCAGGTCAATCACGCCGCGGAAAGTCTCGGCCGAGCCCATCGGGTACACCATCATCACCGGATTGCCACCCAGGGTGTCGCGGATCTCGTCGATCACGCTGAAGAAGTCCGCGCCGACGCGGTCCATCTTGTTCACCATGCAAAGCTTCGGCACTTCATACTTCTCGCTCTGACGCCACACCTGCTCGGTCTGGGGCTGCACGCCGCCCACCGCGCAGAAGAGCGCAACCGCGCCGTCCAGCACGCGCAGCGAACGCTCGACCTCAGCCGTGAAGTCCACGTGTCCCGGGGTGTCGATCAGGCTGATCTGGTGATCGCGCCAGGAAACCGCCGTGGCCGCCGAGGTGATGGTGATGCCGCGCTCCTGCTCCTGCACCATGTAGTCCATGGTTGCCGCGCCTTCGTGCACCTCGCCGATCTTGTAGTTCTTGCCGGAATAGAAAAGGATGCGCTCGCTGCAGGTGGTCTTTCCCGCGTCAATGTGCGCCATGATACCGATGTTGCGTACGTTCTCTAGCGGAATGGTTCTGGGCATTTTCTTGGACTCCTTGTGGCCTGATCGTCGCGCCGGGCAGCCGTTTTACTCGGGCTCACCCGCCTCAGCCGGACGCTTATTTCCGGCACCTGAACAACCCTTTTGGGGCTCGATTAAAGGGTTTATTATTGACTTTTTTGCGCGTCGGTTCAAGTGCAAAAGCCGCCGAATAGAAAAAATCTGTTTCGGGCGGCTTGTCACACTTCAGGCCCTGTGTCGCGCAAAGATGCGCCGGGACGGTTCGGCAGCGATGACCGTCCTGTTAGAATTCGATTATTCCGCCAGTCCCGTAGGGGTTGCTGGCTAGAAGGCCGGACGCTCGGGTTTCTTCTCCGCCACTGCCTCACCTTCACCGGCTGGCTCGCGGGCCGCCTTACGTGCTGCACGCCGCGCCGCATCGGCCGCCCTGCGCTGCTCGAGGCGCACCTGCACCATTTTTTGCAGGCTCTCTTCTTTCAGTTTCAGAGTGACGGTCACGAGGTCTTCCTGCAGCGCGACCTTCACGCCTTGCGCCACTTCTGCCGCCTCCGGATTCTGCGCCGCCTGTAGCAGGAAGAGCGCCTGCAGCCCCTGCGCCGCCTGACCCAACTGCGTCGCCAGCTCTTTGCTCGGCGTCTTGACCGCCAGCGCGCATGAAACGCCATTGGTTTCATCCATTTGGCTGATTTCCAGCAGCGCCGCCTCGGCCTGCCTGAACATCTGAAGCTTCGGATTGGAGTCCGCCAGCCCGGCCACGTCGGTGACCTGCGCGGCAACGAAGCGCCCCTTCTTACGGGACAACACCTGCGCGAAAGGACTCTCGCCCTCCTCAACCCCAGCCGTCCGGTCAATCCGAGCGACGGCCTCAACAAGGTGCGCCTCATCCCACGCAAGGAGCACCATGGTTGGGTCGACAAAGCAGAGGTGCCGGCGCTTGCGGCCCTCTGCCCAGCTCAGCAGGCTGCGCTCGCCCAACGCCTTGTTCTGGAATTCTTTCGCGCCGCCGGCCACCGCCGTCAGCTTCGCGACGTCGAACCGCCCGTACGCGACCTGCACCACGCCCGTCGTCTGCAGCTTGCCCGTGGCGTAGGCCACGATTGCGTCCACGTCGTTCGTCAGGTTGATGCCCGCCATCGACTGGAGCCACGCCAGCCCGCGCCGGGCGTTATCGTCCAGCGATTGCCGGATGAAGGCCCCCATGGGTGACGCGTTCAACTCCTTCAGATCCACATGCGCCACCGCCGTCGCGTCCGGCGGGACATGCCTCGGCTTGACCTGCGCCTGCGCCATAGCAGCCGCACAGACCACCATGCCAACGAGAACAAACAACCGTCTCATACTCACATCTCCGTTTTTCCCTATTCGCAAAAGAACCGCTCTTGAACAAGATACACGATAAACCGCTCCGACGTTACAGTCGAGCGCAACGTTCATTGCCGGACGGGAAGCCGTGCGCTATACTGTGTCTGTTTTGAAAGGCGGCGTGTCATGGCAACAGCGGGCAAGAAGACAGAGTATCAGAAACGCGCGAAGAGCGTCTCGGACGGTGTGAGCGAACCGACTGCGGTTTATTCAACAGAGGCTCCTACGTTCGAGTCCGTCTGGAAAATTCTACATGAAAACGCCCGTCTCCAGAGGGACCTCATACAGGAGCAAAAGGCATTCGTACAGGAGTCGGCGAGAGCGGCGGAAAAGCGCATGGACAAACTGGAGTCCCTGTTCGTCACGCAGTGGGGCAAGCTCGTCGAGTCGCTCGTGGAGGGCGATCTTGTGCCGCTGCTCAACAGCAGGGGAATCGACGTCCAGCAGACCACCCGCCGCCACGAGGGCTGCCACAACGGGCGGAACTACGAGTTCGACATCATCGCGCTGAACGGCGAGACCCTCGTGATCGTGGAGGTCAAGACCACGCTCGCCCCGCAGGACGTGAGGGACTTCCTGGACGAACTCTCCCATGTCCGCGAGTGGATACCGCTCTACGCGGACAAGCGCATCTGCGGCGCGGTGGCCTACCTGCAGCAGACGGGCGAGACCGCGTCCATGGCGGCGAAGCGCGGACTCTTCACGATCCGCGCCACAGGCGCCAGCGCGTCCATCACCAACAGCCCCGCCTTCAAGCCCAAGGCGTTTTGAGGAAGTGGAGAAAACGTTCAACGCTCAACGTTCAACGCTCAACTCTCAAGTTTGGGAAAGTGGGAATATGCGACCGAATTCCACGTTACCTCCCGTTTCTTTCACTTGAGCGTTGAGAGTTGAGCGTTGAACGTTGAGCGTTCTTGCCCTCTACCTCGCCTGACACACACCCAAAAGCGGCGTCGCGCGGGATACCGCTCTTGCCACGCCATAGCACCGCAGGTGCGACGGCGGGTGCTGCGCGCATTCCAAAACAGGCCTGCGCCAATCGCCGCACGCAGGCCCGCCCCGCGTGACAAGGCCGCCCGACGATTTCGCGTTTGGCTCACGGCTGACCTGGGGACAGAGCAACCCGGAGGCCAATGTTGCTGGAAACGTAGACCGGCGTGAAGTTGCGGCGGTACGCGCAGCGGCAGTCGCGGGCGTAGGCGCCCCAACCCCCGCCGCGACCGACGCGGGCCGAGCCCGACGAAGCGCCCATCAGATCGTTCACCGCGCCGGGGTAGCTCCCGTACCAGTCCAGACACCACTCCACGACATTCCCGTGCATGTCGTACAGACCCCATGCGTTCGGCAGGTAAGAGCCCACCTTGGCCGATCCCTCGCTTGTCGTCCCGGCCTGCGTGTTAGGGGAACCGCCGTTGTAAGAGTACCGCCCGACCTCGGCCATACGGGCGTCGCTACCTGTACTCGAAAGATTGTACCCCGAGTTCAGCGCGGTCGTTGTTCCCGCCCGGCAGGCGTACTCCCACTGCGACTCGGTCGGCAGGTCGAAGGCCAGACCGGTCTTCGCCCGCAGCAAACCCAGGAACGAGGAGGCGTCCACGCTGTTGCTGTCGGGCCAGCCCGCTCCAGCGGTCGAGCCGCGGACCGCATGGTAGCTCACTTGCTCGACCGGCCGGGTGTCGCGGTAACTGGCGTTGTTGAAATAGCTCGGCCACGTGCCCATGACCCGCTCCCACTGCCGCTGCGGCACCTCGAACACGCAGACGTAGAAGCCCTGCGACAGCGTCACCGCGTGCTGGGTCTCGTCGGCATATCGTCCGAGTTCGCCGCCGGGCGACCCCATCGTGAACGCGTTGGTCGCGGCCGGAAGCTGCCGCAGCACCAGCTTGGTCGTCTTGTACGTGTCCGACCACCCGCCACCCGGAGCCGACGCCAGATAACTCACCGGGTAGGTTGCCGCCGAGGGGCCTTCCGAGAGGTCGATGACCAGATAGTCGCTGGAACCGTGGCCCGACACGGCCAGTGTGAAGGTTCCGCCGCCCGCGTCTGAATGAATAGTGACTATGCCGCCGTACTCCGCAGCGCCTAACGGCGTGAACGTCACAGTCACATCCTGCTCGTAACCCGCCGGAATCACACCTGACCAGTCACCGCTGAAACCTTCGGGGTAGTCAATGCCCGTGACCGTCAGAGCCGCCGCGCCTCGGTTCATCAGCGTCAGCGTGCGCGTCGACGTGGCGCCGAGGGCGACCGCGCCGAAGTCGAGGTCGCCGACCACGTCCAACGACAGCCACGCGTTCGTCACCTCCGCCACCACGCGGTAGAACATCGGCACGGCGCAGGTGACGCTTGCGGCCTGCGGCGCCGGGATGCGGTCCAGCCGGGCCAGTGCCTCGCCGATGAAGTTCGTCCACGGCCCCGCCGGCGACGACGCCCACTCGACGCGGTAGTTCGTCGCGCTGTTCAGCGTGTTGAACACCAGCCGCCCCGTGCCGCTGAAGGACTGGATCGCCAGCTTCTCCGCCTGCCCCGCACACGCCCAGCCCATACATGCAAACGCAACCGCCAGCCGCCCGCACCAATTCTGCATCCGTATCATGATTGACCCCTTTGAAAGTTACACAAAGATACCTTGTTGGCATCTATTATGCCGGGGAGGGGGTAAAACGAAGTCAACTCCGATTATTGCAGAATATTTTCGCCATAATTTGGAGCGAGCGGCAAGCGGTATCCCGCGCGACGCCGCTTTCTCTCGGCGGCTCGGCGCAGCCTCGCCCTCCATACTGCGGTTCCGCTTGGGCAATGGGGCGAAGCTGTGCTGAGCCGTTTGTCAACGATGCTCCTACGTTTACCTCCTCCGTAGCGTTGACATCTCTGTCGTCATTTGGGATGATAAATGGCGAAAGGTGCGACACATGAACGACACGGAACTACCCGTTATTACCCGCCGGTTGGATCTGACGGCCTTGCTCGACAAGAAATCTCATTTCCTTTTCGGCCCGCGTCAGTCGGGCAAGAGCTTTCTGATTCGGCACACCCTCCCAAACACACGCGTCTATAACCTACTCGATTCCGAAGTGTTTCTGGCTCTCAGCCAACGCCCCGCACGTCTGGGCGAAGAGATCGGGAAGAACGAGAAGCGCGTGGTCATCGATGAAATCCAACGTTTCCCAGAACTTCTGAACGAGATCCATCGCCTGATCGAGGAACGCGGCGTGCGTTTCCTGTTGACGGGTTCCAGCGCTCGTAAACTGCGGCGCGGCGGCGTGAACCTGCTGGGTGGCCGCGCCCGAATCAAGCACCTGCACCCGTTCGTGTTTCCCGAACTGGGAGAACGCTTCGACTTACAGCGCGCGCTTCACGCAGGACTCCTACCCGGCATCTACTTCTCCGACGACGCGGATGCCGACCTGGCCGCCTACGCGGGAGCCTACCTTCAGGAGGAAATCGTTGCCGAGGGTGTCACGCGGAATGTTCCAGCTTTCAGCAGGTTCCTCCGGGTGGCCGCCCTGTGCAACGCCCGGATCGTGAATTTCACCCGCGTGGCCAACGACGCCCAAGTCCCGCGCACCACAGTCTACGAGTACTTCGATATTCTCAAGGATACGTTGCTCGTGCGCGAACTTCCGGCCTGGAAAGAGACTCGTAAACGCAAACCGATCATGTCCTCAAAGTACTATTTTTCCGACACGGGCGTCGCACGCGTCCTTCAGGGCAGAACGGTCGCTCCAGGGACGCCTGAGTACGGCGATGCGGTCGAGACGTACGTCATGCACGAACTGAGTGCGTGGACCGACTATCATGCTCCCCAACCCCTTGCCTTCTGGCGCTCGACATCGGATTTCGAGGTCGATTTCATTCTCGGCGACCACACCGCCATCGAGGTCAAGGCCAAGTCCACGGT
The DNA here is from genome assembly GCA_964390795.1 of uncultured Lentisphaeraceae bacterium. GTDB lineage: Bacteria > Verrucomicrobiota > Kiritimatiellia > RFP12 > UBA1067 > CAYMLQ01. The sequence continues at coordinate 21,996 of CAYMLQ010000018.1, forward strand.
ATCCGCCTCCGACCTGAAAGGACTTCTGGCGCTGGCCGAAGAATCGCTCCTGCGGCGCTACCTGTGCGTCTGCCTGGAGCCGCGGCCCAGACGGGTGGGCCCTGTCGACGTGCTGCCGTTACACCTGTTTCTGGAGGGACTCTGGTCCGCCGCCTACCAGTGACGGGGCAAGCCCCATTTGGTGCGTGCGGCAGGCGGTATCCCGCGCGACACCGCGTTCTTTCACTTGAGCATTGAGCGTTGAGCGTTGAACGTTGAGCGTTATCATATCAATCTGAATTGCACTTATTATGCCGGGGGGGTAAAGGCAGTCAAGGGAGATTGTTGATTTTGGATTTGATTTCGATTGAAGAGGGCGCATTGCGATTGGGTGGCCGCAGGACGGTCTCGTGCAGTCGAAAGGCCCGTCCAGCGGTCGGGCAATACCGCGATACGAAGCCGTAACGAAAAACCTCGCAGGTAGGGTCGGACCGCCGGGCCGACCAGAAAACGTGACTGCCAAACGATCTTAGTGAACGTGCCCTCCGGCCAATAAATCGCGCCCATGGTGCTTTTTTGCTCTGCCGTTTTCTTCTTTGTGCTTCCGCGCCTTTGTGCTAAATATCTTACCCTACTAAGGAAACCACTATGAAGCCTTGCCCCCTCCTCACCCTGCTGGCTCTCTTGCCCGCTCTTCTCACCGCCGCCGAGGTCAAGCTCACACAGGCCGGACTCGCGGTCAACGCCGGATCGGAGCTGGGCACCTTAACCTTGGACTACCCCGCGCTCACCGGCAACGGCGGCGGAGAGCGCCGCGCCCCCGAGAAGGTGACCCTCAGCGGCAACGTCGCCACGCTCGTCTACCCCGGCGGCGCGCAGGTCGCCCTGACCCTCTCCCCGGAGGGCGCGGCTCAGGTCCACGCCACCCGCCTCACCGCGAACGACAAGGGCCTCTCGCTTAGCATGACCCTGCCCGTCGCGCTCGCCGGCAAGGCCAACTGGTCCATCCAGGACTCGGACGCCAAGCCGCTGCCCGTCACGGCGGGCGCGGACGCCTTCCTCTGGCGTGGCGACGCCACGCGCTTTACCCTCGCCGACGGCGCGGGCAAAGGCGTCTCCGTCGTCATCGAGCACGGCTACCAGCAGCTTCAGGACAACCGCGTCTGGAACACCGACTCTTTCCAGTGGATCTCCTTCTCCGCGCTGCCGCGCACGGGGGGAGAGGCCTTCTTCAAGCTGCACGTGCTCGAAGCCGGTGCCGCGATTCCCGTCGCCGTAGGGGCGGACCTGCGTGTCCGCCCTCTCGCAACCGCCCCGAAAACGACCGCCTCGACCGACCGCCTCGCCATGAGTCTGTCCGACGACGGCGTGGCCCTCACCTGCGGCAGCATGGGCTCCTTCACGCTAGCGTTCCCAAAGCTGGACTTGGGTGACAGCAAGAAGCATGAGCCCGTCGAGAAGCGCCTGCAGGGCGCGACCGCCACGCTCACCTACGAAGGCGGCGGCAAAGTCACCGTTTCCGCAGCCTCCGGCAAGCTCACCTTCGCCTTCGAGAACATGCCCGCAGCCCTGAAAGCCTTCTCCACCGAATTCTTCATCGCCCCGAACTACAGCGAGGGCGGCACGTGGCGCACCGATCACGCGAACGGCGCTTTCCCGAAGGAGAAGCCCGCCAAGCCGCACCTCTTCCAAGATCACGCGCGCCAGTTCGAATTCGCCGATATCAACAACAAGCGACTCTCCCTCGCGTTCCCCGAGTTCACCTACCTGCAGCTCCAGGACAACCGCGAGTGGGGCTGGAACATCTTCTGGGTCAACGTCAAGATCCCCTACCTCGCCGACCGCCCCACCTACACGATCACCGTGGCCCTGGACTCCAGCGCGGCCCAGCGCGTCGTTCTCGTGGACCGCTTCGGCCAGACCACCCAGCGCGACTTCCCCGGCAAAATCAAGGACGAGGCCGAGTTGAAAGCCGACGCCGAAGCCGTGGCCGTCACCATCGCCTCGCTCGACCTGCCCAGCCGCAACCGCTTCGGCGGCCTCGCCGACAGCGGCGCCCGGCTCGGACTCAAGAAGACCGGCTTCTTCCACGTCGAGCAGAAGCGGATCGGCGGCCGCGACGTCTGGGTGCTGGCCGACCCCGACGGCGACGCCTTCTTCCACCTCGGCGTCTGCACCTTCGGCCCCGGCGAGGACTACACCACGGTCGAGAAGCGCGAGGACGTCTTCGACTGGCTGCCCCCGCACGACGGCCCCTTCGCATCCGCCTGGCACCCGGAAAAGTATTGGAACCCGCGCGCCGTCTCGTTCTACAAGGCCAACGTGATCCGCAAATACGGCGCCTATGACGAGGACGCCCACACCGGTCGCCTCGTGGACCGCGTGCGCGCCCTCGGCTTCAACTCCGTGGGCGCCTTCTCCGGCAGCTCGCCGGTCTTCGAGCAGAAGGGCTTCCCGCGCGTCTGCTCCCTGCCGCTGAACACCTGGACCCTCGGCGCGGCCGTGCCCGGCTTGCGCGGCGTGTTCGACCCGTTCGATGAGAAGAACCTGACAAAGATGGACGCCCTGTTCGCCAAGTCGGTCGCAGAGAGGGCCGGCGACCCGCTCATCATCGGCTACTTCCTCGACAACGAGCAGGGTTTCGAGGACATCCCCCGCGCCATCCCAGCCCTGCCCGGCAAGCACGCCTGCAAGCGCGAGCTAGTCGCCAGGCTTCAGGCGAAATACACGACCATCGCCGCCTTCAACGCAGCCTGGGCCCTCGACGCCGCCTCATTCGAAGCGCTCGCCGACCGCGGCCTGCCGCTGACCACCCAGGCCGCCTTCGCCGACATGCAGGCCTATACCGAACACTTCCTCGAAGCCTACTACGGCGCAGTCTCGAAGACGTTCCGCAAGTATGACACGAACCACCTGCTGATCGGAAACCGCTGGCAGCCCGGCACCGCCAACAGCGAGGTGCTCTGCCGCGTGGCCGGCAAGTACATGGACGTCATCAGCATCAACTACTACGCCTGCGGCATCGACGCGGCCTTCATCCGCCGCCTCTACGAGTGGACCGGCCGCAAACCTCAAATGTGGAGCGAGTTCTACTTCACCGCGACCAAGGAGAGCAACGTCGCGCCCAGCAACATGGACATGGCCACACAGAAGGAGCGCGGCCTCGCCTACCGCCACTACGTCGAGGGCGCCGCGGCGCTCGGCTTCGTTGTCGGCGTCGAATGGTTCACCCTGCTCGACCAGGCGGTCACAGGCCGCTTCTTCGAGGGCCTCAACGGCGAACGCGCGAACACCGGTCTCTTCAACGTGGCCGACCGCCCCTACCGCGACCTCTTCGCCGAGATGGCCAAGACCCACGCCGCAATCTATGACGTCTGGCTGAACGGCAAGGCCCCCTACCTGCTCGATAACCCGCGCTTCAGCGGCAAGGCGGGCAACGGTACGCGCGCGGTCTCGGCCGGACGCCCCACCGCCCCCATGGACATCGACGGCCAGCTCGCGGGCTGGCCGGGCCGCCCGCCCGAGCGCATCGGCGCGGACCGCCTCGCCGCGGGCCGCGAGACCGGCGGCGTGGAAGCGGCCTTTAAAGTCTGCTGGGACGATAAGGCCCTCTATCTGCTGGCGAACGTCACCGACCCCACGCCCATGAAGAACGAGCACTCCGGAGACCACCTCTGGAACGCCGACGTGCTGGAGCTTTTCATCGGCAGCGAGCGGATCGACCAGGGCGGCACGCTGCTCTTCACAGACCGCCAGCTCCTGCTCGGCGCGGGCAAGAACAACCAGACGTACGTCGTGAACGCGGCCACGCAGCCCGCCATCGAAACCTCTGTGACGCCTGCGGTGGACGGCAAGGGCTACACGCTCGAAGCGTCGATCCCGTGGACCGCGCTCGACGTCACACCCAAGGAGGGACAGGCGTTCCTCTTCGACCTCGCGGTCGGCAACAGTGCGGACGGCAAACAGCGCTCCAGCCAGCTCGTCTGGAACGGCGGTCCGCGCAATTCTTCCGACCGCAGCGCCTGGGGCCGCCTGACGCTCGTTCCGTAGGCAAAGGAGGACGCATGAGATTCTCGGCAATCGTATGTACTGCAAGCTTTTCGGCAATCGTGGCTCTCGCCCAAGAGACCCCCAGCGTGTTCTGGTGGTCTGCGCCGGTCGAGCCGGGCGAACTCGTCCAGCTCCACGGCGGCGCCTGGGGCACGAACCCCGTCGTCGAAGTGGTCGAAGCCATGAAGGGTTTCGCGCTTTCAGATGCCAAGCCTGATTTTCGCAAGGCCAAGCGCCTCCGCCCGGTGAACGTCACCGACACCGGCATCTGCTTCGAATACCCCGCGACGTGCAGAGCCGACGCGCCCGCCTGTTGCCGGGTCGTCACCGATGCCGGGCTAACCTCCGCTCCCTTTATCCTCAACGAACCTGCCGTGTGGTGGCTGCACGGCGACCTCGGAGCCGACGCCTCGCCCGGCGGCTGGCTGCGCCTCTTCGGACGCTGCCTCGACCGCGCGGGACGCGCGGAGGTCGTGCTGAAGGAAGGCAAGCGCCAGATCAGTCTGAAGGTGACCCGGCGCGACACCTGGTCGCTCGACACGCTCATTCCCGAAAACCTCGCCCCCGGCACCTACACCGTCTCCGTGTCCAACGGCACGGGCGAACGCAACGGCTGGCGCGACGCCGGCACTGTCACCGTCCGGCCCTATCAGGATATCTGGAAAAGCGACCGCTTCGATGTGACCTCCTTCGGCGCGATCCCCAACGACGGGCTGGACGACACGCTGGCCCTGCAGGCCGCGCTCGCGATGGCGGCGACCAACGGGGGCGGCACCGTCTATCTGCCGCGCGGGCGCTTCCAATGTAACGGCACGCTGCAGATTCCGGTGCGCACGCTGCTGCGCGGCGAGTCGCGCGAAACGACGCAGCTCTATTGGCCCGACTGCGAGGAGCCGCCCGAAAACCTCATCGAGGGAACCAGCGCGTTCGGCATCGAGGACCTTTTCATTCACGCGGGCAAATACCGTAACGGCATCGTCTGCAAGAACGACGCCGCAGGCAAACATGAGCTGGGCGGCGGCTCCCGTCCGGACGAGGCGACCGCCCGCGACATCACCGTGCGCCGCGTCCGCCTCAAGCTGCTTATCGACCAGTATCTGATCAAGAACACCGTCGAATACGAGAAGCGCGCCTACCTGCGCGGTAACGGACTCGTCATCCGCGACGCCCGTTTCGTGCGCATCGAGGACTGCGACCTCTACGCCTCGAAGGAGGGCTCCACCACCCTCTACTTCGTGCTCTCCGCCGAGTACCTGCTGATCCGCAACTGCCGCATCAACGGCTCGGGCTGGGCGGTCGTCGGCGGCGACAAGGTGATCTTTGAGAACAACGACGCCTACAACTGCACCTACAGCATCGCGCCGGTCTGCCGCAATCTCTTCTGGAGCAAGAACCGCCAGCACGATCTCTTCACGAACAACCGTGAGAGCATCACCCACGACGGCGCGCGCACCGCCTTCCGTGGCACGCTCCCCGCGCGCTGCGAGGGCCTGCGCCTCGAGGTGGACTTCGGTGGCGAAAAGAACCCCTACCGCAACGGTCCGGCCTACTGGATCGGCCAGAACGTGCAGCTCGTGGAAGGCCGGGGCGCGGGCCAGACGCGCACCATCACCGCCCTCACCAACAACACCGTCACCATCGACCGCCCGTGGTCTGTCGCGCCCGACGCGACGTCGCGCTACGTGATCGCCGCCGAGCGGCAGCATCTGCTCTATGTGGACAACGACACGGAGGACTCCTCCATCGCCATTCAGCTCTATGGCGGACTCACCGACGGCGTGCTGGCGCGTAACCGCAGTTCCCGTTCCGGCGGGTTCATCGGTTTCGGCATGGACTACCACGGCATCATCCCGCTCTGGTTCGTGCAGTTTCTCGACAACCAGATTCTTGAGGGAAACGGCTACCGCGGACCGGGCAACGAAGTGCCCCCGCGCGATTCGGTTATGTCGATCACTGATCACGGCAACGAGCGGGCCCTGACCCGCTCCTGCGTGATCCGGCGCGGCATCCTTCACAACAACGCGCGCGTGGAGATGTCGAGCGCCAACGGGCTGATCGAGAACTGCCTCGTGAAGAATGCCGACACCGGAATCACCGTCAGCAGCAAGCACGCGAAAAGCATTGTTCTGCGCGGCAACCGCTTCGAGAACGTCGCGGAGCCTCTCGATCCGGTCGCGCGGCAACAGGCCGTCATGCACCCCGCCGAGCGCGTCCTGACCCTGCTGGCGGGCGCGGAGTCGGCGCTCGGGGAAAAGACCCCCGCAGGCTGGGGCGCACTGAAGAGACAACTCACCGCCTCGCTGACCGAAGCGGCCTTCAGCGACGCAGCCGCCGACGCAGCCGCCCGTGACACACTCCTGAAGGCCCTGCGCACGCTAACGCAAGCGAACGGCCCGGCCCACGTCTACGACATGCGCGTGGCCGAAGCCCTGCTGGGCGCGGTGCTGCGCATCCAAGCCTGGGACAGCGGCATGACCCGCCTGCTCGCCTCTGAGAACGCGGCCGAGGCCATGGTCACCCTTCAGGCCGGTCTCGCTCCAACCGCGCCCGAGACGTCCTGCAAGATCGCTTTTGCGGAAGTTCCCGGCTGGCGCTTCGCGAACGACACTTCCGCGCGCCTCACGCCGGGTTCGACAAGCGCGGTCAAGGTCTCCATGGCTGCGCCCGCAGGCGCGAAAGGATTCTTCCGACTGCCCGCGACCGTCGAGTATAGCGGCGACGGCTGGGCCCTGAAATGCCGCGACACGCTGCAGACGCTCACCGAAAACCGCATCTGCCAGTGGGTGGCGGCTGGGCCCTTTGCTGCAAGCACTCCCGCCCAGCCAGACCCGCAGTCGTGGCAGGCGCTGACCAACGCGAACGTACACGGGGCGATGAACCTGAACGAACGCTTCGGGCCCAACAAAACCGGCACCGTGGCCCTCGCGGCCGCGGTCCTGCGCGTCACGCGCCCGACCTCAGTCCGACTCACTTTCAGCGGCCCGATCCGCCTGTTCATGGACGGCAAGCGCCTTGGCACCGAACTGCCGCGCTGCGCCTGGGGCAGCGTCATGCTCGCGCCCGGGGATCACCTGCTCAAGGCGGTCACCGTTCCTGAGAAAAAAGACGCCTGGCAGTTCAAGGTCTCCTGCGACATCACAGGAACCTGCCTGCCAGGCGACCTCATTGTCCTGCCCGCCGCCGATGTGTTGCGCTCGGAGGCGCTGTGCGGCACACTTGCGCCGTAAGTCACATCACGTCATTTTGCTGCGGATCCGAGCACGCCGGAAACATCGTCGTTCACTACGCCCGTGTCCAGCCCGTCGAGCACGAGCACGTTGTTCACCGTGCCGCCGAACTCCTCGTTCCAAGACCAAACGATGTTGTGCTCTTTATCCAGTTCCACCACTTTCAGTCCGGGTTTGAAATCCTTCTCGCTGTGGCCGGTCCAGTTCGCCATCACGATATGGCCGTTCTTCAGGATCTGGAAGCCCGCGTAGAAGTAGTTGTTCAGCCCTTCCGGCTGCGTGAGCACCGTGTCTTTCAGCAGCTTGCCCTCCGCATCGAAGGTGTAGAGGCCTTTCGAGTAACCGCCAGAGATCAGCAGCTTGCCGTCCGGCGCGTAGAGCGCCATGTACGAGTTGCGCGGGCGCGGCAGGGAGAACTTTCGCACAAGGCGCTTCTCCGCCTCCAGACCCTTCTCCAGCGACATCTCGTACGCCCCGTCCTCGGCCGCGAGCAGCAGCGTGCCCTTGGGCGTGAAGCGCATCAGGCGCACGTACTTGGCGGCCTTGGGCATCTCATAGGTCGCCGTCAGATTCTTTTGCGCGTCGAATTCGTAGACCGTGCCGCCCTGTGTCCCCAAGAACGTCCGCCCGTCCGCCTGCCGCCGCACGGAGCGCACGTCCTTCAGCGCGGCCGACTGGAACGAATCGACCTTCTCGCGGGTGGCCAGATCATACACATCGTAACCTTTCGACCGGTTACACAGCAGACGGTTCCCGCCGACCAATTGCAAGTCGAAGGTGATCTCCGGCAACTTCAGCGTCCAGTTTTTCGACGCGTCCGTCTGATCCACATAATGCACCGAACAGTGCATAAAATCACTCACCAGAAAACGGTGCTTGATCTCCTCGCACCGCGCCAGCACCGCCGCCAACATCAAGCCCGCCGCCACCGTCACCGTCTTTTTCATGTGTCCCCTTTTTGTTTCCTGTTCTCCCAAACCGCTTCGGATTATCGCAGATCTTTAGGGAAGAGCGCAAGCGCTACCGGGGAACTACCCGGGAGCGGGACATTCTTGTCCCCGATACGCTACCCGGCGCTACCCGGGAGCGGGGACACTCCTGTCCCCGGCACGCTACCCGGCACGCTACCCGGGAGCGGGGACACTCCTGTCCCCGTTGCAAGGACAGGAGTGTCCTTGCTCCCAGCCGCAAAGACCGCCGGGGACAGGAGTGTCCCCGCTCCCAGGTAGTGCCCCGCGCCGGCTGACCGGGCTCGCATCCCGTGACCGCTACCCGCGTTGCCGTGCCTGTCGCAGAGGCCCTAGCAATCTGCAACATCGTGTATCTACTCGATCCCGCGCAGCGTCTCGGCGATGACCACGGGCAACTCCGCCCCCTTCACTCGCCAGCGTGTGCCTTCGACCGCCACGGTGACGCCGATGAGCGGGTTGGCCGCCGCCGCTGCCGCGATCAGGTGGCACACCGGGCGCGAGTCGCCGTCAGCCTGTCGCGCCACCAGGCAGAACGGCGCTGCCGCCGCCCCGACCGCACCCCAATCCAGCAGACCGGTCAGACGCACGCGCACCCCTTGATCTGGCGCGTCCGCAAGCATCCGCCCCACCAACTCCGGCGGCGCCCGCACGGCGAGCGACTGCGGCACGACCGCAGGCGGGAGATTCGTCGCCACCGCCGACGCCGTCACCAGCGCCACGGGCGCGGCGTTCGTTTCCACGCCTTCGGAACCGCCCGCCGGCACCGCCTCCATTTCAGCCGCAACGCCTTCGGGGGGCATCTCCGCAAGCGGCTCCACCTGATCGCGCAACACCCAGAAGTCGAGCGTCCGCGGCGGTCGGATCTTGAGCCAGTCGCCGTATGTGCCGCGCACCTCGACCCGGTCGCCTTTGTTCAGACTGCCGACCGGACGGAAATTCAGACCCGCGCCCGTACGGATACGGCTTTTGTCTGCGATCACCCTGCCGTCGCGGATCAGCTCGCGGTAAACCCAAACGTGTACGCCCTCGGGCGGCACGATACGCACCCACACGTCATCGTCCGACAGCTCGCCGCGCACCGCGAACTCTGTACCTGACGGCATCCACGACACCGCCTCGCGCGTCGCGTTCGTCGTCGCGAAAACCGCCGAGCGTCCCTCGATGACGCGCACGCGGAGCGTGTCGCTACCGTCCGCTTTGACGCTGTCCGGCACGGTTCCGGCCCCCGCGCAAGACAGGGCCGCCGCCACGCACCATAGGCTGTGAACAAGGACACGCATCGGTTACATATACCACTCCGGCACGCCCCGCGAAGGGCCTGCCACACCCCGGGAAAAACACAAAAACCGCATGCGTATATCTCCGTCCGGGAGAGATACGCATGCGGTGAAAGGATTAATCAGGCAGCCGATCGGCGCAGATCCTACACGTCCGGCTTGGTCTTGCGCAGACCCAGTCCGCGGTCTCCGTCTTTCCATTGACCGCGCTTTTTCAGCGTGTTGACGCGCTCGAAACGCTTCAACACGTTGCGCTTTATCGTAATCTTTCCCGAACCCTTCAAGCTGGTATGCTGACTCATTTACGCTTCATCTCCTCTTCACGCCCGCCTTTGCCGTCAGACGTAAGGCGTATTACAATAGCAGAACCTGACCGCATTTCAACCGCAAAAACGCTCTCGTGCGATTTTTCTCAATCCTTCAACTGCGCGAAGCGCGCGCACGCAGGCAATTTGCCGACCAGCGGACGCGCGTAATCGATGAACGCCTGCGTCACCTGGTTGCCCGCTTTGTTGATAAAGGCGTCCGGCATATGGCGCGTCTCCTTCGCCACGCTGCGGAGCGGCACCACCTCGAAAGTCACCCCGTACGTCTTGGTCGCCTTGCGCTTGATGGCGATCGAACCGCTCGACACCTCGTCGCACACCGCTGCCTGCACCGCCGCCACGCCCACCAGCCGCGCTTCCATCGCGTCGCTCGCCGAGGCGATGCCCGGAAACGACCGCTGCAGATAGCCGAAGGTGTCGGCGCGCACGCGCTTGACCCCCGCCTGCTCCTTGACGACCTTGGACAGCAGGTCGCCCAGCGCGCCCGTGCCGCTCAACTGCACGTTGCCGTGCGAGTCGGTCTCCTGCGTGAACTTCGCCAGGATCGGCGTGCCGTCTTTATCGGCGATGCCCTCCGAAACCGCCACCACGCAGCGGCCGAACTTCCTCATCGCGGACTTCACATCCTTGACGAACCCTTCGATGCTGAACGGCCGCTCTGGAAGGTAGATCAGATGCGGCCCATCGTCATCGTCCTCGCGGGCCAGCGCCGCGGCCGCCGTCAGGAAGCCCGCGTTGCGCCCCATGATCACGTCGATCTTGACCCCGCCCAGCGCGCGGTTGTCGAGGTCGTCGCCCTTGACCGCGCACGCCACGAACCGCGCCGCGCTGCCGTATCCCGGCGTGTGGTCGCTCTCGCGCAGGTCGTTGTCGATCGTCTTGGGAATGTGGAAACAACAGATCCCGTACTCCTCTTTGACCGCCTCCTCATTGATGATGTGGACGGTCTCGGCCGAATCGTTGCCGCCGATGTAGAAAAAGTAACGGATGTCCAGCTTACGCAGCACGCGGAAGATCGCCTGACAATCCTCCGCCGTGGGTTTGCGGCGCACCGAACCCAGCGCGGACGAGGGCGTGTTCGCAACCGCCTCCAACGTCTTGCGGCTCTCTTTGCGCAGATCGATCAAGTGCTCTTCCAGAATACCCTGAATACCGTGCAACGCGCCGTAGATCTTGCCCACGGACTTATTATCGCGCGCGGCCAGCACCGCGCCGACCAGACTCTGGTTGATGACCATCGACGGCCCGCCGCTCTGGGCGATCAGCATATTGCCTTTTTTCATTGTCTTCTCCTGTTCATCTCATGTGTCCCGCTATGATATACTGCGACCATGACCAAAGGCAAACCTCAGTTTGCGGAAGCGACCGATTCCGACCGTTACGCAGGGGACGACAGCCCGTCCTTCCCGGATGAATCATCCTACCAGGTGGCGCCGACCTCCGTCCGCCGCCAGCTTACCCCGCGTGACGTCGAGCAGAACCGCAAGGCGAAGACGCTATTCGACCGTCTCATCCCCGGTCTGCCGATCGACACCGACCCGCCGGAAACGCGCCGGGAGGCCGAGCCGTTCTCAGCCATCATCGAGAAGACGCTCAAGCGGCTCAACATCGCAACCAGCCCCTGGCTCGACGAACTCGTCCAAGCCTGGCCCCGGCTGGTGCCGCCCGAGGTGGCGAAGGTCACGCAGCCCGGCAAGTGGGATGCGGGCATCCTGTACGTCTACGTGACCACCTCGGTCCAGCTCTTCGAAATCCGGCGCACCCAGCTCAAGCGCATCGAGCAGGCGGTCCGCGCCTTCGCCGGCGACGACCGCGTCAAGCACGTCCGCCTGATGGTCAACGCCGTCCACCTGCCCTTCCAATAGACGCGTCCCCTCTGGGAGCAAGGACACTCCTGTCCTTGGCCTTCCCCGGGAGCAAGGACACTCCTGTCCTTGCCTCCACGGCGCGCGCGTTCACTCCGCTACCCGGTAACTGACGCTGCGGCCTCCGCCGTCATTACAGGCCAGAACGCCCTGTTCGAGAAGTTCCCGAATGTCCCGCAACGCCGTATCGGACGAACAGCCGGTCAGCTTTGCATATTTGGAGGTAGTCAGCTTGCCCTCGAAACCGTCGAAAAGGCGGTTCAGAACCTTGCGCTGGCGGTCGTTAACCGTCAGCTATTCGCCTCAGTTTTTGCGGTGAATAAACCCTCCAATCGCCGCACATCGGGTCACGTGGAGTCCGTCACGGCAGCAACTCGTCTAATAGTCGCCTTTTCATGGTGCAATAAGTGCAAAATTTGACACTTTCTGCTAGCACAAAATGTCATGGAAGCGTAGTCGGTTGGTGGCAGGGGGATCGCGAATCGGATGCGTGTTATGCGCGAAAGCACGGGAGGGACGAGCGTCTGCTCGTCCGGGCAAGCAGACGCTTGCCCCTCCCCAAGCCTCATGTTCTCCAGAAACGCAACATCCTCGCACCCCTGGTACCAACCGATTACCATAGAAGCGCGATGCCCCCCATTCGATCCTCATATCGCCCCATCATAAGGCGAAATGATAACCTGTACATCAGCTTCTCAAGGTTCTCGGCGGTCTCGTCGAGCGCGGCGACCAGGCGGCGTCGCCTGCGCTTCCGCGCGCTCCGCCTCCCGCCTTGCGCTGCCGCGCCCCGGCTCCACCCTCTCCCGTCTGGGAGAGGTCCGGACGGGAGAGGCGCTACCGCGCTACTAGGGCAGGGTTCTGGCGGCGCGGAAGCCGAGGTTGTTGTACCGGTCGTTAGGCCAGATGTCGTTGCGAATCGCGGAACGACAGTACCACGCGTAGTCGCCCCAACCCCCGCCCCGTAACACCCGGCCCCACCCTTCATATCCCGGATACCAGTCGAAGCACCACTCCCAAACGTTGCCGCTCATATCGCACAGCCCCAACTCATTCGCCGCCTTCGCGCCGACCGGCCAAGTCCCGCGGCCTTCGTACATGTCCACCGCTGCGCCTGCGGAGTTGTCCCAGTGCCAACCCACCGCGTTCAAGTCGTTTCCGCCGCTGTATTCGTAACCGAGGCTTTGCGTGCCGCCGCGCGCGGCGAACTCCCATTCGGCGTCCGTCGGCAGGCGGTAGCCGCCGGCGGCAGCGTTGACGAACGGTTCCTGCACCTCACCGGCCTTGTAGACCGACGTAAGCCCGGCGTCCGTATAGTACGCCGGCGTGCGGCCCTCCTTCTCGCTGCGGGCATTGCACCACTTCACGCAGTCAAACCAGTTTAACGACTGCACCGGATGCTTGTCCGCACTGCCCGCGCCGACACTCCCGAGGTCGTACCCGTTAGCAGCCGCCCAGACCCGCACCGCCCGCCACTCGGCCCACGTGACCTCGCACCTGCCGATACAGAAGGACGGGACCGTAACCGCCCCATTGCCGCTGTCCGGCAGCGACCCGCCCGGAACCAACACCATGTCGTCGGGCATCAGGATCTTCAGGTCGTACGACCAGTTGAACGTGTAGGGGAAAGCCTTGTTCTGCGGGCTCGTATACTGGCTCTTGTCCGCCCACAGGAAGTAGCCGCGGCCCTCGATGCCGTCCTCTTTGTCTTCGCGTTCGGGCGTCAGCGCGCCCTCGTACGCGATGCTCCTCGACGTGTGAGTCTTGGTGTAGTCGAACCACGCGTTGAACGCGCCCTTGAACACGCCCGTCGCGCGCGTCAGGCCGATGGTCAGGCCCACACCATTCGTCGCCCCATAGGTGTACGTGTTGGTGCCGGCCTTCACCAGCGCGCCCGCCTTCGGGGCCGCGAGGCCGGTCATGACGCCACCCTTGTTGGTCACAACCGATATCGTGATACCGCACGGATCCCACCGGACCGAGTCGTAGCGGTTGGTGCCGACCAGCAGCTCGGGAACGGGCAAGCCGTCCGTACCG
>CAYMLQ010000019.1:0-35151 GCA_964390795.1 uncultured Lentisphaeraceae bacterium
GCAGGGTGTCCGGGTTGAAGACATAGTCCGGCGCACGCTCGTTCACCACGCCCACAACCAGCATGTCATAGAGGGCGAACTCCGCCTTCATGTCGCGGTGGAAGGTGCGCACGGGCTCGTCGGCGGCGAGCATGTTCTCCGGGTCGGTGTCGATTTTCGCACCGTGTAGCAGCGGAAAGGCCTTCGGAGCAACCGTCGGCAGCACCGCGAGCAGCGCCAAGAGCAGCGTGCCTACGCCCATGATCCACGTCGTGGCGGCTGGGTGCTTCACGCAAAGGTCCATTAATCGTCGCATCATATCAGAGTTCCTCCATAAGCTTTCCACGTCGCCAGACCGCCTGCCAGGTTACTTGCCTCAAACCCGTTCTGCCGCAAGATGCGCTCGGCCAGATAGCCGCGCAACCCGACCGCGCAATAGGACACGACAGCCCGATCACGCGGCAGTTCGCCGAGGCGTTTCCGCAACTGCCCCAGCGGAATCGCCACCGCGCCGGGAATCATGCCGCCCGCGCACTCGGCCGGCTCCCGCACGTCGAGAAGAAGAGCATCGGCAGGCCTATCGTCCGCGAAGGACTGCCGCATCTCTCCCGACAGCACGTTGCCAGCCACATATCCGGCGAAGTTGACGGGGTCCTTCGCCGAGCTGAACGGCGGCGCATACGCCAGTTCCAGGCGCTCGAGGTCAGCCACGCCCAGCCCTGCCTGCAGCGCCGTGGCCAACACGTCGATCCGTTTGTCCACACCTTCGCTGCCTACGATCTGCGCGCCCAAGATACGGCCATCGCGCGTGAAAAGCAGTTTGAGGTGCATCACTTGCGCGCCGGGATAGTACGTCGCATGCGAGAACGGATGCAGATAGATTTTTTCAAAGTCCACTCCAGCCTTCCGCAGCGCTTTTTCTGTCGCTCCCACGCTGGCCGCCACCAAGCCGAACACCTTGACGATCGACGTTCCCCAGGTCCCGCGATACGGCATGACCGGCAGGCCTGCCATCGCATCCGCAGCCAGCCGGCCCTGCCGGTTGGCGGGGCCCGCCAGCGGAATCTGCGTCGGCACATTCAACACGGGATCGGTCACCTGCACCGCATCACCCACCGCATAGATGTCAGCATCGCTCGTGCGCATCGTCCCGTCCGTTACGATACCGCCGCGCTCGCCCACCTTCAAACCCGCCGCGTGCGCCAATGCGGTGTTCGGGCGCACGCCCACGGAAAGCACCACAAGATCGGTTTCCAGAGCCTCGCCGCCCTTCAACCGGACAACCAGCTTACCGCCCGCGTCCCGCTCAAATCCCTCGACCGCCGTTCCCAGCCGAAGCGCCACACCGTTCTCAAGCATCTCCGCCTGAAGCGCCGCCGCCATTTCCGGGTCGAGCGTCGGCAGCACCTGCGGCAACAGTTCCACCAGCGTCACGTCCACCCCTCGGTGTCGCAGGTTTTCAGCCGCCTCAAGACCGATAAAGCCTCCCCCGACGACCACCGCGCGCCGAACCTCGCCCTCTGCCCTCGCCTTGATCGCGTCCATGTCGCTCAGGGTCCAGAGCGTCAGCACATCGGGATCGTCGACGCCGGGCAGCTGCGGGCGCACCGGTACGGAGCCCGTCGCCAGCAATAGCTTGTCGTATGTCTCCGTGACCTGTTCCCCTGTCGACAAATTGACGGCACGGACCGTGCGCATGGCGCGATCAATCGACGCCACCTCGTGACGCAAGCGTAGATCGACGGCGAGACGTCCCTTGAAACGGGCTGTCGGCATCACGAGCAGGCTCTCGCGCTCGGTGATCACGCCGCCCATGTGATAGGGCATCCCGCAGTTGGCGAGCGACACATGCTCGCCACGCTCGAAGAGGACGATCTCAGCTTTCTCGTCCAGCCTGCGCATCCGCGCCGCCGCACTCGCCCCACCCGCCACACCGCCCACGATCACCAGTTTCATATGCCCCGCTTCCCTCTTGGTTTCCTCTTACACACTTACTATTCTCACGCTTGCCATGCGGTTGCGCAATGGGGACTATTCCTTAAGCACCTCGGTCAGGTGCTTGCGCAAGCATGTGAACAGCTTGAGGAAATCCCGGTTGCGGACGGAGCAGTGCTTCACCGTGCCCGCCTTGCGCGTGGCCACCAGCCCTTGATCGACCAGAGCCTTCAACTGTAGGGAAAGCGTCGATTGCGCACAGCCCAAATGCTCCTGAACCTGTGAGCACGTCCGTTCGCCGTCCATCAGCTCCTGCATGATGGCCATCCGCAGCGGATGCGCCAGCGCCTGAACCACCCGCGCTCCCCGTGCCATCTGCTCCGACGTCAACCTCTCGTTGCTGTTCATGGCGCCTACGTTAGCACCTCCGGTATACATCCGTCAATCTGAATATTTCAAACTTTAAATATTTTGAGTGTTTCCCGAAGTCTCACGGCGCCTGCAATCGGTCCAGTCTCAGCCGCTCGCGCCCGTCGAAGAGCCGCCGCGCCGCCAGATGGATCGTGAGCAGGCTTCCGAAGCCCGCGCCGCCCGCGATCAGGTACATGATCATCATCTGGTACCGCACCGCCGCCAGCGGGTCGCTGCCCGACAGGATCTGGCCGGTCATCATGCCCGGAAGGCTCACCACTCCGCAGACCGCCAGCGAGTTGATGATCGGCGTCATGGCCGTGCGCACGCTGTCGCGCTTGAGTTCCGCGACCGCCTCGCCCGCCGTCTGCCCCAGCGCCAGCCGGTTCTCGATCACCGCTCGCTGCCTCCACGCCCCCAGGGTGAGCGTATCCATGCCCAGCGCGATGCCGGTCATCGTGTTGCCGAGGATCATGCCCAGCAGCGGAATCGCGTACTGCGGCGACCACCACGGCTTGACCCCGACCAACGCCAGCAGCGCGAAGACCGTCACCGTGAAACCGGCGGTGAAGAGCCCCAGCACGGCCAGCCCCACGGTCCAGCCCGCTGCGAAGCGCCGGTGCTGCCGCCGCGTGATCTCCCACGTGCCCGTCCCCAGCATCACCAGCGAGAAGCCCACCGTCCACACCGGGTGCGCGTTCTGGAAGATGCCCTTAAGCACAAAGCCCACCAGCGCCAGCTGCACAAATGTGCGCAGCGCGCCAATCAGCAGCGTGCGGCTGAGCTGCAGCCGGTGCCACGCGAACACCGCCGCCAGCGCGGCCAGCGGCAAGGCCGACAGCAGAATGTCCAGCCAAGACAGTGAGATCACGCTCATGGCGTCACCTCCGTCCAGACGCCCTGCGCCGCCATGCGGTAGCCGCGCGTGGAGATGCGCCGAAGCTGCTCGGGGTCGTGTGCCACCCACACGGCCATCATGCCGCCCTCGGCACAACGCCGCGCCACCAGCGCTTCGAACGCCCGCGTGCGCTCCGCGTCCAGATGCGCGGTCGGCTCGTCGAGCAGCAGCACCGCAGGCCGGTTCGCCAGCGTGCGCAGCAGGCCGAGCCGCTGCTTCTCGCCGCTGGAGAGCCGCGACACGGGCCACGCCAGCACCTCGGCCTCGAGCCCCAGCGCCCGCACCTCCGCCTCGTCCGGAGCAACCGCGAAGTGTGCGCGCACCTCGTCGAACCACCACTGGCTCTCGGCAGGCAGGTAGGCCACCCTCTTGCGCCACGCGCTGGCCGGCATGGCTGCCGGCGCCTGGCCGCCGAGCCGGATCTCGCCCTGCCACGGATCGAGGTCCGCCAGCGCCCGCAGCAGCCGCGTCTTGCCGCAGCCCGAGGGCCCGGTCACGCCGACCCGCTCGCCCGCCCGCAGCTCGAACGACACCGGCCCGAACCCGCCGTAGCGAAGCTCGCTGACATGGAATCTCATCATGGCTTCTTGTCCTCGTCCGGCGCCGACTCGCTACGCTCGCCGACGCACACTCCGAATAGCGCCAATTTCTGGCGCAGATGGTTGTTGAGGCACGGCAGGTCTGCCGGGTAGACCGAGACCAGCCGCTTGCCCTCCTGCTGGTAGAGGATCTGCTTCTTGAGCATGCTCATCTTGTACTGCGGCGTGTCCATGCCCCAGTACTCGATATACACGTCCACCTCGGGCAGATAGAAATCTGGGCGGATCTGAAATTCGCCGATGATAAAGCTAGCCTGCGCGTGCCGATGCTCTTCCTGCGTGACCGCGACGTGGCAACGCTGGCACCGGTGCTCCACTCCGGCATCGCCGTCACGCACCGCCTGCTCGATGGCCTCGACGGTCGCCAGCGCCGCCGCCCGCACATAGTCGCGCTGGGCTGGGTTGTTCGCGAGGTCGCGCAGGTCGTGCAGACACGCATTCGCATGTGCCGCGTAAGCCTTGAGCGCTCGCAGGGCGTACTGCTGCGTCTGCGGGTGCCGGCCGCGTAGCGCCAGCGGCACAAGCGCCGCCACCGCAGCCGCCTGATCGGCCCCGAAGCCCCCCAGCTTGCCGATGGCCGACGCCGCTAGCCGCTGGACTTCGTTGGAGGGGAGCTTGGTCAGCGCGATCAGCTCATCGAGCGCGGCAGGGTCGCCGCTGCGGCCCAACGCCAGCACGCGCTGAACCGCCGCGTGGTGCTCATCGGGTTGCATGAAACTCTTCATCCTGTTCTCCTTTCGCAAGGGGCTGGCGAGCGCAGCGAGTCAGCGCTGGTTCGCACTGCCCCAGCCCACGGCACGCGCCTCGAACACGGCCCTGAGCGCCCGCACCGAGAACTCCGGCAGCTCCGCCTCGCTCCAGATCCGACCAATGCAGTTCAGGTAGTGCGCGTCAGACGAGCGGATGAAGGGCAGCCCCAGCGTCTTCTCCCTCCAGACGACCAGGTCGGCGTGGCGGCTCAGTTCGACCGCGTCGAAGCCCTCGTCGCCGTGGAGCCCGCCCAACTGCGAGGTGACGCTGAAGACGGAACGGTCGAGGTGCGCCGCGATGAAAAGTCCGCCCAGCGCATGAACCCTCTCCCCGACCTCGCGGATGCTCAGCCGCGTCGGTGCGCTGAGCAGGTGGTCCTCCAGCTCTTCAACCTCCTCGTCCGCGTTGACCACCACCTGGTCGCCGAACACGTCAGGCACGTTTTTGCGCGTGGGCAGCGCGGCATAGACGGTCTCGGTCAGCGCGGCGGCCTGCTCCAGCGTGTCGAACACCGCGAGGCAGTGGACCTCCTCGGACGTCGTCACCTCCATGCCGAAGAGGCAGCGGAACGACTCGCGGCGGCACGCCTCCGCCAGCGCCTGGCAGTTGCGCGACGAGTTATGATCGGAGAGCATGATGCCGTCCAGTCCGGCGGCCTTGGCGGCCCGAACGATCGCGGAGGGCGAACTCTGGAGGTCGCCGCACGGCGAGAGGCACGAGTGGATATGGAGGTCGAACTTGAACATGCGCCACCAGTATCACCGAACCGGGAGGGTTTGACAAGCCGCAGGAACGAGGGTTCAGGGGTCAGGCAGCTTGACTGGTGCTCTGCGCCGGCTAAAGCCGGGACAACATACCTTGGCTGCGCGGGCCTGCGGCGTCCGTACGTTGTTCCGGCTTTAGCCGGCCCAGGGCATGGAACGAACCGCCTCCGCACGGGTGGCGTACACAGAAGCGAATACGCACTCCTTTCGACGCCCCATCATTTCGGCTGTGACAAGCCCCGCTCCCTTATAGTATGCTTATCACTTTCTTACATGACCTCTGAACCCTGACCTCTGAACCCTGACCCCTCTATGATACACCTCCTCAAGAAACACCTGAGCCACGACGCGCACCCGCTGGTGCAATTCATTAAGTACGGCATTGTCGGCGGCCTGTCGACCGGCATCAGCATTGTCATTTTTTTTCTGATCGGCTGGTTTTTTCTGCCCTGCCTCACGCAAGATGACATAACGGTCAGGCTGCTGGGGCTTACCGCGCCCGCGATCTCACAGTCCACGCGCGCCTGGAACGCGGGCATCAGTAATGCGATCGGGTTTGTCCTCTCCAACGTCGTCTGCTATATCCTCAACCGGCTCTTTGTCTTTAAGCCAGGCAAGCACCGCTGGCTCGTTGAATTCCTGCTCTTTTTCGCGGTTTCAGGTGTCAGTTGGGCCATCGGCACCACGATCCAGACGCTGCTCATCACCTGTCAGGGAATGCAGACCACGCTGGCCTTCGGCGCGAACATCGCCTGCGCGCTGCTGATCAACTACGCCATGCGCAAGTTTGTGATCTTCAAGGGATAATCATATGATGCTGAGCGCATCGACGTCCACCGCCAGCGTCACGCCGGGAGGCAGCGGCTTCAGGCGCATCACCTCGCGCAACGGCCGGGTCAGCGTGTGCGTCGCTGCGGCCCGCAGCAGCACCTGATAGCGGTAAAGCCCCTTGGCCTTGGCGAGGGGCGCGGGGCAGGCCTCGGAGACGACCGCAGACGGCGCGGGGTGCAACTCTTTGGCATACGTTTCGGCTGCGAAGCGCACCTTGTCCTCCGACTCGCCCTTGAAGGTCAGGCATAGCAAGTGCGTGTAGGGCGGATAGCCTCCCTCTTTGCGCTCGAGCAGCTCCTGCGCCGCGAACGGCGCGAAACCCTCATCGCCCGCAGCGGCGCGCACGGCCGGATGGTCGGGCGAGAAGGTCTGCACATACACCTCGCCCGGCAGCTCGGCGCGCCCCGCGCGGCCCGAGACCTGCGCCAGCAACTGGTAGGTGCGCTCGCCCGCGCGGAAGTCGGGCATGTGCAGGCTCATGTCGGCCGAGAGCACCCCCACCAGCGTCACGTTCGGGAAGTCCAGCCCCTTGGCGATCATCTGCGTGCCGATCAGGATGTCCGCGCGACCGCTCTTGAAAATCCCCAGCAGCTCGTCGTGGGTGTGCTTGCGCGCCGTCACGTCCGCGTCCATGCGCAGCACCTTCGCCTGCGGGAAGCACTTCTGCAGGGCGATCTCCACGCGCTGGGTGCCGAAGCCGGCGTACTTGAAGGCCGGATCTCCGCACGCCGGGCAAACCGCCGGCACCGGCTTCCAGCAGCCGCAGATGTGGCAGCGCAGGCAGGTGTCGGCCTGATGGTAGGTGTAGGAGACGCTGCACGCGTCGCACGCCGCCGCCGCGCCGCACGAGGGGCAGACCAGCGCGTTGGCGTAGCCGCGTCGGTTGAGGAAGAGGATCGACTGCTCGCCGCGCTCGAGCCGCAGCTTCAGCGCCTCCAGCAGCACGCCGGAGAAGATCTGGACGTGGCCCGCCTGCGCGGTCTCGATGCGCATGTCCACCACATGCACGCGCGGCATGGGCCGGCCCGACACGCGCTTGGTGAGGTGCGCCACGGCGTACTTGCCCTTCTGCACGTTGAGCCACGTCTCCATGGCCGGCGTGGCCGTGCCCAGCACCACGGCGCACTTCTCCAGGTGGCCGCGCATCACCGCCACGTCGCGCGCGTTGTAGCGCGGCGCCTCGTCCTGCTTGTAGCTGGGCTCGTGCTCCTCGTCGACCACGATCAGCCCCAGGTTCTTAACGGGCGCGAAGACGGCGGAGCGAGGCCCGACCACCACCACCGCCTCGCCGGTGCGGATGCGATGCCACTCGTCGAAGCGCTCGCCCTCGCCGAGGGCGCTGTGCAGGACCGCGATGCGGTTGCCGAAGCGCGCCGCGAAGCGCTGCACGGTCTGGGGGGTCAGCGCGATCTCCGGCACCAGCACGATCGCCCCGCGCCCCTGCTCCAGCATCCGCGCGATAGCCTGCAGGTAGACCTCGGTCTTGCCCGAGCCGGTGACGCCGAAGAGCAGGAGCGGCTGGGGGGCGGCGCCGGGGACGGAGGTCGGAGGTCGGAGGTCAGAGGTCGGAGGTCGGTGGCCGGTGGCCGGAGAAAGCTCCGCCTCGGTCCTTTGTCCACCGGACTCCGCTCGCCGATCTCCGACCTCCGACCTCTGACCTCCGCCCTCCGCTTTCCAATCTCCGATCTCCGACCTCCGATCTCCGACCTCCGACCTCCGATCTCCGACCTCCGACCTCCGATCTCCGACCTCCGACCTCTGACCTCCCTCCCCCATCAGCGCGAAGAGCTGCTCCAGCGCGGCGGCCTGCTCGTCCATCAGCGTCTGCGGGCGCGAAGGCAGGATCTTGCGGTTGGCGAGCGGGTCGCGCCGCATCGGACGCTTCTCGATGGTCGCCGCGCCCTTCTCCGCCAGCGCCTTGAGGATCTGCGGCGTGCAGGCGAACTCGCGCGTCAGCGCGTGCAGCCAGCCGCCGCCCACGCGGCGCAGGCCGTCGAGCAGTTCGGATTGCCGCTTCGTCAGTTCGAAGGCTCCCTCGGCCGGCGCGACATAGAGCCGTTCCTTGGCCTTCATGCCGCTGTTGCGCACGGCGGCGGGCAGCAGGCAGCGCAGAGTCAGCTCGAAGGGCGCACAGTAGTACCCGGCCATCCAGCGCGCCAAGGCGAGGAGAGGCGGCGAGAGGTACGGAACGTCGTCCTCCAGCGAAAGGATGGAACGGAGACGGGGGGAGACGGAGGGAGGAGTTAGGAGGGAGGAGTTAGGAGTTGGGAGTTGGGAGAAGAGATCGGTTTGCATGGGCGCAACAGCGGGTAGGGACGGTTCCCCGACCCGTCCTCCGACCTCCGACCTCCGACCTCCGACCTCCGCCCCCCCCACTTCAACCACATACGCGTCGACCGTGCGGCTGCCGAACGGCACGCGCACGCGCTGCCCCACACGGATGCGCGGCGCGAAGTCCTCGGGCACGGCATAATCGAAAAGCCGGTCCGCCGATAACTCTGTGGCCACGCGGATAATCATGCCAACCCGTCCAAAAAAGAAGGGAGCGGCAAGCCGCTCCCTCGTCATTAAGCCTTCAGAGAATCAAAGCTTACTTCGGCGCCTGCGTTCCTTCCGGGCCCAAATAGGTCAGCTTTGCGGCACTGGATCCGGTCACGCTGGTCGTGAACGACTGGTTCTGGTACACCACCTTGACGATCGCATAACGCTCGCGCGCCTTGAAGATCGCGCCGCCCTTGCGAACCATCACGAAGCCTTTATTGGAGAACGGCGTACGGAACGTGGCCGACCAGGTAACCTTATCGCCGATCGAGCCGTCCGGCAGATCCCTGTACAAGCTGGAGCAATCCACATTGCGCGTGATGAGGATCGGGATGATATCCTCCATCTCGTCGCGCACATTGGCGCCGATGGTCCACATGTTGTTTTCTTTCGCCAATACGCCTGAACCGGACTTGGCGGAAACGCCCGCTCCCGCCAGCTTGGAGTAGTCGAAGCCCGCCACATAGGGGCTGTGCTCTTGCTTGCCGACATTCTCGCCGTCCATCAGCTTATAAAAGTAATTGCAACTGTCCGTGAAGACCTCATCGGCGATATCCTTCACGCCGCTGCCGCCCGCCGATGCTCCGCCCTCCAGCTCCGTCTTGGGCCACACGTTGCCGAGGCCCAGCGGCTCGCGCTCGGTGTTGGCACCGGTGATCGCCACGAAAATATCTTTTCCGCGCGCGCCGACCGCAGTCATGTTGGCCTGCGTCACCGCATTCGAAATGGCCGGGAACAGAGCTGCGGAAAGAATACCCAAAATGCCGATTACGACGAGCAGTTCGACGAGCGTAAAGCCTTGATTCCTAACAGGTGTCATAAGATTCTCCTTTGGTGCAGGCCGGCCGTCGGACTGCCCTTCCTCATTTGTTGCGGTAATTGTGCCACCAGAAGCGGGCGAGGTCAAGCGCGGTTATCAAGAAAAACTCAGAGCCCTCATCACTCTTGCCCGCTCACCCTTCCCCGCGAGGCCTTCTTCTCCCCCTGATGCCTCTTGTCGTCCAGCATCCGGGCCTTTTGCTTGCGCGAACGGCGACGTTTCTGCCGCCGGATCTTTTCGGTCTCCTGCTGCCGTACGGATACGGCGGCGTTCTCCTTCTCCAGGATTTTCTCCGCCAGTTCGCGACGCGCCAGCCAGCGGTTCATCTCGCGCGACCGGCTCTCGCCGCATTTCACCGTCAGGCCGCTCGCCGCATGGGAGAGCCGCACCGTTGAGGAGGTCTTGTTCACCTTCTGGCCGCCCGACCCGGAGCCCAGAATAAAGGCCTCTTCAAGATCTTCCTCAAAAACACTGGCCAGCGCCATGCGCGCCTTGATTTTCTCGATGGTTTCCGGACTAATCATTGGAGTTAGAAGTTAGGAGTTAGGAGTTAGGAGTTTTAGAAAATCTTGGCACAACTCCTAAATCCTAATTCCTAACTCCCCCTTTTTTCGCTATTCTGTTTCGCAATCGAAAGGATCTTGCTCATGCGCGTTCTCATCCCTCTGGCCAACGGCGTCGAAGAACTCGAAGCCGTGACGCTGATTGACGTTCTGCGCCGCGGTGGCATCGACGTCACCTCCGCCTCCCTCACCGAAGCCCTGCCTGTCAAAGGCTCCCGCAGCGTCACCCTGCTCGCCGATGCCTCCTGGGCCTCGCTAGACATCGCCGGCTTCGATGCCCTCGTGCTGCCTGGCGGCGGCAAGGGCACTGAACACATGGCCGCCGACACGCGCGTGCTCGACGCGGTCCGCAGCTTCGACGAGGCCGGCAAGCTTGTGGCCGCCATCTGCGCCGCGCCCACCGTGCTGGCCGCGGCCGGCATCCTCAAGGACCGCAAGGCAACCTGCTACCCGACCTGCGCCGACCAACTCGGCCCCGCCTATGACGATGCGCCGGTCATCGCTGACGGCAACGTGATCACCAGCCAGGGCCCCGCCACCGCCATGCTCTTCGCCCTCGTGCTGATCCAGCATCTCACGGACGACGAGACCGCGCAGCGCGTGGCCGAAGGGTTGCTGACGCAATTCTGATGCTGTTAACGGGTTCGTCGGCTAGGCTTCAGGAAACAGGTAATCGGTTGAAAGTGTACCTCAACGCCTAGCCGTCTAAAAGCCAAAAGGGTAATCGGTGAGCGACAGGGGCAGTGGCAGGTGTGTGCGAGGGGAAGCGGAAATCGGCTGATTCGGCAGTATCGGAGAGTGCGCACAGAGAGTATTTCAGACAGGACGATGGCTTTAGCGGCTCAGCGGGGACGCTTCGCCCTACCCGCTGCGCACCAGAAACACACCCTGTCCGAAGGCGGTAGGGCGAAGCGTCCCCGCTGAGCCGTCTTCCGTGTGCCCGTTCCCGGTTGAAGTCCATGTAACGGACATGCGCCCGCTTCCGCCTCACTCGCATCAGACTGCCACACCCCCTGTCAACCGATTACGCCCGGGTGCGATTGATTTGTGTTGAATCGAACCCGAAAAATCCATGCGGAAGCGAAAATTGCCATTCCATTTCCAACGCCACGCTGATATTATATTCGAGTTACTGACAGGATGATTCATCAGCTAGCAAATTATTTAAGGAGTTCGTAATGCTCACTTCCCGCCCACTGCGCGGCCTCTGGTTGTGTTTGGCCATATGCTTTATTTCCGTCTTGCCCTTGCACGCCCAGACCCCACGCGATTTTGCCATTGACTTGGGAGCATCGGTCTCTACCAACGCTCCGTGCATCTCTCTATCGTGGACGATCAGGCGGCAGGGCAACATCACGGCACAAAAGGTACACCGCCGACTCAAGGGCGAAATCGTCTGGGTGAAGCAGGCAGACCTGACCACCAACCAGACCAGCTTCGTCGACAACACGGCCGTCCCGGGCATCGAATACGAATACTGGATGGAGCGCACGTACACGGGTATCTATCCGACCACCGCGATGGGCTACCTGAGCGCCGGCGTACACGTGCCCATGACCGACTCCCGCGGCAAGCTGCTGCTGGTGGTCGACAACACCATGGTCACGCCGCTGGCCCCTGAGATCGCGCAATTACAGGCCGACCTCACGGGTGACGGGTGGACCGTGCAAACGATCTCCGCCGCACGCGCCGACACCGCCATCAACACCAAGGCGCTGATCAAGGCGGCATACGACGCCGACCCCGCCAACCTGAAGATGGTCTACATTCTCGGCCACGTCCCTGTGCCCTATTCGGGCAGCATCGCGCCGGACGGCCACGGCAACCACAGCGGAGCTTGGCCTGCGGATGGGTATTACGGCGACATGAACGGAACATGGACCGACACGTCGGTAAACAACTCGACCGCCTCGGACGTGCGCAACCGCAATATTCCCGGCGACGGCAAGTTCGACCAGAGCAACCTTCCGAGCCCCGTGGAACTGATGGTCGGGCGCGTTGACCTGCACAGCATGACGCGCGCGCCCGCCGCCGCCGTTTCGGAGACGTCGCTCTTGCGCCGGTACCTGCGCAAAACGCACGACTTCCGCTTCAAGCAGGGCGCGTATGCAGACATCCCGCGCCGCAGCATGCTCCGCAACGGCTTCGGGTACTTCGGCGGCGAGAACTTCGCCATCGCCGGCTGGAGCTGGATCTTCACAGGTGTGGGAACCGCAGTTGACGAGCCTCCGACCGATCAGTGGTTCTCCCCCAGCTACGCGGGCGGCAAGAGTTACCTCGTGGGCTACGGCGACGGCGGCGGCAGTTGGGACACTGCAGGCGGTGTCGGCTACTCCTCCGATTTCGGACTGAAAACGAGCCGGGTGGTTTTCACCAGCCTCTTCGGCAGCTACTTCGGCGATTGGGATGTCGCCAACAACTTCATGCGCGCGCCG
This sequence comes from uncultured Lentisphaeraceae bacterium, assembly GCA_964390795.1. Lineage (GTDB taxonomy): Bacteria > Verrucomicrobiota > Kiritimatiellia > RFP12 > UBA1067 > CAYMLQ01. Next base: position 12,527 of record CAYMLQ010000019.1, read on the forward strand.
CTGGCAGGCAACGCGACGGGCGACTCCCTGGGCCTGACCTGCTTCTGGGGCGGGCGCCCCAACCGGGTCACGCACCAGATGGGCATGGGCGAAACGGCCGGCTACTGTATGATGGTCTCGCACAACAGCGCCCAGGCGGGCGGCGCGGGGTATACGCCGAACATTTACGCGGGCGTACACTGCGGACTGATGGGCGACCCCTCCCTGCGTCTGCACGCGGTCGAGCCGCCGCGCAACCTCTCTGCCTCCAGCGCCAACACCCAGGTTTCACTCGCCTGGAGCGCCTCTTCTGAAGCCAATCTGCTCGGCTATCTCGTCTACCGGGCGGACACGGCTGAGGGCCCATTCACGCGTCTGACCGCCTCGCCGCAGGCCGAGACCACCTATACGGACGCGACCGTCATCGCAAGCCAGCGTTACACCTACCTCGTGCGCACCGTGAAACTGGAGACCTCGCCGGGCGGCACCTACCAGAACCCCAGCGTGGGCGTGTTCGCCACGCTCACCGCGAAGGCCGGCGACTCGGCCGCGCCGGTCAACCCGACCGCCCTCTCCGTTGCGCAAAACAGCGCGACGAACGCCTGGCTCTCGTGGACCGACAACGCCAGCACCGAGACCGGATTCCGCATCGAACGCAAAACCAACGCGGGCGGCAGCTATTCGCCGGTCGGCACGGTCGGTGTGAGCGTGACCAACTTCACCGATGCCGGCACCTTCGCGCACGGCAACGTCTATTTTTACCGCGTCGTCGCCACCGGAAGTGCGGGGGATTCGGAGCCTTCTCCAGAGGCCTCCTTCGAAGCCTTCGCCGGCTTCTTTGACATGCCGCTGACCCGCATGAAAGTCAGCAAGACGGCGGGCCTGGCAACGATGACGGTCAACCGTTTCGGCGGCGTGACAGGCCCCGTCAGCGTCAATTTTGCCACAAGCGACTCCTCCGCGTTCAACGGCACGCACTACACGGCCACCAACGGGACGCTCGCCTGGGCCGATGGCGAAACCGGCGCGAAGACCCTCGCCGTGCCCATCATCAACACCGCCACGCCGCAGGCCGCCCGCCAGTTTAAGGTCACGCTGAGCAGCCCTTCCGCAGGCACGGCGGTGACCATCAACTCCAGCATCGCCGTCCTTATCCAAGACCCCACGGCCACGCTCGCTGCTCCGTGGAGCCAGACCATCGTCGGCGGCATCACCGACAGCTCGCCCGCCGTGACCGAAGCCGGCACGATCAGCTCGACCACCCTCGGCGGCTCAGGTTTGACAGGCTCGGCCACCAGCGACAACGGACAGTTCATCTACCAGAGCCGCTCGGGCGATGGCATCCTGACCGCCTTCTTCCCCGCAGGCCTGCCCGGCGACGGCAACGCGCGTTACGCGCTGATGGTGCGAGCGTCCACCGCGAACAACGCCGTCATGGCGGCTGCCGTGACCAGTTCCAATACGGGCTTCGGCACCAAGCTGTACTCGCGCTCCACCGCAGGCGGAAGTTCGACGGAGACGTCAGCGAACGCGCTGGTGCTTGTCCGCTGGCTGCGCCTGATCCGCTCCGGCAACACCTTCTCGGCTGAGACCTCCACAGACGGCACGTCGTGGACATCCGTTGGAACGGCCACGCTGGCCTCGATGCCGGCCACCGCCGTATGGGGCATCTTCCACACCTCCTCCGACTGGTCGGTCACCGGGCTCGGAAACTACCACCTCGCACAGGCGCAGAGCGTGAGCCTCACGGATATCCCTGCTCCGCCGACACCCGCGGGGCTCGTGGCGATACCCGCTTCGGCAACCTCCATAGCCTTGCGCTGGAACTCCGCGTCCTTCGCCTCCGGCTACCGTGTGGAGCGGCGCGGCGAAGCCGGCGACTTCGCCACCATCGCCAGCCTGGCGACCGCTTCGGGAACGAACCAAACTTACACGAATACCGGGCTCGACGTGAACACCGCCTACGCCTACCGCGTGGTCGCCACCAACGCGGTCGGAGAGAGCGCCCCCTCCGCGCCCGCCTACGCAGCCACCTCCGCCGACGTGCTGATACGCCTGACCGCCGACGATGCCGACGGTGCCGACGCCACCATACGCCTGGATATGCCCGAGGTTCCTTTGGGCACGCAAACCAACCTGACGATGGCGGGTTACGATGCGAGCACCTATGACTTGCTGCCCAACGCCGCCAAGTGCTATCTCCGCTTCCGGCTGGGCGACATCGGAGCCTGCAAGAGCGCCCAGCTCAAGATGGTCTCGTTGGGGCAGACCAATGCGTACAGCAGCGGCTACTTCTACCTCTACGTGTCGCTGCTGGAAGAAGCCTCAGACACGTGGAACGAAAATGAGATCACTTGGTCAAACGCACCGCAAAACAACGTGGGGGGCTATGATTTCACCGGCACGGAAATCTACCTCGGCAACCTGTATGACGATGCGCCCCCCGCGCTGGGCGAGACGATGGTGTTAAACTTGAACCAGGCCTCGCTTCTGGGCAACCGCGGCGCGAACAACCTGGTGACGATCGGCCTGTATCAGTACTACGACGTCTCCGAGTGGGCCTCGCGGGAGCATCCGACGTTCGCCCCCCCCACGCTCGATCTCCTCGTGACCACGAACGTTCCTCCGCGCGCCTCGTTCCTGACCGCGACAGCGGGAACCGGCTGGAGCGTCGACCTCCAGTGGCAGGACAACTCGACCAACGAAACCGGGTTCGTGCTCGAGCGGCGCGAGGGGAGCGGCGAATTCGCGGAGCTTCAGGCCTTCGGATCGAACGCCACCGCCTTCCACGACGGCACCACGCAGCCGGGGCTGACGTACACGTACCGCGTCCGCTCCTTCAACGCCTCCGGGCCCTCCGACTGGACACCCGAGGCAACCCTGACGTCCGCCACGCTCGAAACGGCGGTCAGCACGGTCTGGGACGGGGGCGGCGCCGACACCCTGATCGATACGCCGACCAACTGGGACTTTAACACGCTTCCCGTCGCCGACGGCTCGGTGACCGTGACCTTCGGCACGGCCGGCAGCACGGCTGCCGTGAACACCAACCTCGCGTTCCTCGGCGTTGCGATAAACCGCGACGCGGACTTCACGCTCGCGGACGGCGGCGGCGTGCTGACGCTGGGCGCGGGCGGCCTGAGCGTGACGGTGCCGACCGCGGCGCCGCGCACGCACACGCTGGCGGCCCGTGTGGCGCTCGCCACGAATCAGACGTGGAGCATCCACACCAACGGCGCGAACAGCGCCTCCGTGACCGTGTCGGGGAGCCTTTTCGGCAGCGCTGGGTTCATGAAGACCGGCAACGGTGCGCTCACGCTCACCACCAGCAACACCTACGAGGGCGTGACCAGCGTGAGCAACGGACTGCTCGCGATCAGCCACGCCCACGCGCTGGGCAGCACCAACGGCAACACCGTGGTCCGCTGCGCGTCGGGCGGGCACCTCCACCTCAGCGGCGGCATCACCGTAGCGGAACCGCTGACTCTGGTCGGCGAACGGCCAAACTATGCGTATTCCCTGTTTAACAGCAGCGGCACTAACGTGTGGAGCGGGCCGATCACGCGGGTCGGCCAGACCCGCATCAGTGCGAACGGCGGCTCTGTTCTGGCCATCACCGGCGGCATCACGGGCGGGGGCGGTCTCTGCGTCATCAACTCCAGCGGCACTGTCGCATTCTACGGCACCCCGCTCTCGATCGGCACCGACCAGCTCTACATGGACTCCGGGGGCGTCACGGTCATCGGCGTTGCCGGTAACACGTGGGGCGACACGCAGGTCGCGGGCGGCACCCTGAAGATGGACGTCGCCAACGGACTTCCCGCGGCGACGATCCTGAAAATAGGCCTCAGCTATTCGACGGGCGGCACCTTCGACCTGAACGGTTTCAATCAGACGGTCGGCCAGTTGCGCAACGAAACCGCACTCGCCGGCACGCGTACGGTCACGAGCGCGACCCCTGCGGTTCTGACGGTGAACCAGGACGCGAACTCCGGTTACGACGGACGCCTGACAGGCGCGCTCGGACTGACCAAGGGCGGAACGGGCACACTCACGTTCTCGAACGCCCTGAACACGCTGAGCGGTAACATCAAGGTGCAGGGTGGCACGCTGTCCATCGCTCCCGCCTCCAGCCTCGGCAACAGCACGAACATCGCGGTGGACGGCGGCACGCTGCTGCTGCAGACGGCGAACGGCATCACGAACACGGCCAGCCTGAGCATCGCGGACGGCGCGAAGGTGTCGGTTTCTCCCGGCCTGACTGAAACCGTGGGCACGCTCTCTTTGGGCGGCGTGCGCAAAGGGCGCGGCACCTGGGGAGCGACGGGCAGCGGCGCGGATTATATCGACGACGCGCACTTCACCGGCGGCGGCGTCGTCAACGTGGCGTCTGGCGAGAGCACCTTCTGGGACGGCGGCGGGTCTAACGCGTCTGTCGGCACCGGCGGCAACTGGGATCTCGACTCCCGCCCCGCCTTTGACGGCTCTGCCACCCTGACCTTCGGCACGGGCGGGACAGCGGCGTCGGTGGATCGCCCCGTCAGTCTGAACGGGATCGTCGTGAACCGCGACGCGGACTTCACGTTCGCCGCAGGCGGCGGCACGCTGACGCTCGGCGACGGTGGTCTCTGGGCGCAGGCGCCGACCGCCACACCGCGTGTCTATACGCTCGCCGCGCCCGTCGCGCTCGCCGCCGAGCAGACCTGGTGCGTCACGAATAACGGCGCGGGAGTCACCTCCCTGTCCGTCGCCAGCCCCATTTCCGACGGCGCTTCTACCTTCGGCATCGTCAAGTCCGGCAACGGGCTCTGCACGCTCGCGGGGAACGGCTCCTACGACGGCCCGGTCACAGTCGCCAAAGGCGGGGGACTTCGCGTGACGCACGGCAACGGGTTCGGCAGCACCAATGGAACCACCGTCGTCGAGAGCAACGCCTGGGTCGAGATCGGCGGCAATGTCACAGTACCCGAGTCCCTGACGGTCGGCGATTCCGGCCTCTCGGGTGCGCTGCGCTCGACGGACGGCACCAACATCTGGCTCGGCCGTATCACGCAGACAGCCGCCTCGCGCATCCGGTCACTGGCGGGCAGCCGCTTGACGCTGGCCGGCGGCGTGACGGGCAGCGCCGCCGTCTATCTCTCGCCTGATGCCGAGTCCGAACTGGCAGTGACGGGCGAGCCTCTCAATGTGGGAAGCTCCGGAAAAGTCTATGCAAACGGAGCGGGCCTTCTCGCTCTCGGCGCGACGGGCAATCTCTTCGGCACACTCGAGATCGCAGGACTCACGTTGCGGACCGACGTTCCAGGTGCTCTTCCCGCAGCCTCGATCCTCGCCTTGGGCACGGCCTATTCGCCGCACGGCACGCTTGACCTCAACGGCAACAACCAGACCGTTGCGCAGTTGAAGCGCGGCACGACCGGCGCGGGCATCCGCGTCGTCACCAGCGTTGCGCCCGCGACCTTGACGGTCAGCGGCACGACCTCGACCACATATGACGGCAAACTCTCCGGCGCGCTGAGCCTGATCAAGGCCGGCTCGTCAACGCTGACCCTCTCCGGCGCGGACAGCACCTGCAGCGGTGCCACGACCGTCACCGGCGGCACGCTGACGATCTCGTCGACCTCCAGCCTCGGCAACAGCACCAACATCTCGGTTTGGAGCGGCACGCTGACCCTCCAGAGCTCGAACGCCCTCGCGAGCGCGGCCCACCTCTCCATCGCCGACGGCGGAGCCAAGGTGTCGCTCGCTTCCGGCGTCACCCAAGTGGTGGAGCGGCTCTATCTGGGCGGTGCGCGCAAAGGCATCGGCACTTGGGGCGGGAGCAGCAGCGGAGCCGACCATGTGGACACGGCCCACTTCGCCGGCAGCGGCGTCATTTCGGTGTCGAGCGGCACGAGCACGACCTGGGACGCGGGCGGCGCGAACACCGGAGTCAACGTTTCGGAAAACTGGGATTGCGACGTTCGCCCGGCGTTCAATGGCTCAGCCTATCTTTACTTCGGCAGCGCCGGCGTGATCGCCACGATCAACACCAACATGGGGCTGCTCGGCCTTTGCCTCAACCGCGACGCGGACTTCACGCTCGCGGACGGCGGCGGCACACTGACCCTCGGCGCTGGCGGACTCCGGGCCGCCGTACCGACCGCCACCTCGCACACCTACGAGCTTGCCGCCAACGTGGCCCTGGCCGCCGATCAGAACTGGGGCATCACAAATAACGGCGCGGGCGTCACGACGCTCACGGTCTCGGGCCCCGTGTCCGACGGTGCCTCCACGTTCGGAATCACGAAGTCCGGCAACGGTGTCCTCGTCCTCTCGGGCGACAACAGTTTTGACGGTCAGACCTCCGCGTCCGCAGGCGGCGTCTTGCGCGTGACGCACAGCCACGCGCTCGGCAGCACCAACGGCACCACCACCGTCGCGAGCAACGCCTGGCTCGAGATCGGCTGCAACGTCGCCGTGCCCGAGCCCCTGACCATCGGCGACTCGGGCTCTTCGGGCGCCCTGCGCTCGACCGACGGCACCAACGCCTGGGCCGGTCGCATCACGCTCGCATCCCCCTCGCGCATTTGCTCCTTGGCGGGCAGCCGTCTCGCGCTTTCCGGCGGCATTTCCGGATCTTACGACCTTCTCCTCTCTCCAGCCGCCGACGCGGAGATCGAGGTCGGCGGAACCGTGGCCAACGGCTCGGCCCGCAAAGTCGCCGTCACGGCCCCCGGCCGCGTCCTGCTCGGCGGCGCGGGCCATACGTTCGGCACCCTCGAAGTTAGCGGCGGCGCCACGCTCAAGGTTGCGGCGCCTACGGCGGTGCCCGCCACCCTGATCCTCTCGATCGGCACGGCTGTAGGGACTCAGGGCACGTTCGACCTGAACGGTTATAGCGTCACAGTCAGCCAGCTCAAGCGCGGCAACACCGCCGCAGGCAATCGCCTCGTCACCGCCTCGGCACCCGCCACGCTGACCGTAAGCGGCAGCACGAGCACCTCCTACGACGGTCAGTTCGCTGGAGAGCTTGGCCTGGCCAAGGCCGGCTCGTCGACCCTGACGCTGGGCGGGGCCGGCAACACTTTTAGAGGGGCAACCACGGTGAGCGCGGGCACGCTGGACGTCGGTGCCTCAACCACGCTCGGCCTGTCCAAAGAAATCGTCGTCACGGGCGGTACACTCCGCCTGCGAAACCCGAACAGCGTGGCCGATGAAGCGACCGTTCGCCTCTCCGGCAGCGGCAAGCTGCGTCTGGACACCGGCACGGAAACGGTTGACAAGCTCTTCCTCGGCGGCGCATCGCAGGCGACCGGCACCTGGGGCGCCAGCGGCAGCGGGGCCGAGCACGTCAGCGATACGTACTTAACCGGAACGGGCGTGCTCGCAGTCGCCTCGGCGGAAATCGCAGGCGTCAGCGTCGCACATTCCGGCGCGGGGACGGCTGTGGCCGAGGGTGGCGCTGCGGACACCTACACCGTGGTGCTGCGGACGCAGCCGACGGCCGCCGTGAATGTCGCGATCCATTCAGGGAATCAGGTGTCGGCATCGCCGACCAACCTGCTCTTCACCGCACTCGACTGGAGCGTGACGCAGACGGTCACGCTGGTCGCTGTGGACGACTGGGTAAGCGAAGGCGCACAGGTCGCTACCGTCGCGCACGCCGTGACGAGCGCGGACGCGGCCTACAGCGGGATCGCCGCGGCGGGCCTCGACGTAACGATCACAGACAACGACCCGCAGAGCTTGATCGTGTCAACCGACGCGGCGACCGTGGCAGAGGGAACCACGACGAACGTCACGGTGAGACTGGCCTTCCAGCCGACGGGCGACATGGCCGTGTCCAACGTCTGGCTCGGCGGCGACGCGGATCTGAGCGTGAGCGCAGGCGCAGGCCTGACCTTCACGACATCGAACTGGAGCTCGGTGCAGGCGGTGACGCTGGCCGCAGCCGAAGAAGATGCCGACACCGCAAACGGAACCGCCTGGTTCGTCAGCTCGGCCTTCGGCTGCAACTCGGTGACCGTCACGGTGACGGAGGCGGACGACGATTTCATGCTGACACTCGGCACCAACGGCAACGGCACGGTGACAGGCGGCGGGATTAAGGATCAGAGCCACGCGCCGTACGCGATCAGCGCGACGCCGAACCCGGGATCTGTCTTCATCGGCTGGTCGGGGCCGGACGCGGGAAGCGTGGCCGACACGAACGCCGCCTCCACGACCATCCGTGTGCGAGCGACCGCTTCTGTGACGGCCAACTTCGACGAATTGAAACTCTGCACGCTGACGGTTATTTCGGCGCATGGCGGCGACTTTCCGGGCACGGTGACCACAAACTGGGGGACGGCGCTCTGCCTGTGGTTGACCAATTCGCCGGTGTCGAGCGGCACGACCCAGTACGTCTGCACCGGCGTGTCCGTCACCGGCAACGCCTTTGCTCAGTCCGGCCCTACGAACGTGTTGCTGACCCTGACCAACAGCGCAACGGTCACGTGGCAATGGTCGACCAATTACTGGTTCGCGCGAGAGTCGGGAACGAACGGATCAGTCAGCGGCAGCACCAACGGGTGGTATGCTTCAGGCAGCACGGTGTCGCTGGCGGCGGCGGGTGACTCCGGGTATCGGTTCGCCGATTGGGCTGGCGATGTGCCTGCAGGGCAAGCCCATGACAACCCCCTGTTTCTGCTGATGGATGCCCCGCGCTCGGCCCTCGCGCAGTTCGCCGTCATCACCCTGTCGGAAGCGCTCAACAGCCCCAATCTGGTCTGGACAACGGGCGGCAGCGCGTTCTGGCGGGGACAAGGCGCGACCAGCCACGACGGCGTGTGCGCGGCGCAAAGCGGCGTGGCCGGGGATCGTCAGACCTCGTGGCTGCGGACGTCGGTCAACGGGACGGGCAGCCTTTCCTTCTGGTGGAAGGTGTCAAGCGAGGCGGATTACGACTTCCTGAAATTCAAGGTTGACGGCGCAACGTGGCGCGAGATTTCTGGCTCCGCCGAGTGGCAGCAGATCACCCTCCGCATAGAAGGAGCGGGCGCTCACACGCTGGACTGGAGCTACACGAAAGACAAGGATACGTCAGAGGGGCTTGACGCGGGCTGGGTGGATCAGGTGGCGTGGGTGCCGGATGTGCAGGCCACAAGTCAGGGAACGCCTTACAGTTGGCTCGACCTTTATGGGTTGGTTGTTGACGGCGATTACGAGTCGGCAGATCTGGCCGATACGGATGGAGACGGACTGTTTGCCTGGCAGGAATATGTTGCCGGAACGTTGCCCACCAACGCGCTATCCGTATTTCGGTCGGAACTGTTGCAAGCCGACGGTCAGATCGGCCTCCGGTGGACACCCGATCTGACCGGCGCGGTGCCTGCGCGCGTGTACTCGGTGTATGGCGCGAGCAATCTGCTGGACGGGTTCAAAGCCACGTCGGCGACAAACCTTTCGGCGGGAACCGTCGTACCTGCTCAGACGCTCGCTCCCAACCGGTACTTCAAGGTGGGCGTCGACCTCCAGCCGTGACGCCGGTGGCGCCCTGCCGGAACGTGAAGGCGTTCCGCTCCGCCGCGTGCCGGAGCGGCGCGGCTTCCCGCGCCGGTCTTAGCACTCGGCCTTCATGTCCCGCGACATGAGCGTCTCGACCGCCGTGCGGGCCGAAAGGCCCTCGTGGCACAGTCCGTACACGATCTCCGTGATCGGCATCGACACCTTGAAGGTCTGGCTGAGCGTGTGGATCACCTTGGCGTTCCAGACGCCCTCAGCCACCATTTTCATACTGCCGAGAATGGCGTCGATGCTCTCGCCGCGGCCCAGCCGCTCGCCGACCGAGTGGTTGCGGCTGTGGCGGCTGGTGCAGGTGACGATCAGGTCGCCCACACCGCTCAGGCCCGCGAAGGTCTCCGGGCACGCCCCCAGCGCGCTGCCGAAGCGGGTGATCTCCGCAAGGCCGCGCGTGATCAGCGCGGCGCGGGTGTTGTCGCCGAAGCCCAGCCCGTCCGAAGCGCCCACCGCGATGGCGATGACGTTCTTGACCGCGCCGCCGATCTCCACGCCCAGCGGGTCGGTGGAGGTGTAGACGCGGAAAAGCGGCCCGCTGAAGAGCTGCTGTACGCGCCGGGCGGTTGCCGCATCCGTTGACGCAGCGACCACGGCGGTGGGGATCTTGCGGGCGACCTCCTCCGCGTGGCTTGGGCCGGAAAGCACCGCGATGCCGTCGAGTCCGAGGATCTCCTGGGCGAGTTCGCTCATGCGGCAGTGCGTGGACTCGCACAACCCCTTGGTCAGGCTGACGACCAGCCTGTCAGACGGGATCAGCCCCTTGAAACGCGCACAGACGCCCGACATAAATTTTGAAGGCGCGGCGAGCACCACGGCCTCGGCACTGGAAACGGCCGCCGCCGGGTCGGCGGTCCAGCTCAAGGCGTCGGGAAGCGCCACGCCCGGCAGGAAGCGCACGTTCTCGCGGCGTTCGCGGACCTCGTCAAGATACGCGGGGTCGTAGCCCCAGAGTGTCACGGAGTGCCCGTAGGAGTTGAGCAGAAGGCCGATGGCTGTGCCCCAGCCGCCGTCGCCGATGATCGTGATGTTCATAAGGGGTGTCCGTAGGGGCAGACCTGTGTGTCTGCCCTATTTCTTTCCAAAACTGAAGCGCGATTCCGTACCCGCGCGGAGGCGCACGACGTTCGAGCGGTGCTTCCAGATCGCCACCAGCGCGAGCAGGGTGAGCACGCCAGGGAACCAGGCGCCGTGGCTCTTGAGGTGCAGGGGCCAGACCGCCACGCCCAGAACGGCGGCGGCCGTGATCGAGGCCACCGAAACGTAGCGCGTGGCGAGAAAGGTCACGAGCCAGGCGGCGAAAGCGATGCCGACACCCGCAGGCGAGAGACCCAGCAGCAGGCCGGCGCTGGTGGCCACGCCCTTGCCACCCTTAAACCCTAAAAAGCAGGTCCAGTTGTGGCCGACCACCGCGAGTGCCCCGCAGAAGACGGGCAGGGCCATGCCCTCGTAGGGTGTGTGCAGGAGGGCTGAGACCACAAGAGGAACCAGCCGCACGCCGCAAAACCCTTTGAGCACGTCGAGCGCGAACGTGAGGATGCCCAGCGGCTTACTGACCGAACGGAACACGTTGGTGGCACCGATGTTGCCGCTGCCCAGCGTGCGGATATCCTTGCCTTGAGTTTTTGCGATCAGAAAGCCGAAGGGCACGGAGCCCAACAGGTAAGCCGTCAGCCCGCAGGCGAACCATAGAATCGTAACTGTCATGGCGAAAGTGTAGCAAAAGCGGCTCGCCAATGCACTTCGCGCCACAAAAAAATAGTGTCGGCTTTCTGCTCGACAGATTCATTCGGATGAGGTTAACTATGTTTCTGCTTGGAGAAACACGAGTGTGTTTTTCGCGGAATCAAACATTCGGAGAGAGAGTCAGCATGAAAAAACTGTTGTGGATGGGGTTTTGTGCCGGGCTGGTGCTTCCGGTTTGCGCCCAAGAGGCAAAGCCGAAAGCGGTCGAGGGGGCTAAACCGGTCGTTGCCGAAGCGGTGAAACCGGCTGCCGGGGGTCTGGTCTGGGACGCGGGAGCCGACCTGCGGGTGAGGCAGGAACTGAGTGACAATCTTCCGCTTGCGGGTGGCGCGACAGCGCCGAACGCCAGCTATCTCCGGATCAGACCACGCGTGTGGGGCGAAGTGAAAAATGAGCACTTCAAGCTGTATATCCGAGGCACGGAAGAGTTCCGAGAGTATTTCCAGCCGAGCGAGAGCCGGAATTTTCAGACGCCTGACGAACTGCTGGTCGACAACCTGTATCTCGACCTCTACAACCTGTTTAACGACAAGGTGGATCTGCGCATCGGACGGCAGGATTTCTTTGGCCCGACAGGGCCTTCATACGGCGCCGGACGCGTGCTGTGCGACGGCACGCCGTTCGACGGTTCGCGCACGGTCTTCATGGACGCGATCAAAGCCACCATCAAGTTCGACGAGAAGAACACGCTCGACCTGCTGGCGATCTACAACAGCCCGGATACCGAGCTGAGCTGGGGCCATCCCTATAAGGCCGACGGATCCGAGTGGGACGAGCGGCCGCTGACGTCAATCAACGGGCGGAGCACGGATCTGACGGAATGGGGAGGCGGCCTCTATTTCAGATCGAAGGAGATGGCCGAACTCCCGTTCGAGGCTTACTACCTCTATAAGCGTGAGTCCAAAGCCAAGATGCCTAACGGCACCAAGCTGCAAGGGCGCGTGGTGAATACCTGGGGCCTGCGCGTCATGCCCAAGCTCACGGAGACGCTCTCCGCCGAACTCGAAGGCGCGGTGCAGGCGGGCGAGAAGGACGGCGGCGCTTCGACGGCCGGCTACATGGGCTATGCGGGGTTGACCTACAAGCCGGTGGTAGACAGTACAACAAAGCCCTTCCTCACCGCCTCCTGCTACTACCTGTCGGGCGATACGAAACGCGGAACGGACGACAACGACAAAGCGTGGGATCCGCTGTGGTCGCGTTTCCCTCAGTTCAGCGAGTTATACGTCTACGGCACCGTCTATGGTGTTGGGTACTGGTCCAACCTGCTCTACCCCTCACTCGAGGGCGGCATCAATATCGCGCCTGGGCACAAAGCTCGCGCGAGCATCGGGCCGATGTACGCGGCGCGCGAGGACGACCGCGGCGGCGGCAGCGGCGACCTGTACGGGTGGCTGGGCGTGGTCCGCTACGACTTCCCGCTGGCCAAAGGTATCTTCGGCAAGCGTGGCGACCTGTCGGGCCACGTGACGGCTGAAGTTCTCGATCCGGGCGATTACTACAGTTCGGATACGGTGGCGTACTTCCTTCGCTGGGAGATCGTCGCGAAGTTCTAAACCGGTCATTGACGCGATCGCAATTGACAGTCACCGACAGCCGTCGGTGGCTGTCTTATTTTTTGAGCGTGACGCGCCGCGCCGGTGCCGGTATGCTGTGACGCTCAATTCGAGTTCAACACAGGGGTTTCAGCTATGAGTGAGACGGCGTGTACGTGTGAGGCGCAGTTGGCGCACTGGTTGCAGGAAGCGTTCCGGGCGGCTTTTGGCGAGGCGTGGCAGGCGGGCACGGAGATCCGCGTGCAGCCCGCGACCGACACCCGCTTCGGCGATTTCCAATGCAACGACGCCATGCAGTTGGCCAAGGTTCTGCGCAAGCCGCCGCGCGCGGTCGCCGAGGCCGCGGTCAACGCGCTGCCCTTGCCGCCCATGCTCACGAAGGTCGAGGTCGCCGGGCCAGGCTTCATCAACCTCACCGTGAGTCCGGCCTGGCTCGCGGAACAGGTCGCCGCGCTCTCCGCGCGCCCGCGCTTCGGCATCCCCGATGTCGGTCAGGGCAAGACCGTGGTTATCGACTACTCCAGCCCGAACGTGGCCAAGCCCATGCACATCGGGCACATCCGCTCCACCGTCATCGGCGCCGCCATCGACCGCATGTACCGCGCCTTGGGCTACCGCGTGGTCGCCGACAACCACCTGGGCGACTGGGGCACGCAGTTCGGGCTCCTGATCCAGGGCTACCGCGCCTATCTCACCGACGAGGAGCGCGCGGGGCTGACGGTCGAGTTGCTGGAACGGGTCTACGTGCAGAGCTACAACCGCAGCAAAGAAGAGCCCGCGTGGCTCGACGCCTGCAAAGCTGAACTCGTGAAATTGCAGCGGGGCGACGCCGAGAACCGCGCCATCTGGGAGCGCTTCATTGCCATCAGCCTCGACGAGTTCAGCCGGATCTACAAGCGGCTGGACGTGGGCTTCGACCTCTTCCGGGGCGAGAGTTTTTATAACGGGACCTTGGCCGAGACCGTGAGCCTGTTGCAGGAGAAGGGCCTGGCCGTCGAGAGCGAGGGCGCCCTGGTCGTGAAGTTCGAGGACGAGGGCATGCCCGTCTGCATCGTGCGCAAGAGCGATGGCGGCTTCAACTACGCCACCACCGACATCGCCACGGTGCGCAGCCGCGTGGCGGAGTTCGCGCCGGAGCGGATCGTCTACGTCACCGACGAACGGCAGCAGTTGCACTTCAAGCAGTTCTTCACCGTCTGCGCAAAACTCGGCTATACGACGCGGCTGGAGCATGTCTGGTTCGGCCTGATGCGCCTGCCGGAAGGAACCTTTTCCACGCGCCAGGGGAATGTGATCAAACTGGAGGCGCTGCTGGACGAGGCCGAGCGTCGCGCCCTGGAGATCATCAAAGCCTCAAACGCGGAGATGCCCGAGGCGGAGCAGAAGGACCTGGCCGCGGCGATCGGCATCGGCGCGATCAAGTACGCGGATTTGAGCCATGACCCGCAGACCCTGATCGTGTTCACCTGGGAAAAGGCCTTGGCGCTGGAAGGCAACTCCGGGCCCTATCTGCAATACGCCTATGCGCGCGTGTGCAGCCTGCTCGACAAGTACGCGGCGCTGGTGCCGGGGAGCGAGCCGTCGCTCAACGCGCTGGCCTTGGCCGAGCCCATCGAGAAAGAGCTGGTGCTGCAGCTCATGCAGTTCCCGATCACGGTGGTACGCGCGGCCGAGGCGTACAAGCCCAGCATCCTGGCAGACTATCTGTTCGGCCTGTCGCAGACCTACAGCAGCTTCTACCAGCGCTCGCCGGTGCTCAAAGCCGAGCCTGCGGTGCGCGACAGCCGCATCCGGCTGTGCGCGATGACGGCGCAGGTGCTGTCCGAGGGTCTCGGACTGCTCGGCATGCGCACGCCGAGGAGAATTTAGAATTTAGGAGTTAGGAGTTAGGAATTGACGGTGCTCAGAATGTGTGTCATGATTCTACATGTAGAAACTGGGGTGGGCGGTTAATACGACCGATGCGTCACACTCAGGGGAGATACGTATGTTACATGAGCCTGCAGCACCTGTCGGCAAAGATCCGGCCGCCGCCTATAAGGCAAGGCTGGGTATCTGGATGTTCCTGAGTTACCTCGTGGTTTACGCGACGTTCGTGGCCATCAATGTCGGCAGTCCGCTGCTGATGGAACGGATCGTGTGGCGCGGGCTGAATCTCGCCACGGTTTACGGCTTCGCCCTGATCGTGATCGCCCTCGCTCAGGCCCTGGTCTACGACGCCTTCTGCCGTTCGCGCGAGAACAGCATGGAAAACGCCCAACCGAAAGCGGAGAAATAACCCATGGCCATCGCAATCTTCGTCGGCTTCGTCGTGTTCGTCATCGGACTCTCGTTCTACTTGGGAAACCGGACCAAGACCTCCAGCGGCTATTACGCCGCAGGCGGACAGATCCACTGGGGGGTGAACGGCATCGCCTTTGCAGGCGACTACCTTTCAGCCGCCTCTTTTCTGGGCATCTGCGGCATGATCGCCACGGTGGGCTATGACGGCTTCCTGTACTCCATCGGCTACCTGGCAGGCTGGATCGTAGCGCTGTTCGTCGTCGCGGAACCCATGAAGCGCCTGGGCAAATACACGTTCACCGACGCGGTCGATTCCAAATATAACTCGCGCGGCATCAAGCTGGCGGCAGCCATCAGCACCTTGGTTGTGTCGATCTGCTACCTGATTCCGCAAATGGTGGGTGCCGGCGTGCTTGTCCAGCCCCTGCTCGGCATGCCGCACCACTGGGGCGTGATCATGGTGGGCGCGATCGTCACCACGATCGTGGCAACGGCCGGCATGGCCTCGACCACCTACGTGCAGTTTCTCAAGGGAGGGCTGCTGATCGCCTTCTCGCTCGCGCTGGTGATCGCCGTGTGCGTGCGCGGCTTCAACACGCGGCCGGACCAGGGCGGCCAGGTGCCGTTCCATGCCGAGGCCACGCTGGCGGCGGCCGAGGCGGACGGACAGGTGACGGTGTCCGAGCCCGGCACGCGCGTGCTGGAGCTTCAGAAGGTGCCTTCGGCCAAAGCGTCGTTCGTCCGGCTGGAGCGCGAGGGACGCGAGAGCTGGTGGCTGCTGGGCGCGGAGGACGGACGCACCGTTCTGAAGGAGACCCAGTCGGTGGTGGTCACGCGAGACGGCGCGAGGCTGGTGAACGGCGCGCCCGAATCCAAGCAGAACGTGCTGCGCCAGGTGGGCAACATCGAGCGGTTCCGAGGTCAGGCTGAGGCGCCGCAAGGGTCGGTGTCGCCGGTCGGCTTCCTGTCCGCGCTGACCGCCAAGGACACGGTGATCCGCCGCTACAAGGACGCCGTCTTCACGGATCGCGACGGCTCAAAAGTCACCGCCTACTACCCGACGTTCACGCCGGGCAACCAGCTCTTGCGCCCGGGCATGAAGTTTAAGGTGCAGGGCTCGCTCCTCGAGCGCCTGGATTTCATCTCGCTGATGCTGGCGCTCTTTTTGGGCACAGCCGCCCTGCCGCACATCCTGATCCGCTACTACACGGTGCCCAGCCCGGCCAGCGCGCGCAAATCGACCATTGTCGCGATCGCCGCCATCGGGTTCTTCTATATTCTGACGCTGTTCATGGGGCTGGGCGCGATGATCAACGGCGTGATCAACCCGGCCGACAGCAACATGGCCGCGCCTCTGCTCGCCCGTTCGTTCGGCAAGGCGCTCTTCGCGTTCATTTCGGCCATCGCGTTCGCGACCGTGCTGGGAACCGTCAGCGGCCTGATCGTGGCGGCCTCGGGAGCCGTGGCGCATGATCTGTGCGACCGCTATCTCAACCTGCGCATGGACGACCACCAGAAGATCCGCGCGGGCAAGATTTCGGCCTTCGTCATCGGGGCGCTGGCGATTGTCCTGGGCATCCTTTTCAAGGGGATGAACGTCACGTTCCTGGTCGGCCTGGCCTTTGCCGTAGCGGCCTCGGCGAACTTGCCGTCGGTGCTGATGCTGCTCTTCTGGAAACGGACGACGGCGCGTGGCATCACCGCGTCGATTCTGATGGGCATGGTTTCCTCCCTGCTGCTCATCATGTTCTCGCCCGACCTGTTCAAGCTCTACGGGCTTGACCCAACACAGGCGCCGATCCCGTTCAGCAACCCCGGCATCATTTCGATTCCGCTGAGTTTTGCCACGCTGATCATCGTTTCGCTGCTGACCCAGCCGAAGCGCGCCGCCGCGTGAGAGGGGCGGCCCGCGCCGCTGACCGGACATCACGATGAACGCCACCACACGCGTCAACCTGCATTGCCATTCGGACTGCAGCGACGGACGGTTCTCGCCCGAGGAGGTCGCCCGCCGCCTAGCGGAGGACGGCGTCGTGTTCGCGGCCCTGACCGACCACGACACGGTTGACGGTCTCGCGCGGTTTCAAGACGCGTTGCGCAGGCGGGGCATCGGTTCGGTCAGCGGTGTTGAACTCACCGCCCTTTGGAGGGGCGAGGAGATCCACCTGCTGGTGTATGGCTACGACGTGACACGCGCGGAGTGGCTTGGTGCGTTGCGCACGGTGCGCCTCTCCCGCACGTCAGCCACACAGAGCGTGGTCGACTCGTTGCGCCGGGCCGGCTCAACGGCACAGGCCCCCGCACCCCCGGATGTCGCCGTCCCCGCCCATGCGGTCGGCCCGCTGCCGGTCGCCGACGCCATCGCCCTTGCCCGCCGCGCGGGCGGGCGTGTCTTTCTCGCACATCCGCTGCTCCTGCGTCCGGGTCTTCCGGCGCTGCGGGAAATCCTTGTGGACTTGCGTGCCTGCGGTCTGGACGGGATCGAGGCACTTTACGCGCCCGCCCCCGCCGGCGCGCAGCAAGAACTCGTCCGGATGGCCGCCGACCTAGGGCTGCTGGTGTGCGCCGGCACCGATTTCCATGACCCCGAAGGAGGGCGTGCAAACGGACTGGGCGTCGAGATGCCGAACGCGCTCTGGCAAGCGTTCCGTGATGCGCTGTGCCTGGAGGCGGCGACCACAGCGGCACGAACGGCAGCCGCCTTCACCCACGCGCGCCGAACGCGCCGGACCTTTGGCCTGAATGTCATCCTCCCGTCCTTGCTGGCCGTCGCCCTTTTTGTCGCGATGATCTGGGCGTTGCTCATCCCCGCCTTTGAGCAAGCGCTGCTCGACCGCAAGCGCGAGATGATCCGCGAACTCGCACAGGCCGCCTGGAGCATTCTGGCAGATGCCGAGCGGCAGGTCGCTGCGGGACGCTTGACGCGGGAGAACGCGCAGACGGAGGCGCGTGACCGCATCGCCACGCTGCGTTACGGCCGTGAAAACAAGGATTACTTCTGGCTGCAGGACATGCATCCGCGCATGGTCATGCACCCCTACCGGCAGGATCTGAATGGCAAGGACCTGACGGATTTCCAGGATCCGAAGGGCGCGCGCATTTTTGTCGAGTTTGCAGAGGTCGTGCGACGTCACCAGGAGGGCTATATCGACTATGTGTGGCAGTGGCCGGACGATCCAAAGAGGCTGGAGCCGAAAGAGTCCTTCGTCAAGGGGTTCGCCCCCTGGGGGTGGGTGATCGGCACGGGCCTCTACATGGAGGATGTCAGGCACGAGATCGCGCACCTTGAGAGCGGCCTCGTTCACGCTTCGCTGTTCATTACCGGGCTGGTTGCCCTGCTGCTGATGCATGTCGTGCGCCACAGCCGGCGCCTCGACCGGGAGCGTGTGGAAGCCATCGACGAACTGCACACGGCAAACGAGCGTTACCGGTCGCTGGTCGAAGCGGCCACCGAAGGCACGCTGCTCGTCTTGGACGGACGCTGCCGCTATGCAAATCCTCACCTGTTGGCCCTGCTGGGCTACTCGGCAGCGGAGTTGGAACTGCTCGATCTGACCGAAGTGCTCACACCTGGCGACACGAATGCGGATGTCTGGCAGCGCATTGAGGACATCCAGAACGGGGCCGATACCGCGTCCGCCTGCGTCGCCGGCGACCTGAGACGGCGCGACGGTGCCCGTGTCGCGTGTACGCTCGTTCCGACCCGTATCGCCGTGGGCGGGCGCGGCGGGATCGTCCTGCTGGCTCGCGAGTCTGTCTCCCCGCTGGAAAGCAGCGCCACACCCCTTCCCGCCGAGTCACCCCTATCAGAGGCGGCCGCGCATGCGCCAACCGGCCTGTTCCGGGCTGGGGCCGACCGCCAAGGTGTTGTGCTGGCCGCCAACGCGATCGCCGAGCGCTGCCTGCGAGCGGCTGCGGGAACGTCCGGAGACGTGCCCATCGCCTTGGCCGATGTGTTCCGTGACGGCGCCTCGTTCAGCGTGTTCTATGAGCGGCTGATGCTCGATGGGACGGCCGACTGCCGGCTGTCCGCGGACGCCGGCCATGGCCACGCGACAACGCTCGCGCTGCGCGCCGCCCTCGTGCGCGACGCGACAGGGCAGCCGATCGCCATCGACGGGCTGGTGGAGGATATCACGTCGCTTGTGCGGCGCGAGCAGGAGCGCGACGCCATGATCGCCAGGCTCCAATCGTCGCTCCTCTTTCTGCATGAGCCGGTGAGCCATGTGGTGAGGCCAGGCCTCTTCTGCCCGAGCGAGATGCCCGTGCGCAAGGTGGCGGCGTTACTCGTCGCGAGCAAGGCCTCTGCCGTCCTTGTGCGTGACGTGTCCGGAGCGACGATCGGCATCGCCACGGCCCACGACCTGTGCGACCGCGTGCTGGCTGCCGGGCTGGACTCGCGCACACCGGTTCGAACCGTCATGAGCGCCCCGGTTGCGACGGTTCCAGAGAACACACCCGTCTATGAAGCCCTTTTGCGCATGCAGGAAGGCCACCTGCGACATGTGGCGGTGTCTGACGACGCAGGCCTCATCCTCGGCACCTTGAGCGACCGCGATTTGCTTCCGTTCCAGCAGTATGGCGCGGTGGTGCTGACCAGCGAGATCTCGCG
The DNA here is from genome assembly GCA_964390795.1 of uncultured Lentisphaeraceae bacterium. GTDB lineage: Bacteria > Verrucomicrobiota > Kiritimatiellia > RFP12 > UBA1067 > CAYMLQ01. The sequence continues at coordinate 32,240 of CAYMLQ010000019.1, forward strand.
GGCTGCCCTGGTCGAGGATGTGGTGCGGAGCTGCCGGCGAATCTCCGTCGCGGTGAAGGCTCTGCTCGACAGCGGCGCCCTCCCGCACAACGTGACGCGCCTGGTCTCGTCGGTCTGCGACGCGGCCACGGAACGGTTCGTGGATCTTGCCATCGAGGAGCTGGGGCCGCCGCCCGCTCGGTTCGCGTTTGTGGCTTTGGGCAGTCAGGGCCGCCAAGAGCAAACGCTGGTCACCGATCAGGACAACGCGATCATCTATGTGCCTTCGGATCCGGCCTCCCGCACGTCAGACGAGGCTGGCTATTTTCTGGAGTTGGGCCGCCGCGTATGCGGGTGGCTGAACGAGGCCGGCTATCCGTTCTGCCGCGGACGCTTCATGGCGCAGAACCCGGTGTGGACGCGCCCCCTGTCGGCGTGGAAAGCGCATTTCAGTTACTGGGCCGCCCGGGCAGAACCCGAAGAACTGCTGGTCTTCACCGTCTTTTTCGACTTCCGTGCCGTTTGCGGTGATCCTGCGGTTGTTTCCGATCTGCGACAGCATGTGTTCGACCAACTGCGAGAGGCACCAGCCTTCTTCCCGCATTTCGCCCGCGACGCCCTGCGGTTCAAGCCGCCGGTCATGCTGCTAGGACACATTCTGATGGGCGGCGCCCGTGGTGCGCCACGGGGGACGCTCGACCTCAAGGCGGCCATGCTGCCGATCGTGGCGTTTGCGCGCCTGTATGCGCTGCGCCATGCCATCGCGCAGACGAACACGCTGGACCGGCTGGACGCGCTGACCGAAGCCGGCCAGCTCTCTCCGGCCAGCCGAGACGAAATCGCCGCAACCTACGGTTTTCTCATGCGGCTCCGGCTGCAGCAACAGGTGCGGGGCGTTCATGCGGGGTTGGTTCCTGACAACCTGGTGGAGGTGCGCCGCCTGGGATACGCCGACCGCACGCTGCTGCGGCAAGCCTTTGCTCACATCCGCGTGCTGCAGCACCGCATCGCCTACGACTTTCTGGGCGGCACCCACGACTGACGGTGAGCGGAATAATCAAATATAAACGACTTGGGGGACACTCCCGTCAACGGCCTTGTCCTTGCCGGCTTGCCATAATTCGACTCATTTACATGGGCACAAATAGAACGCAAATAACTTCGGTTCGTCCGTGCATCTCAGTGCCTGTCAACGGGTTGAGCATGGAGGGTGCGCGTTTTGTCGCTGGAACTTCGGGCTAGAGCTCATACCACTGCCGAAAAGTCTTTAGACTCTATGAAGGCACCAGACACACGGGAGGGGCACGCGTCTGCGTGCCTAGGACGAGCAGACGCTCGTCCCTCCCTGTGTGTGGAACAGCCCTTTTAGAATAAATACTTTTCGGCAGTGGTATCACTCGGCGATCGTCCTTGCCCGGCCCTTCCTTTTCGGCTTGAGAACGGCAGCCGAGGCCTTCCTCTGCGTCGGCATCGGCGCCTTGACCTCCGCACGCCCTGCGACGCGAGCCGGTCGATGTTCGGAGTCTCGTAGTAGGCGCTGCCGTAGCACGCCAAGTCCGTGTAGCCGAGGTCGTCGGCCAAGATGAAAATGATGTTGGGCTTCGCCGGTGCGGGTGCCGCCCGTGCGGACAGCGCGCCAAGGAGCGACAGCAGACAGAACAGACGCTTCATGGCGTGCTCACTTTCAAATTCCTGATCGCCCCTTTGAACGGATCTTTCCCCGCATAGCCGGTGACCGGCTTGGCGCTGTCATGCCCGACGCAGAAGTCCTCGGCGGGCTGCCGCTGCAGCAGGCCATCCGCCCGGCCCGTCGCGATGACCGCATCGTTGATTGTCAGCGTCATCTTACCACCCACCCCCAGTGAAGCCGCGACGCGCAGCGCGCCGGAAGCGGGCTCGGCGGCGACAATCTCCGTGACCGCCTCCGCTCCCTTGCGCACCGCGAAAGCCACCCGTCCGCCCTTGAGGAACAGCGAATAGCCGACCGCGATGCCGCCATGCGCCACGATCACCGCATCTTTCTGGGCCGTCTCGACCTCGCAGGAAACCGTGAAGGCCCGCTTCTCAACAGAGGGCGCGCTCGCACCCGCGATCGCGCCGCCCGGCTTAAGCTGAGCGAGCGGCACGGCCTCGCCCGCCCGCTTCTCGCCTTTGCCCTGATCCCGCGGCGTATAGCCGAGCATCGGATAGAGCGTCTTCGCGTCCTTGACCTCTCCTGCCGGGCGACGTGACGTCGGGGCGCTGCCGCCGATCTCGGCGTCCATGGCCGCAATCAGCGCCTGCAGCCTCGCCACAATTTCGGGCTGCTTGTCCGCGAGATTGTTGCGCTCGCCGATGTCGGCGTCGAGGTCGTAGAGGCGCGGCGTGTTACCCTTCACATCGTCGGGCAGCTCTCTGCCCTTCGCCTCGTTCTGAGCGGCCACGGCCAGCTTCCACGGCCCCTGCCGCACCGCCTGAAGGCTGTAGCCCGCAAAGTAGTAGTGTGCCTCGCGCGGCGATTGCTTCGACTGGCCCAAAAGAAGCGCAGAGAGATCGCGTCCGTCGATGACCGGCTCTGCCGGCACCTTCCCACCGGCCAGCGTCACGCAGGTCGGTAACAGGTCGATGGTTCCTGCCACCGCGTCGCACACGCTGCCGGGCTCGACGTTACCAGGCCACCAGACGACCGTCGGCACCCGCACGCCCCCCTCCCACGTGCTACCCTTGCCGCCGCGCAGCGGGCCTGCGCTGCCGCCGTCGGAGCCTTTGATGAGCCACGGCCCGTTGTCGCTGGTGAAGACCACGAGCGTGCGGCGGTCGAGCTTCAGCTCGCGCAACGTGTCCAGCACGCGGCCCGTGCTCCAGTCGACCTCTTCCACCCAGTCGCCGAAGCGTCCGTTGGCCGATTTGCCTTCAAACGCCTTTCCAGGATGGATGGGCGTATGCACCGCGCT